>OCMG01000004.1:1752596-2095193 GCA_900215285.1 Ensifer adhaerens
AATGCCTCCGACCTCGGCCTTGGCGCGAACGGCGTCAACGGCGCGAACGCCACGCCGGGATCGAGCCAGGACTTCACGGTCAATGTCGGCGACCGCATCTTCTTCGACACCGATTCCTCCTCGATCCGCGCCGACGCCCAGCAGACGCTCGACCGTCAGGCCCAGTGGCTCGCCAAGTATCCGAACTACAAGATCACGGTTGAAGGCCATGCCGACGAACGCGGCACGCGCGAATACAACCTCGCGCTCGGCGCCCGCCGCGCCAACGCAACGCGCGACTACCTCGTCTCGCGTGGGGTTCCCGCCAGCCGCATGAGAACGATCTCCTACGGCAAGGAACGCCCGGTCGCTACCTGCGACGATATCTCCTGCTGGTCGCAGAACCGCCGCGCAGTCACCGTTCTCGGCGGCCCGGGCATGTAATTCATGATCGAAAGATCGGATGTTCTCAAAGGGCAGCCTTCGGGTCGCCCTTTTTGATTCCGTGATCTCTGTACGCTACCGACGAGACCTCTTCTGCGAAGGATGGTCTCACGGCCTCCGATCGCGCCGAAGCTTGACATATTCGCGGTCGGATCGCCGGCCTTTCGGGGGCTTGCAGTGTTGCCCCGCACCCGCTCCGAATTGCACGCATTGCCGCGCAACCGGCGTTTTTCTCCATAGTTTGGCCAGAGTTTCATTGCTTTTTGTCCGCAATCGGCGATGTTGGCGGCGTGTTGAGCGTACAATCCGCGAATCATTTGAGGTGATGATGAAAAGACTGATTTTGGCTGGCGCGATGGCCGCTGTCCTTGCGGGGGCAACAGGCGCTCACGCCGGAACGTTGGGGAATTGGCTGCAGGGGCGGCCTGCGCCGCAGCCATCTCAAGCAATCAACGTGCAGGCTTCCACTGCCGAAGTGCAGATCCAGCAATTGCAGGAAACTGTTCGGCAGTTGACGGGTCGCATCGAGGACATGAACTATCAGGTCATGCAGATGCAGGAGCAAATGCGCAAGACCCAGGAAGACAACGAGTTCCGCTTCCAGCAGCTTGAGAAGAAGCCCACGGGCAAGAAGACCGAACTCGAAACGCCGGCTGGCTCGCAAACCACACAGGAGGCGGCCGCCGCGGCCGCTTCCGATACTTCTTCGACTGCCTCCGGCTCACCTTCCGACCCGAAGACTGTCGAGCAGGCGGCGTCAGCGCCTTCCGCACAGATCGGTGAAGACAGCGTCGGTGACACGGCCGGTCTTTCCGCTGCCGGTCAGTCTGCGCCCGTCACCGATCCGACCATTGCAAACCAGACTGCCGCGCCCAACGGACAACCGCCGGTCAACGCGCCGAACGAAATGGCCAACATGAAGCCCGGCACGCTCGGCAGTCTGATTTTCAATGGTGACGGCAAGATCGTCGAAACGACGCGCAATCCGATGGACAACTCCGCCGACACGCTTCCCGGCGTGAAGCCGGGTCTGCCGCCTGCGTCTTCGGGACCGCGTCAGCCGAATGCCGCGGGCACCAAGCCCATGGAGCAGGCTTCGATCATGCCGAAGGAATCCGCCACCGGTGCTGCGCCGACGGCGGAGGAGAGCTATCGTCAGGCCTATCAGTCCATTCTGAGCGGAAACTATCTGGAAGCCGAGAAGGGTTTCAAATCCTATCTCGACACGTTCCCGGGTAGCGCCAAGGCTCCCGACGCGTCGTTCTGGATGGGCGAGGCCCAATATTCGCAACGCCATTACAACGACGCCGCAAAGACCTTCCTGAACGCCTTCAAGAACTACGGTCAGTCGTCCAAGGCGCCCGATATCCTGCTGAAGCTCGGCATGTCTCTGGCGGCTCTCGACAACAAGGAGACCGCCTGTGCGACGTTCCGCGAGATTCCCAAGCGTTATCCCAAAGCCTCCAGGGCCGTGATCAGCAAGGTTGCGTCCGAACAGTCCCGCCTTTCATGCCCGGCGGGCTGAGGCTGCCTGACCTTTCTCTTTCGCCATGCGACGCGGCCGGGCGTTACCTTGAGGATCAGCCGGACGGCGTGACCGTGGCGGTTGCCCTGTCGGGTGGGGGCGATTCCGTGGGCCTCATGGCATCGCTTTGCGACACTGCGGCGTTTCGTCAAGGGCGCGTGAGGCTTGCTGCGATCACCGTTGATCACGGGTTGCGGCCGGAAGCTGCGGGAGAGGCCGCAGCCATGGCGGATTTGTGCCGCACGCTTTCCATTCCGCATCTCACCATGACGTGGTCCGGAGAAAAGCCCACGACGGGCGTGAGTGAGGCTGCCCGGCGGGCGCGTTACCGGCTTCTGGCGGAGGCTGCGCAACGGCTGGGCGCCACGCGCCTCGTGACGGCGCACACGCTGGACGATCAACTGGAAACGGTTGAAATGCGCCGCCTGCGCCGCGCGTCCGCTGACCGGGGACTGGCCGGCATTGCGCCGGCCGCGCTGTTTTTCGGGTCTCTGGTCGTGCATCGGCCTTTTCTGGCGGTCCGCCGCGCCGAGATCCGCGCCTATCTGCGTGAGCGCGGCCTGAGCTGGTTCGAGGACCCGAGCAACGACAATCCCCGCTATGAGCGCGTGCGGGTACGCCAAGCCGGCCAATTCGCGCTCGATTCGCGGGCTGTTCTCGCAGCGGCTGGGCGCAGGATGGAGCTGTCGCAAGCGGCGGGGGCCTACATTCAGTCGCAGGCATGGATGCCGCTGCCCATGCTTTTTGCGCTCCGCTGCCGGGATGTCGGCGAGGAGGTTGCCCTGCATGCGGTTGCGAACCTGATCGCTCTTGCAGGCGGTCAGATCCATTTGCCGGGGGAGGAGCAGCTTGACCCTGTGCGCGCCATTCTCCGCGCCGATGGCGCAGGCAAGGCCTTTTCGCTCGGGCGTACGGTTGTCGAGCGTCGAAAGGATGTCCTCTATATCGGGCGCGACCGGCGGAACCTGCCGGTCCTGCAGGCAGGGCCAGCGCAAGAGATCGTCTGGGACGGGCGGTTCAGGATCGTCAATTGCACAGGGGTTCCGATCGACATTGCGCCTGCGGGGGCAGGGGCTAAGCAAGACGGCGTTCCGTCGCGGGTCGCACAGCGCGCATGCGCGACACTGCCCGCGTTCCGGCAATCGAAAACGGCCCTGGGACAAGTAACCACGCAGCCATTTCTGGCACTTTTTGAAACAGTTCTTTCCAGCTTCGATGTTGCCATGGCGGATACCTTGTGCCGATTGACGACACGCCCGCTTTTCCCCCGTTTTGTCAGCGGCGGGCTCGTAACATCATCGAGAACCGGCTAGACTGACCTTTGAGTACATCTCCGAAAAAGAGCGCCGGCCGGCTCTTTATCAGGAGCGGCGTGAAATCCGATGTTTCAACGTCTGACCGAGTTCGTATGCGCCGGAGTTCGTGTTCTGTTGCGTGGAGTGTGCGATGCGTATGAGGTCAGTTGCGCTTTGGGTGCTCGTGGTTTTGCTGGTCGCCCTGCTGTTCTATTTTTTCCGTAGTGAGATGTCGCACGAGACCGGCAAGCAGGGCGCGATGACGGGCGTTTCGCCGGCCCTATCGTGACGTCCCTGAGATGGCCTAACGCTGGCTTTTGTTGCTTCAGACATGCCTCGTCAGAGGTGACGATCCGCGCAATTGCGCTTTTCGTATACTATTTGGAGCGAGCATTGCCATCTCGCCTTGGCAAGGCCACACGCGGGACCTATGTTAAGGCGCAGAATAACAGCGGTTTCAGCCGCTGCGACACATGACCGGGGAGTTCGATGAACCCTAATTTACGTAATTTCGCCCTCTGGGCAATCATAGCGCTTCTGTTGATAGCGCTATTCACCATGTTCCAATCGGGGCCGGCGCAGACCGGTTCGCCTGAAATTCCGTATTCGAAGTTCCTGAGTGACGCCGACGCCTCCCGCGTCCGCGAAGTCGTGATCACCGGTCACCGCATCACCGGTTCCTATACAGAGAACGGGGCGAAGTTCCAGACTTATGCGCCGGGAATCGACGACCAGCTTGTAGACCGCCTGCAGGCGAAGAACACGGTTGTGACGGTCCGCCCGGAAAGCGATGGCTCGTCTGGCTTCCTGTCGTATCTTGGCACGCTGCTTCCGATGATCCTGATCCTCGGCGTCTGGCTGTTCTTCATGCGGCAGATGCAGGGTGGCTCGCGCGGCGCCATGGGCTTCGGCAAGTCGAAGGCCAAGCTGCTGACGGAAGCACATGGTCGCGTGACGTTTGACGACGTTGCCGGTGTTGACGAAGCCAAGCAGGATCTCGAAGAAATCGTGGAATTCCTGCGCGATCCGCAGAAGTTCCAGCGCCTTGGCGGTCGCATTCCGCGCGGCGTTCTGCTCGTTGGCCCTCCGGGCACGGGTAAGACGCTGCTGGCGCGCTCGGTTGCCGGCGAAGCCAATGTGCCGTTCTTCACGATCTCCGGTTCCGACTTCGTGGAAATGTTCGTCGGCGTCGGTGCAAGCCGCGTCCGCGACATGTTCGAACAGGCGAAGAAGAACGCGCCCTGCATCATCTTCATCGACGAAATCGACGCCGTCGGCCGCCATCGCGGCGCCGGCCTTGGCGGTGGTAACGACGAGCGCGAACAGACGCTCAACCAGTTGCTTGTCGAGATGGACGGCTTCGAGGCCAATGAAGGCATCATCCTGATTGCGGCGACGAACCGCCCGGACGTTCTGGACCCGGCGCTGCTGCGTCCCGGCCGTTTCGACCGTCAGGTCGTCGTGCCGAACCCGGATATTGTCGGTCGCGAGCGCATCCTCAAGGTTCACGTCCGCAACGTGCCGCTCGCGCCGAATGTCGATCTCAAGGTTCTGGCGCGCGGTACGCCCGGTTTCTCGGGCGCCGATCTGATGAACCTTGTCAACGAAGCCGCTCTCATGGCCGCCCGGCGCAACAAGCGTCTCGTCACCATGCAGGAATTCGAAGACGCCAAGGACAAGATCATGATGGGCGCGGAACGCCGTTCGTCCGCCATGACCGAGGCCGAAAAGAAGCTGACCGCGTATCACGAAGCCGGCCACGCGATCGTTGCCATGCATGTTCCGGTCGCCGATCCCGTTCACAAGGCGACGATCATTCCGCGTGGTCGTGCGCTCGGCATGGTGATGCAGCTGCCGGAAGGCGACCGCTATTCGATGAGCTACAAGTGGATGATCTCGCGTCTCGCCATCATGATGGGCGGCCGCGTCGCGGAAGAAATCACCTTCGGCAAGGAGAACATCACCTCGGGCGCATCCTCGGATATCGAGCAGGCCACCAAGCTTGCTCGCGCCATGGTCACGCAGTGGGGCTTCTCCGATGAACTCGGTCAGGTCGCCTATGGCGAAAACCAGCAGGAGGTGTTCCTGGGGCATTCCGTTTCGCAGTCGAAGAACGTCTCCGAGACGACGGCCCAGAAGATCGACAGCGAAGTGCGCCGTCTGATCGATGAGGCTTACGCAGACGCCAAGCGGATTCTCACGGAATACCATGACGGGTTCGTGGCTTGCGCCGAAGGGCTGCTTGAATACGAAACGCTGACCGGCGACGAGATCAAGCAGCTGCTGAAGGGCGAGAAGCCCTCGCGCGATCTGGGCGATGACACGCCGCCGAGCCGTGGGTCGGCCGTGCCGTCTGCCGGGGCTCGCCCCGAATCGAAACCGAAGCCCGATGATGGCCTTGAGCCGCAACCCCTTCAATAAGTTGCGATATTTACCTAGTCTTCAGGCCCGCGGCACGTCGTTGTCGCGGGCCTTTCTGTGGGCGAGATCAAAATTGATATCCGTCACAGAAAAGCCACAGCTCGCCGTTTTAGAAAAAATATTTCCCAATTTCCTCGGAAAACGCGCTCCATAAGAGAATATTTTTGCAAGAAAGCTGGCTTCTGTCCTTTCTCCATAAAAACTTACGTAAGTTTTTGGCGTTTTCCGGGCATGCCTCATTTCGGACACGCTGTTGCACCTTTGCGCAAGGTGGATATCCTTCATGCTCATGATGAGGGAGGACCTTAATGACTAACAAGCAATTCAATTTCGGTTTGGTAGCGGCTCTTGGCGGGGTTCTTTGCGCAAGCACCGCTTTTGCTGGCGGTTTCTCGCGCGGCGACGCTAACACGGATGTTCTTTTCGACGGCGGCAAGGCGAATATTGATGCCGGTTTCGTCTATGTTTCGCCGCAGGTCAAATATGACACGATCAACGGCCAGAAGACGAATGACGGTCGCTTTACGGATGACTACTGGATTCCCAATATCGCAGTGGCTGTTCGTCCCGCCGACGTATTCGGTTGCGCACTGACCTATACGCAGTCGTTTGGTGCCGGGGCATCCTACGGTGCCGATGCGCGCAATGCGGAACTGACGAATTCCATTCTCGCCGGCGGCCGCGCGAATGCCAACTACACGATCTCCAAGGGCTTCACCAGCAACGAATACGGCGCAACCTGCGACGTGAAGTTCGATGCAGGCAAGGGCAAGTTCCACGTCCTCGGCGGTCTCTTCCTGGAAGATTTCTCCTATACCGCCCAGTCGCTGACCGGTACGCTGAACCTGAACGATAACGGGTCGGTCGGCTACCGTCTCGGTGCTGCCTACGAAATCCCGGAATATGCGATGCGCGCCTCGGTCATGTACCGTTCCGAGGTCAAGCATAACGCTGGCGGCAGCTACACCTTCTCAAGCACCGCTCTGGCGGCCAACCCGCTGCTTCCGTCCCGCGTGTCTGCTGCCGGTGCCGGTACGCTACCGCAGTCCGTCAAGGTCTACCTGCAGACCGGTATCGCGCCTGACTGGCTGGTTTACGGCTCGGTCGAGTGGACCGACTGGAGCGTCCTGCAGACTCTGAACTATACGGTTGGCACCTCCCCGAGATCCGACAAGTATTACTGGAACGATGGCTGGACCATCCAGGGTGGCATTGGTCACAAGTTCAACGACACCATTTCCGGTACGCTGAACGTGACCTGGGACAAGGGCGTCGGCTCGGGCGCGGACATCCAGACCGATACCTGGACGTTTGGCGCGGGCGCTCTGATCAATGCTGGTCCCGGACAGTTCAAAGTGGGCGGCGGCGTGACCTACATCACGGGTGGCAGCCAGTCTGTGGCCAAGGGCGCTACGTTTAACGCCACGACGTCCGGAAGCTGGGCTTACGCGGTAGGCGCTTCGTACAATATCAAGTTCTGATCTTTCGAACTTTGATGACAGATCGATCAAGGCCCGGTGCTCATGCGCCGGGCCTTGTCGTTGCATAACAGCATGTTTTGCGGCGTTTCGGAATTTGATGAGGTCTTTCAGGAATTCTATGGCAAAGACACTGCAAATCCCGGCCGGCGTGCGGACTTTGTTCTTGCCGCGTCGCATGGCGCTGACTATGGACGGGATCGGAACAGGGCCTTCTGAGGCTCACAAAGATCGGATGGGCAGTACATCATGACAAAGCGCTATTTCGGCACGGACGGCATCCGCGGACAAGCCAATCGCTCACCCATGACCGCAGAAATTGCGATGAAAGTGGGCATGGCCGCGGGCATGGTCTTCCGCAACGGCGGCCATCGCCATCGTGTCGTCATCGGCAAGGACACGCGTCTTTCGGGCTATATGCTGGAATATGCGATGGTCGCCGGTTTCACGGCGGCGGGCGTCGACGCTTTCATTCTCGGTCCCATCCCGACTCCGGCTGTGGCGATGCTGACGCGGTCCCTGCGCGCCGATGTCGGCGTGATGATCTCCGCTTCGCACAATCCCTACCAGGACAATGGCATCAAGCTGTTCGGTCCGGATGGTTACAAGCTGTCGGATGATATCGAGAAGGAAATCGAGAAGCTTCTCGACAAGGACATGTCGCCGCAATTCGCCGCGCCTGACGATATCGGTAGGGCGAAGCGTATCGATGGCGTGCATGACCGCTATATCGAACATGCCAAGCGCACGCTGCCGCGGGATGTGACGCTGAAGGGGCTGAGGATCGCCATCGATTGCGCCAACGGCGCGGCCTACAAGGTTGCCCCTGCTGTTCTCTGGGAACTCGGCGCAGAGGTTGTCACCATTGGCGTTGAACCCAATGGCACGAATATCAACCTCAATTGCGGTTCCACGCATCCGGAGACGCTTGCGCACAAGGTGCATGAAGTGCGCGCCGATATCGGTATCGCGCTCGACGGTGATGCAGACCGGGTCATCATCATCGATGAGAAGGGCAAGGAAATCGACGGAGACCAGTTGATGGCCCTGATCGGCGAAACCTGGGCCAATGACGGGATGTTGCGGGGAGGCGGGATCGTTGCGACGATCATGTCGAATCTCGGCCTCGAGCGTTTCCTTGCAGAGCGCGGCCTGGAACTCGCGCGCACCAAGGTTGGTGACCGCTACGTGGTAGAGCATATGCGCAATTTCGGTTTCAATGTCGGTGGGGAGCAGTCCGGACATATGGTTCTGTCGGATTTCGGCACCACCGGTGACGGACTCGTGGCGGCGCTGCAGGTGCTTGCCTGCGTGAAACGGACCGGCAAGACGGTCAGCGAGGTTTGCCGCCGTTTCGAACCTGTGCCGCAGCTTCTGAAGAATGTTCGCTATTCCGGCGGTTCTCCGCTGGAGAACAAGGTCGTGAAGGATGCCATTGCGGCTGCGGAGTCCGATCTGAAGAAGCACGGACGTCTGGTCATCCGGCCTTCGGGAACCGAGCCGCTCATCCGCGTGATGGCCGAAGGGGATGACCGCGGTCAGATCGAGAAGATCGTCAACGACCTGACGGGTGTGATCGCCGGCGTTTCGACTGTGGCATAGGTTTTCCTCTGTTATTGTTGTACAATATAATCGATTGACCGGTCTGGGCGCCCGGCGTAACAATATTCACGTTTCTGTTGGATCTGGGAGGAAGCCACGATGAAACGTTTGAAATTGGGACTGCTGGCGTCTGCCTGCCTGTTTTCTCTGAATATCGCAGCAGGTGCTCACGCGGCTCAAAGGCTCGCGTGCGATACCTTGACGGCCGAAGAGCTCGGCCTGAAGGATGTGAAAATCCTGTCGGCCAAGTCGACGCCCATTGGCAAGGACAGTCCGATTGCGCACTGCCTCGTCGAAGGTGTGACTGCGGAAAGGACGGGAGCCGACGGCAAGCCTTACGCCGTTCACTTCGAATTCCGCCTGCCGGATGCCTGGAACGGCCGGTTTGTTCATCAGTTCAACGGTGGCAATGACGGCGTCGTCGTGCCGGCGTTCGGTCTGCCTGTCGCGGGAAGCACGCAGAAAAGTCCGCTTGCAGAGGGCTTTGCCGTCCTTTCTTCCGATGCCGGGCATGATGGAAAAGCCAATCCCCAATCGGGACTTGCCGGCAGCAATATGTTTGGCCTCGATCCAGAGGCGCGCGACTTTTACGGTTACAGGGCCGTCGAGGTCCTTACGCCCATGGCCAAGGCTTTCATCAAGGCCTATTACGGCGAAGGCCCCCAATACTCCTATGGTGTCGGCTGCTCGAATGGTGGCCGCCACGGGTTCGTGACTGCCTCGCGCCTCGGCAAGGACTATGACGGCATCCTGGCCGGCGCGCCCGGTTTTGATCTGCCGAAGGCGGCGCTGCAGCATGCTCTCGATATCCAGCAGTTGCATGCGGTGAATGGCGATGTTCGCAAGGCGCTGACGGTGGCAGACCAGCAGGTCGTTGCCCAACGCATTCTTGCTGCGTGTGACAAGCTTGACGGACTGGAAGACGGAATCGTTTCTGATACGGCTGCTTGCCAGAAGGTTTTCAAACCGCAGGACATGATCTGTCAGCCTGGCCAGAACTCTTCCTGCCTCACGGCGGAGAAAGTGAAGGCCCTGGAGACCATGTTCGCCGGTCCGAAGAATTCCAAGGGTGAACAACTTTACAGCGACTGGTCCTGGGATCCGGGCATTGGGGGCGGAAACTGGCGTTTCTGGAAGGTCGAGAGCCCGATCCCTCCGTGGGATCACATGCCGGTGATTGCAGTCATGGGGGCGGGGTCTCTGGCCCAGATTTTCACGACGCCGCCAACCAAGGTCGGCGGTGATCCTTCGTCGCTCGAAAAGTTTCTCCTGTCCTTCGACTTCGACAAGGATGCTCCCAAGATCTTTGCGACAGATGGTACATATCGCGATTCGGCCATGGCTTTCATGACGCCGCCTGATGTTGCCGATCCAAGGCTCGCGGATTTCGAGGCCGCCGGCCACAAGATGATTGTCTTTCATGGTGTGGGGGATCCGGTGTTTTCCTTCAACGACACGCGCAACTGGTACGAGCGCCTGTCTGCCAATTATCAGGGCAGTGCAGACAAGTTCGTGGAGCTCTATCCGGTGCCGGGCATGACCCATTGCCAGGGTGGACCCGCGACCGACCAGTTCGATCTGTTCGACAAGCTCGTCGGGTGGGTTGAAAAGGGGGAGAAACCGGCAGCCGTCACGGCGTCACTCAATCCTCAGAACAAGGACGTGCCGGCCGCATGGCCGCAGTCCCGGACGCGGAAGCTTTGCCCCTATCCGCAGGTCGCGCGCTACACGGGGGGCAACCCCGAAGACGCCGCCAGTTTTGCCTGCCAATAGCCACGGCGCGGAAATGAAGCAGGGAGCCGGCCATGTGCCGGCTCTTTTTTCATAAGCTCTCCGAAATATTTATCATTAACCGCCGGTTTCGCGGCATGGTGAACATTCTTGGTTAAGTGCAATTTAACGAATGCAATCTAGAGTGCCGGGCATGGGTCTGACGGCAATGTGACGCCGGCGGCGCAACCGAATCCCGGAGATAAGAATGAAAAAGCTGATGTGGAGTGCCATTGCCTCGGTGATCATGGGAGCAAGTGCCCAGGCTGCCGACCTTTCCCCACCCGACGTTGTCCAGGCTCCGCCTGCCGAAGTGCAAATCGCTTCGGTCAGCGGTTGGTATCTGCGCGGCGACGCCGCTTACAGCATCATGAAGATCCGTGGTGCTGACTACAGCATCACCAACTCCCAGACTGGCTATGTCGGAGGCAACACCTTTGCCCGTACCAAGGTGGACGATAGCGCGACCTTCGGGGTGGGTGCCGGCTACCAGTTCAACAACTATCTGCGCAGCGACGTGACGCTGGACTATACGCTCCGCACGACCTTCAACGGTTCGACGGACGGCTTCTGCGGCAACGGCAATCCGTGCAGCTCGCGCGACATTTCGCATGTCTCGATCTTCAGCCTGTTGGCCAACGCCTATGTCGATCTCGGCACCTATGGCAGCGTAACGCCGTATGTCGGCGCAGGTATCGGTGCCTCGCATGTCGATTGGGACGTATTGTCCAACTCCGACGATGACGGCACATTCATCCATGGCGGCACGTCCAGCTGGCGCTTCACCTATGCCCTCATGGCCGGTGCATCCGTCGATCTGACATGCAACCTCAAGGCCGATGTCGGCTATCGCTATCGCCATATCAACGGTGGCTCGATGTTCAACAGCATCAGCTTCAACTCCGGCGTCCAGGTTGGCCCGGGCCGCGACAAGGGCTTCGACATCCATGAAGTCCGCGGCGGTTTGCGCTACCAGTTCGGCAATGGCGGCTGTGGCGAAGTGGCGGCCGTTCCGCCGGCTCCGATGCCGGTCTACAAGTAAGATTTCTGCAGTTTGACCCCGGAGGGCCCGCCTTGTGCGGGCTTTCCTGCGTTTGCAGCCTGTTTTCCTCATGCGGCAAATATTTTGTCGTTTGCGCCATGGAGTCGCTTGACTGTGAAAGGCTAATCCCATATCTCCAGCGGCGGGACACTCCTCCCCAACGAGGAGCCAACTATCTGGAAGGATAGACTGATATGGCTGAGACCGCCGCAAAGCCGGGCGTGCGCCCGCAAAACACTCATTTCTCTTCTGGCCCCTGCTCGAAGCGCCCCGGTTGGTCGCTCGATGCTCTTTCCGATGCTCCCGTCGGCCGTTCGCACCGCGCGAAGGTTGGCAAGGCGAAGCTGAAAGAGGCCATTGACCTTACCCGCGAAATTCTCGAAGTGCCGGCCGATTACCGCATCGGTATCGTGCCCGCTTCCGACACCGGCGCCGTCGAAATGGCGCTCTGGTCGCTGCTCGGCGAGCGTCCGGTCGACATGGTCGCCTGGGAAAGCTTCGGCGCCGGCTGGGTGACCGATGTCGTCAAGCAGCTGAAGCTCAAGGACGCCCGCAAGCTCGAAGCCGCCTATGGCGAGCTGCCGAATCTGGCCGAGATCAATTTCGACCATGACGTGGTCTTCACCTGGAACGGTACCACTTCGGGCGTCCGCGTTCCGAACGCCGACTTCATCCCGGCCGACCGCAAGGGCCTGACGATCTGCGACGCGACATCTGCCGCATTTGCGCAGAACCTCGACTTCGCCAAGCTCGACGTCGTCACCTTCTCCTGGCAGAAGGTTCTTGGCGGCGAGGGCGGTCATGGCGTGCTGATCCTCAGCCCGCGCGCTGTCGAGCGGCTGGAAACCTATTCGCCGGCATGGCCGCTGCCCAAGATCTTCCGCATGACCAAGGGCGGCAAGATCATCGAAGGCATCTTTACGGGCGAAACGATCAATACGCCGTCCATGCTCTGCGTCGAGGATTATATCGATGCGCTGAAGTGGGCGAAGTCGCTCGGCGGCCTCAAGGCGCTGATGGCGCGCGCTGACGCCAACGCCAAGGTCATTGCAGACTTCGTCGCTGCCAATGCCTGGATCGCCAACCTCGCCAAGGACCCGGCAACGGCCTCCAATACGTCCGTCTGCCTGACCATTGCCGACAAGGACGTGCTGGCGCTGGACGCCGATGCACAGGCCGCCTTCGCCAAGGGCATGGTTTCGCTGCTCGACAAGGAAGGCGTTGCCTATGACATTGGCGCCTACCGCGACGCGCCGTCCGGCCTTCGCATCTGGGCTGGTGCGACCATCGAGACCGCCGACATGCTGGCGCTGATGCCGTGGCTGACCTGGGCTTTCGAGACCCAGAAGGCAACGCTCGCCAAGGCAGCAGCCTGAGTTGCATCTGGCCCTGCCAATCAGGCGGGGCCGACATTCCCCATTCAGAGAATTGACCCTATTCAGGAGGCCTCACCATGGCACCTCGCGTACTCGTATCTGACGAACTGTCGGAAACCGCCGTCCAAATCTTCCGCGATCGCGGCGTAGACGTCGATTTCATGCCGAAGCTCGGCAAGGACAAGGAAAAGCTCCTCGAGCTCATTCCGCAATATGATGGTCTTGCCATCCGTTCGGCCACCAAGGCGACCGAAAAGCTGATCGCGGCGGCGACCAACCTCAAGGTCATCGGCCGCGCCGGCATCGGCGTCGACAATGTAGACATTCCCGCCGCTTCCAAGCGCGGCATCATCGTGATGAACACGCCCTTCGGCAACTCGATCACGACCGCCGAACACGCCATCGCGCTGATGTTTGCCGTGGCCCGCCAGCTTCCCGCAGCCGACACCTCGACGCAGGCCGGCAAGTGGGAAAAGTCGAAGTTCATGGGTGTCGAAATCACCGGCAAGACGCTTGGCGTCATCGGAGCCGGGAATATCGGCTCCATCGTCTGCTCGCGTGCCATTGGCCTGCGCATGAACGTCATTGCCTACGATCCCTTCCTCTCCAAGGAACGCGCCCAGGAAATGGGCGTCGAAAAGGTCGAGCTGGACGATCTGCTCGCCCGTGCCGATTTCATCACGCTGCATGTGCCGATGACGGACAAGACGCGCGGCATCCTCAACAAGGAAGCGCTCGCGAAGACGAAGCCCGGCGTTCGCATCATCAACTGCGCCCGTGGCGGCCTGGTTGACGAGGCAGCGCTGGCCGAAGCCATCAAGTCCGGCCATGTCGCCGGCGCCGGCTTCGACGTGTTCGAAGTCGAACCCGCGACGGAGAGCCCGCTCTTCGGTCTGGAAAATGTCGTCTGCACGCCGCATCTCGGCGCATCGACCACGGAAGCACAGGAAAACGTTGCGCTTCAGGTCGCTGAGCAGATGTCGGACTACCTCGTGAAGGGTGCCGTCTCCAACGCCATCAACATGCCGTCGATCACGGCGGAAGAAGCGCCGATCCTGAAGCCCTTCATCCGGCTCGCCGATTGCCTTGGTGCTTTTGTCGGTCAGGTGACGGAAGGCCCGATCAAGGAAATCGAGATCCTGTTCGACGGCGTCACCGCCACGATGAACACCAAGGCGCTGACGAGCGCGCTGCTGGCCGGTCTCATCCGTCCGCAGGTCGCCGACGTGAACATGGTTTCGGCTCCGATCATGGTGAAGGAAAAGGGCATCATCGTTTCCGAGGTCAAGCGCGACAAGACGGGCGTCTATGACGGCTACATCAAGCTGACGGTGACGACCGAGACGCAGACGCGCTCTGTTGCCGGCACCGTCTTCTCCGACGGCAAGCCGCGCTTCATCCAGATCAAGGGCATCAACATGGATGCCGATGTCGGCGCCAACATGATTTACATCGCCAACACCGACGTCCCCGGCATGATCGGCTACATGGGCACGACGCTCGGCGAGGGCGGCGTCAACATCGCCAACTTCCAGCTCGGCCGCGACAAGCAGGGCGGCGATGCGATCGCGCTTCTCTATGTCGACGAGAAGGTTAAGCCGGAGGTTCTGGCCAAGCTGACCGCCCATACGGCGATCCGTCAGGCGAAGCCTCTGGTCTTCAACGTCGACTAACTCTCTGCCTGACTTTCGTCAGAGCCAGTTCGCCCGGGTGCTGTCGCACCCGGGCTTTGCTTTTGCCCGTCCCCCGTGTTTGGGCCAAGGCCGACGTATCCAGTCAAAGGTTTGATATCGGACGGTCAGAGCAGGTTTTGGCCCAGGATCATTTTTTACTTTATTTGGGTTTGCTTTATTTTTATAATTTGTTAACTTATATTAATTTTTAGTTAAGCGATTGGAAATTCTCTTTCCAATAAGGAACATCTTTCAAGGTAGTTCGTTTTTGGTACGCGCTGGCGAATTGTAACTGATTTCAAATTGAACGAGGAGCGTGCCGATGAAGATGCTGAAATCCAGCGTGTTGATCGTGGAAGACGAACCGCTGATCGCGTGGATGCTTGAGGATCTCGTGATCTCGTTGGGGCTTGACGTCGTCGGCCCCTTCCCGTCGATCGGCCAGGCCTCCTCCACACTGCAGGAGGTGACCCCGGAAGTCGCCCTTCTGGATGTAAACCTGCTTGACGGTGAGATCTATCCGCTTGCCGATCAGCTCGACGGACGCCACGTGCCTCTTATTTTTCACACAGCCAATGCCAAGAGTGGTGGGCTGAAGATGCGGTACCAGGGCGCGCAGGTCCTCGCGAAGCCGTCCAACCCACAGCATCTGGCGCGGGCGATAGGAACAGCGCGAGGCGGCTCGGATCGGATGTTCCTATAGATGACAGAACCAATTCTGTCGGCGGGTTCGCCGCGCAATGAACTGCTGACGGCGCTGCGTTTGCATACAGTCGATCTTCATCGGAGGCTGGACGAAAGAATTTCCGAGACGTCGATTCTGACTTCGGAGGGCTATCTCCGGTTTCTGACCATGCATGCGCGCGTTTTGCCCGCTGTGGAGACCTGGCTCAGCAGTCGCGCAGACTTCGTGGAGATGCCGGAATCGCAGGAGCGGTTGCGGACCTCCGCCCTGAATTCCGACTTTGAAGCGCTGGGAATCGCGCTGCCCCCATCAAGAAACATGTCATTTTTAAATGAAACTGCATCCGTTGCGGGTATTTGTTACGTTCTAGAGGGATCGAGACTCGGTGGCGCCTATCTGGTCAGACAGATATCCAGAAGTGGGAGCGACCAGCCCTCCAATTTCCTGAATCATGGTCGGGAAAAATCGTTGTGGTCGTCTTTCCTGGCATGGCTTGCTGCTCGCGAATTGTCACCGGCAGGGATTGGCAGGGCGACTGAAGCGGCCGAAAGCATGTTCGGCGCCTATCTGTCGGCGCTGGAGTAGGCGGAGACCGAGCGCCAGATGGCCTATGACGTTGATTTGACGAACTGTGACCTGGAGCCCATCCATCTCCTGGGTCGTGTGCAGAAATTCGGATATCTGCTTGCTGTCGACAATGAGTGGATGGTCTGCTGGGCGTCTGAGAATATCAGCGAGATTGCCGGGCAATCTGCAGCTTCGCTGCTCGGCCAGTCCGGCGAAATCCTGTTGTCGCGGGACACGATACACGCCATACGCAATCGCCTGCAGTTCCTGCGCCCGCGGCGCGGTGTTGAAGTCGTTTATGGAATTCAAATGAAGACCACAGATCAGGTCTTCGATGTGTCCGTCCATGTATCGGGCGGCCAGATTGTTCTGGAATTCGAACCGGCGGATGGGCTCGACAGCACGGCCAACGATGTTGCCAATGTGAGGACCGCGATCGACCAGATTTCCGATCTGCCGTCGATGACGGCTGTTTACAGGCAGACGGTTCGCTTCGTCAAAATGGTGCTCGGCTTCGATCGCGTCATGCTCTACCAGTTCCAGCATGACGGCAGTGGCGAGGTCGTGGCGGAAGCGGTGCGGTACGGCAAGGATCCCTTTCTGAACCTTCGCTATCCGGCAAGCGACATTCCGCGACAGGCACGTGCGCTTTATCTCGAAAACCCCATCCGGCTGATTGCAGATGTGTCCGATGAGGGCGTGCCGGTGGTCGGGCATGGTGCGGGTGCGGAGAGCGACGTGCTCGACCTTTCCGGCAGCCGATTGCGATCCGTCTCGCCGATTCATCTTCAATACCTGCGCAACATGGGCGTCGCAGCGTCCATGTCGATATCGATCATCGTGAACGGGCAGTTGTGGGGGCTGATTGCCTGCCATCATGACACGCCGCATCGGCCTGCGATGAGCCAGCGCAATTCCGCGCTGCTCTTCGGCCAGATGCTTTCGCTGATCATCCAGATGCGCGAGAATACGGAAGAGAAGGCAAGCGACTCCCAGATTGTCGAGATCACGACACGGATCTCCCGTGATGTCGCTGCCGGCGCCGCAGTCTTCGACGTGCTGATTTCCTCAGCCGGCGGTTTCATGGATCTGTTGAAGGCGGACGGCTATGCTGTCGTTCATGAGTCCTCTGTGCTCCTGAACGGAAACACGCCATCGCAGGCAGATGTCTTGCGCATCTGTTCGCTCTTAAGCGGGCTTCCGGGAAACAAGGTTTTCGAAACCGACAATCTGGCCAGCTTCATGCCTGAGGCGGGGGCCTTTGCCGATATAGCTTCAGGCCTGCTTTCGGTGCCGATTTCGCGCTCGCCGCGCGACTACGTGCTGTTTTTTCGCAAGGAGCAGGCGCGGCTCGTCAAATGGGCAGGCAACCCTGAAAAGGTCGTTACGATCGGACCGGGCGGGGGGCGTCTGACGCCACGCGAGAGCTTTGCGGCGTGGCAGGAGACGGTCCTATGCAGGAGCCTGCCCTGGACATTGCGCGATATACGGATCGCCGTTCAACTGCGCATCATGCTACTCGAGATCGTGTTGAGCCTCACCGAAGAGGCCGGGCGCGAGAAGAAGGTGGCAGCCGAGCGCCAGGAGCTGCTGATTGCAGAGCTCAATCATCGGGTCCGCAACATTCTGGGACTGGTCCGCGGCCTCATTTCGCAAACGAACAGCGGCAGTCAAACCACGACGGAGTTTGTGCGCAAGCTCGACAGCCGGGTTCAGTCGCTGGCCCGTGCCCATGACCACATCACCCGCCAGAACTGGAGCGCTATCTCGCTGCGTCAACTCTTGCAGACCGAGGCCGAGAGCTATCTCCTGGATCGGAAGGACCGGCTCCGCCTGACGGGGCCGAATATTCTTCTCCTGCCTCAGGCCTATTCCTCAATCGCTCTGGTGATGCATGAAATGCTGACGAATTCCGCCAAGTACGGGGCGATCTCGGAACGGTCGGGTTCTATCGAGGTCGCGCTCGCGATTGGCGAAACGGGTCAACTGGTCATCGACTGGAGCGAGATGGGCGGGCCGGCCGTGCTGCCGCCGAGGCGGCGGGGCTTCGGTTCAACGATTGTCGAACGGACGATCCCTTTCGAACTGGGAGGCCAGGCCGAGATCGTATACGACCCTGCCGGCCTGAAGGCCCAGTTCAAGTTGCCTCCGCAGCATTTCATGGTCGATGCCCATGATCTCGAAGACCAGGGGGAAAATGTCCCGCCGCCATCGACACCCTTCCTGCCGCCAGCATCGGTTCTGATCGTGGAAGACAATCTCATCATCGGACTTGAGGCGGAGGAGATCTTTCAGTCTCTCGGATCAACAGAGGTGGTTGTCGTCTCGACCGCACGGTTGGCGCTTCAGATGATCGAGCAGGCTGCCGAGCCCTTCGAATTCGCGCTGCTGGACATCAATCTGGGTGCGGAAACGAGCTTTGGTATCGCCGACCGCCTGCGGGATCTGGGCGTTCCTTTCGCCTTCGCTTCCGGATATGGCGACAGTGCGCGGCTGCCCGAATATCTCAGCGGGCAGATCAATATCGGAAAGCCATATGACACCGATGCCATCAAGGCGCTGCTCGGTCAGATTTTGCCGACCTCATGAGGAAGGAGACGGTGCCTGCTGCGCCTTCGGGTCCAGAGCCTGGTTTTGCCTGCCGGATGCACCAACGCGTCCGACCCCGCGCAAAAGCCTGACCATCAGGCGTTTGCGTAGGGTCGATCGGACAAGGGCCTGCGTCGCCGCCGTCAGGCGCGCATGCGTGCTGCTGTGTCGCGCTCTTCCAGCGCTGCTGCCTTGCTATATTCGGCTTCTGCTTCTTCCAGCGCCAGTTCGGCGGCATCCTGCTGAACCTTCAATTCCTTGATGGAACCGAGGAGATTGTCAGCCCGCTGGCGTGCAGCCTTGGCGAAGGTCGGATAGGCAAAGTGATTCGGGTCGGTGATTCCCGATTTCTTTTCCTCGAAGGCGATTTGGGCCTCGAGATCGCGGATCATCCGCTCGAAATCCGCCATCATCATCTGTAACTGCTTCAATTGGCGGCGCTTTTCGCTAACCTGAAAATTCTTCAGGCGAACGAGGCTCTCACGTGACTTCATACGCAATACTCCCGTGAAGTGAGACCTTCTGGGTTATGTGCGCCCTTATGGCGCGGCAATTCCCGGCAATAAGCGAAAAAACTGCGGCAATCTTAATAAATTCCTACCGCTGGTAACCATTCGTTTACGGCCATGGTGAATGATAAGCGGGATGATTTAAGGGTCAGTAAACGACAAGCGCAAAAAAACGCCGTGTCTCATTGCTGAGTCGAAAGAGTCGGTTAGAGGGATTTCTTAACGCTGAAAGTTAGAATCTCTTAATGCGATTTCTTATGAAAATCAGGGGGCTGAGAAATTTCTTTAACGAATGAGAGACATCTTGCCAGGGTGAATCAGAATTTGTTAACCATTTAGTGGCAGCTTCAAATCAGGCAACGACTGGATCCGTATCGCGTGGGGCAGCCAACGAGGGACCTTGAGCGGCGGAAAAGGGGACAAAGGAATGCGGGTTCTACTTATTGAAGACGACAGCGCCACTGCGCAGAGCATCGAACTGATGCTCAAATCCGAGAATTTTAACGTTTACACTACCGATCTCGGTGAAGAGGGTGTCGATCTCGGCAAGCTGTACGACTACGACATCATTCTTCTCGACCTGAACCTTCCAGACATGTCGGGCTACGAAGTCCTCCGTACGCTGCGCCTCTCGAAGGTGAAGACGCCGATCCTCATCCTTTCCGGCATGGCCGGCATCGAGGACAAGGTTCGCGGTCTCGGCTTCGGCGCCGACGACTACATGACGAAGCCTTTCCACAAGGACGAACTGGTTGCCCGCATCCACGCCATCGTTCGCCGTTCCAAGGGCCATGCCCAGTCGGTTATCGCGACAGGCGACCTGATCGTGAACCTCGACGCCAAGACGGTTGAAGTCGGCGGCCAGCGCGTTCACCTGACGGGCAAGGAATACCAGATGCTGGAGCTTCTCTCGCTCCGCAAGGGCACGACGCTCACCAAGGAAATGTTCCTCAACCACCTCTATGGCGGCATGGACGAGCCTGAACTGAAGATCATCGACGTCTTCATCTGCAAGCTGCGCAAGAAGCTCGCAAACGCTGCAGGCGGTGCCAACTATATCGAAACCGTCTGGGGCCGCGGCTATGTGCTGCGCGAGCCCGATGGCAATTCGGACTATCTCGAAACCGCCTGATTGGTTTCGAATATCCCGCCCAAGTTCCAAAGGCCTGCCGGCGACGGCGGGCCTTGTTTTTTCGGCACTGCTATTTGCGGCCGTAAAGCATCTCGCGCTTTCCCGCGAAGCCTGGTCGCCTGAGTACTTCGAAACCGGCGCCCTGCAGATTTCGCCGGACGAAGCCGGCAGCAGCGTAGGTGGCGAAGGTTCCATTGTTGCGCGTGTGCGCGTGGAGCGCCTGCATGATTTCAGCCGACCACATGTCGGGATTGCGCGATGGGGCAAATCCGTCGAGATACCAGGCGTCGAAGAGATGACGGGTGGCCTCGATGTTTTCGCGCGCGGGGCCGCAGACGACGGAGAGGCGCACGTTGTCGCTGAAATCGAGTGTGACGGTCCCTTCCGGGGCATCCGGCCAGAGCGTGATCAGGGCGTCGCGCTCGGCATTCAGCAGTGGCCAGCGCGCAAGCGCCTTGGCGATGCTTTCGCGCTCCATGGGGTAAAGCTCGAAGGAGATGAAATGGAGGCGGCCGTTGGTGGGCCTGGCGAAAGCCTTCCATTGCCGGAGCGTCTCGCAAAAGTTCAGGCCAGTGCCGAAGCCGAGTTCGCCGATGATGAACTCGCCACCCTGCGCCCAGCGTCCGGGCAGGCCATTGCCGTCGAGGAAGACATAGGCGCATTCTGCGCGGCCGTCCTCGCGGCAATAAAAATGATCGCCAAAGGCGGTCGAATAGGGCATATCGCCGTCGAGCCATTCGAGCGGCTGGGGCCTTCCGGCCTCGGGCTTTGCGGGAGTTTCGTTGTCCATGACCGAAGGCGATAAAGCGCCGAACCCTGGCGGTCAATGGGGCCGCAGCGTCGATCTCCTGATCGTCGGCGGCGGCGTCATGGGGCTTTGGGCGGCGCTGAAGGCAGGACGCGCAGGGCTTGGGGTCCTGCTGGTCGATGAAGGTCGGCTGGGGCAGGGGGCGAGCTACGGGCATCTGGGTGCGCTGATGGCGCATATGCCGGACAAGTGGAACGCCAAGAAGCAGTTTCAGTTCGATGCGCTTCTGTCGCTGGAGACGGAGGTCAGTGCGCTTGAGGCCGAGACCGGTCTTTCCACCGGCTATGCGCGCACCGGGCGCCTGATCCCTCTGCCCAAGCCGCATCTGCGCGATATCGCGCTTCGGCATGAGGCGGAGGCGAAGATCAATTGGCGGGCCAGCGACGGTCGCAGCTTCGATTGGCGGGTGATGTATGAACCGCCCGCGCCCGGCTGGCCGCTTGCCGAGAGCATCGAAGGTGGTTTCGTGCTCGACACCTTTGCCGCGCGTGCCAAGCCGCGCGCCTTCACTGCGGTTCTGACGGCGGCACTGCGGCGGTTCCGCAATGTTCGTATTGCTGAGAATGTGTCCGTCCTTGAACTGGATGGGGTTCGCTCTGCCGCGCGGTTTTCGTCGAGTGAAACCGTTGGCTTCGGCCACGCGATCATTGCCGCAGGTTATCAATCCTTCCCCATGCTGGAGCGTATCCTGCCCCTGCGGGACAAGCCGCTCGGCATGCCGGTCAAGGGACAGTCTGCATTGCTGGCAGCGGAGATCGATCCTTCCCTGCCGTTGATCTTTCTCGACGGGCTCTATGTCGTGCCGCATGAGGGTGGGCAGGTCGCCATCGGCTCCACCAGCGAAAATTCTTTCGAAGAGCCCTTCACCACGGATGAGCAGCTTGAAGACCTGATTGCGCGGGCGCGTGACCTCGTGCCTGCTCTCAAGGATGCGTTCGTGATCGACCGCTGGGCCGGGCTGCGGCCGAAGGCGCTGGCACGCGATCCACTGGTGGGGCCCTTGCCCGAAGCGAAGCGCATCATTGCGCTTACCGGCGGCTTCAAGGTGTCCTTCGGCATCGCGCATCGGTTGGCGGATGCAGCACTTCAATCGGTTCTCGGTTCGAGCGACGTGGCCATTCCCGATACCTTCCGTGTCGAGCATCATCTTGGCTGACAGTTGTCGAGCCTGGGACTGTCTTGGATCAAGTCGCCACGGACGGGCATGAAACTATTCAGTTCTCGCGGGGTTTGGCGCCAAGGGTCGTGACTGAGGCGAAGTGGCTCAGGCGAAACGAAAGGAGCCCGTGATGTTCACACAATTGATGGATCTGCCAGCCGGCATTCTCGGGTTCGAGGCGCGCGGCAAGTTTACAGCGGCGGATTATGAGGCAGTCCTGATGCCCGCCATGGAGGCGGCGGTGAAAATTGGGCCGGTCAGGCTGCTCTTTGTGATGCCGGAGGGCTTTCATGGCATGGAGATGGGTGCCATGCGTGACGATCTCATGTTCGGGTTCAAGCATTTTCGCGACTTTGAAAAGTTTGCCTTCGTCACCGATGACGAAGCTCTGGCGGCACTGACTCGCAATTTCGCGTTCATGATCCCGGTCGAAACGCAGGTATTCGCGCTTGCCGAGCGGGATCGGGCGGTGAACTGGCTTCAGGCTTGATACTCGTACCGCCAGCGCGAAATTCGCACTGGACTGCCACGGCGGTTTGCAGTTTTCTCAGCTGGGAAAATCGCATAACCGCTGAAGGCAGAAGAGATGATTGTCGACGTCAAAACCTCCCGTGATCTCATTGGCTATGGCCGCAACACCCCCGATCCGAAATGGCCGGGCGGGGCGCGCATCGCCGTGCAGTTCGTGGTGAACTACGAAGAGGGCGGCGAAAGCTGCATTCTCGATGGCGATCCTGCCTCCGAATGCCTGCTCTCCGAAATCGTCGGGGCGGCCGCGTGGCCGAAGCAGCGCAACCTCAACATGGAATCGATCTATGAATACGGTTCCCGCGCCGGCTTCTGGCGATTGCATCGCATGTTCACGCAGCTCAACGTTCCGGTGACCGTGTATGGCGTGACGCTTGCCATGGCTCGCAATCCGGACGCCGTGGCGGCCATGAATGAGGCAGGTTGGGAAATCGCCTCGCACGGCTATCGCTGGCTCGAATACAAGGACTTTCCGGAAGAGGTGGAGCGCGCGCATATCGCAGAGGCCGTGCGGCTGCATACGGAAGTCGCCGGCGCTCGGCCGCTCGGCATGTATCAGGGCAAGCCGTCCGACAACACGCTGCGGCTGGTGATGGAAGAGGGCGGGTTCCTCTATTCGTCCGACAACTATTCCGACGACCTGCCCTTCTGGGTGCCGGGGATCGATGGCAAGCCGTTCCTCATCATCCCTTATACGCTCGAAACCAATGACATGCGCTTCGCGACGCCCCAAGGCTTCAACAGCGGCGATCAGTTCTTCTGCTACCTCAAGGACGCCTTTGACACGCTCTATGAGGAGGGCAAGGAGGGTTCGCCGAAGATGATGTCCATCGGCCTGCATTGCCGCCTTGTCGGGCGTCCGGGCCGCGCGGCTGCGCTGAAGCGCTTCATCGAATACGTGCTGTCCCATGAGAAGGTCTGGGTGCCGCGTCGCATTGATATCGCCAACCACTGGTATGAGCATCACCTGCCGAAATGATGTGGCTTTGCGAAGCGGTAACGAACCCGGTATTTCACAACGCTGTAACACTCCTTGCGCATAGTTCGCTCCGTGCGGATTTCAAATGAACGAGGCGTTGTATTGCCCGCCTCAGGGGCATCCGCATTGCAGAGTTTCAGGCTTTGATGTTGCAAGGCGATTTCAGAAGGCAAGCCGTCCGCTTCGAATTCGGGCGGCTTTTTCTGTTTGCCGCTCCGGGCTCCTCTTGAAAGCCGCTCAAGGCGCTGGTCTATTGCGTCGGACAAACGGGAATGACGCATCGTGACAAAAGATGAATTCGTTGAACGCTTCGGCGGCGTGTTTGAGCACTCGCCCTGGGTGGCCGAGCGGGCTTATGACGCGGGTGTTACAGAGCCGCTGACGGCAGGCGGTATCCATACGGCAATGGCGGCGGCGTTCCGCGCCGGCACGGAGGCCGAGCGGCTGGCGGTGCTGCGCGCGCATCCCGATCTCGCCGGAAAGCTGGCAATCGCTGGCGAATTGACGGAAGACAGCCGCAAGGAGCAGGCGGGTGCCGGGCTCGATCGCCTGAGCGTGGACGAGCACGCACGTTTCACCGCCCTCAACAGCGCCTATGTCGAAAAGTTCGGGTTTCCCTTCATCATCGCGGTGAAGGGATTGAACAAGGATGATATTCTCAAGGCGTTCGAGACGCGCATTCACAATGACCGGGATACGGAGTTTGCCACAGCCTGCGCCCAAGTGGAGCGGATCGCCCTTCTGCGGCTCGGCAGCATGCTGCCGGACGGACACTGAGAGGCCTTTGTTCCTCCCGGCCGGTTGGCTGTCGCGAATGAAAGGCGACGAGCGGGGCAGGATGACGCGCTTCCAGAACTGCACTATATTCGGTTCACGGGCTTGAAGGAGCTAAGGTCATGCGGCAATCCGAACTGGTGCGGTTGAAGGCGGAGGAAATCCGAGCGCTGACGGCGCGGTATCCGACGCTGGCGCATCCGCGTGTTTTTGGTTCAGCTGCGCGCGGCGATGATGGCCCCGATAGCGATATCGATATTCTGGTCGATGCGCTGCCGGGGACAACGCTGTTCGATATCGGAGGGCTGTTGAGCGATCTTGAAGATCTTCTTCAGACCCGGGTGGATGTGATGACGCCGGGAGATTTTCCGCCCCGCATTCGTGATCAGGTTTTGCGTGAAGCCCGGCCGATATGAGCAGGGAAAAGCGCGTTCGAGATTACATCGCGGACATCCATTCAGCAGCTTGTGACGCGATCTCCTTTATCGAGGGTGTGTCCTTCGACATGTTCGAAAGTGATCGGAAGACTCAACGCGCTGTTATCATGTGTCTGATCATCGTCGGCGAGGCATCGGCTCGAATTGTCGAGCGTCATCCGGATTTTGTTTCGAGCCATCCGCCGCTGCCCTGGCATGAGATGCGGGGCTTGAGAAATCGCATCGTTCACGGCTATTCGGACATCAATCTTGAAATCGTCTATCAGACTGTCAAGACGTCGCTGCCGCCGTTGGTCAAACAACTGGCGAACATCAAATTTGAAGATTAATATCGGGAGCCTCCCCTGAGACACATTCTCCCCATCCAACCCCTCACCAAATCCGCCTTTACGCCCTTCGGCGATGTCATCGAGGCGGACCATTCCACGCTGCGGCTGATCAATGGCGGCACCACAGAGCGGTTTCATGCGCTGGCCTATGCCGAGGCGCTGGGTGAGGGAGCAAACGTCATCCTCAACATCTTCCGCGGCCAGCCGCGCGCCTTTCCCTATGCCGTCGACATGATGGAGCGGCACCCGTTCGGCAGCCAATCCTTCTCGCCGCTGTCCGGGCGGCCGTTTCTGGTCGTGGTGGCCAATGATGAAGGGGGTAAGCCCGGCGTGCCGCAGGTGTTTCTCGCGGGTGCCCATCAAGGCGTCAACTATCGCGCCAACACCTGGCACCATCCGCTGATGTCTCTGGGCGAGGTCAGCGATTTTCTCGTTGTGGACCGGACGGGCCCCGGCAATAATCTCGAGGAATATTTCTATTCTGAACCCTTCACCATCGAGGAGCCCAACATATGACCGGTCTTACCACTCACGTTCTTGACACGGCGCTCGGCAAGCCGGCGGAGGGGCTGACGATCGATCTCTTCAAGCTGGAGGCGCATGGCCCGGTTCGCATCAAGTCGGTGGTGACCAATTCCGACGGCCGCGTTGACGCCGGGCCTATCCTGATCGGCGAGAGCTTCCAGAAGGGGCAATACGAGCTTCTGTTTCATGCCGGCGCATACCTCAAGAAGACCGGTCAGGTGCTGGCCGATCCGCCGTTTCTCGATCTCGTTCCGATCCGTTTCGGCATTGCCGACACGAGCGCGCATTACCATGTGCCGCTGCTGATCTCCCCTTGGAGCTATTCCACCTATCGCGGGAGCTGAGCCATGCGTCTCGCCGTGATTGCCGATATACACGGCAACGACCTCGCATTGCAGGCCGTGCTGGCCGACATCGCGGGCCAGGGCATCGATGACATCGTCAATCTCGGCGATTGCTTCAGCGGGCCGCTGGAGCCGGGCAAGGTCGCGGCGCGGCTGACGGCAATGGATATCCCCACGGTGCGCGGCAATCATGACCGCTATCTGATCGAGCAGTCGCCGGACGCGATGTGGCCGTCCGACCGGATTGCGCATGGTGAAATGTTGCCCGGGCATCTCGATTGGATCAGAAGTCTCCCGGTCACGCATGTCCATCGCGGCGAGTTCTACATGTGCCATGCGACGCCGCAGGACGACAATCGTTACTGGCTGGAAGAGGTGCTGGAGGACGGGTCTGTTCGGCGCAAATCTCTCGCCGAAATTGAAGCTCTGGCTCAAAGCATCGAGCAACCCGTCATCCTCTTTGCCCATAGCCATCTGCCGGCGATGCTTCGGCTTTCGGACGGGCGGCTGATGGTCAATCCGGGCAGCGTCGGCTGCCCCGGCTATGACGATGTCGCGCCCTATCCGCACAAGATTGAGGCCGGGCATCCGCTGGCGAGCTATGCGATCGTGGAGAAGGTGGCAGACGGTTACGGCGTGACCTTCCGCAATGTACCATACGAAAACATGGCGATGTCACGGCTGGCGGCGAGCTATGGCCGTCCGCAATGGGCCTCGGCGCTGGCGACGGGCTGGCTCGAATAGCTCAGCTGTTGCGCAGCAGCCTGACCGCAATGCCCGGTGCGACGGCGGCCAGGACCCGCAGGATGCGGGCCTTGCCGATCCACACCTCCTCACGGTCTTTGCGGATCCCGTCCGCAATCACGTCCGCCACCGCTTCCGGCGTCATCTTTCCGGACCCGCGCCCGGTCGTCATTGGTGTGTCGACCAGCGGCAGGACGACATGCATGACGCGGACCCGCAGTCTACCGTCCTGCATCCTGTAGCGCGTCGTGCGGGGCAGCGAGCCGAGTGCCGCCTTTGTCGCGCAATAGATCGGCGCGCTGGTCTTGGGCGAGACGGCGAGGCCGGAGGAGACGTTCACGACCATCGCCTGTCGCTGCCGTTTCAGGAGCGATGTAAGGCCGATAGTCAGGGCGGCAGGGGCGGCGAGGTTGATCGCGATTTCCTCGCGGGCCAGCGCCAGTGTTTTCTCCGGATCGTCTGCGGTCAGGTCGAGCAGGTATTGCACGCCGGCATTGTTGACCAGCAGGGAGAGATCGGGGTGGTCCCGGTGCAGCATGGCGATGAGGTCATCCACCGCAGCAGGATCGGCCAGATCGGTAGCGATCGGGATGATGTTTTGCGGATGCTTGTCCGCCACTGCGTCAAGCCGCGCTCGTTCGCGGCCGGTGATGATGACGATTGCGCCCGCGTCTGCGAGCTTGAGCGCCAGCGCGCGGCCAACGCCGGAACTGCCGCCGGTCACCAGCGCCTTGATACCATCAAGCAGCATGGCCGGCCTCATGGTCTTCGAAGTCGCGATAGCCTTCGGCAATCGTCGGGATGATGTCGATGACGCGGAAATAGGGGACCGCGAAGAAGGCGGAATCGCGCAGCCTCTCGATCACGTAATAATAGGCCGGCAGGTCATCCGTCTCGAAGACGGAGATGTCGCTGCAGCGCCCACTGAAGGCTTCGGCGTCGTAATGGCGGTGGGTGACGTTGAAGCCGGAGAGGCTTGAGCCCAGCGCCTCCTCTGCGATCTTTCCGCGCGCGGTGCGGTCGAGGCTGAGCCAGGAGGGCAGGGCTTCGAGAAGCATGAAGATGGTGAAACGCGATGCGGACATGTGCGGCAACTCCTTTGACGCCGGGGTGATGCCGCTATAATATGAGTAAAAGCTCGTATTTAGGAACTCGCGTTCATGAAAGCCGATCTTGTCTCCATCAACCCGCGCAAAACCCCGCGCCAGCGCCGCTCGGCAGAGCTGGTCGAGGCGATCTATGAAGGCGGGGCTCGCATTCTGGAAACGGAGGGCTTGGGCGGGCTGAACACCAATCGGGTCGCGGCCGTCGCGGGTGTGAGTGTCGGCTCGCTTTACCAGTATTTCCCGTCGAAGGAGGCGATTGTCGCCGGGCTGTTGCGGCAGAGCCGGCAGGACCTGCTCGATGGCATGCGGCAGGTTCTGGCGGCGTCGGAGGGGCAGACGTTTGAGGAGATCGTTGACCGGCTGCTGGGCGTTGCCGCGCGGGGGCAGTTTGACCGGCCAAATCTTGCCCGGACGCTGGAATATGCGGAAGGCATGCTGGCCATCGACGAAGAAACACGAGCCTTGAAGACGGAACTAGCCGAGGAGATTGCAGCGTTTCTCGCGAAACACGGTATTGGAAGGCCGCTCATTGCCGCCTGGGATCTGATATCGTTGGTGCGGGGATTGATCGACGCGGCGGGCTTGCGCGGGGAAACGGATGCGGCCGATGTCCAGCAGCGGGCGCGCTATGCGGTGTTTGGATATCTGGAAAAGATGCGGGTCGCTGGATAGCAAAAGCCGCGTGGCAGTACATCCGTGCTCACGCGGCTCTCATTAATCGGCGTCAAACACCGGATTGAGACCAGTGTGCGCTCAGATGCTTAACAAATGGTTAACGCCTCCAGGGGTTTCAAGACCCGGAATTGACGATTATCCGGCCAGCGCCGATTTCGCTGCCTTTCCAGCCACATAGGTCTCGGCAATGGCGCGGTCGTCGCCCATGGTCTGGAGCAGGAAGAGTTCTTCGGCCAGTGTCGAGACCACTTCGGCCTTCAGCGCCATGGCGGGCGTGGCGCGCATGTCCATGACGACAAGGTCGGCGTCCATGCCGGGGGCGATCCCGCCGATATGGTTCTGCAACGACAGGGCTTCGGCGTTGCCGCGTGTCATCCACCAGAAGCTTTCCAGCGGGTTCAGCCGCTCGGCCTGCAATTGCTGGATCTTGTAGGCCTCGTCCATCGTGCGCAGCATGGAATAGGACGAGCCGCCGCCGATATCGGTGGCGACCGCGGTGCGCACCGGCTTTCCGCGGTTCGTCATCTTGCGCAGCGGGAAGAGGCCGGAGCCGAGGAAGAGGTTGGAGGTCGGGCAATGGACGGCGATGCCGCCAGCCTCGCTCATCGCATCCATCTCGCGCTCCGACAGGTGGATTGCGTGGCCGAAGAGCGTGTTGGGGCCGAGCAGGCCGTAATGGGCGTAGACGTCCGTATAGTCCTTTGCCTGTGGGTAGAGTTCGCAGGTGAAGCGGATCTCATCGAGGTTTTCCGAGAGATGGGTCTGCACATGCAGGCTGGGGAATTCCTTCACCAGCGCGCCGGCGGCTTCCATCTGCTCGGGCGTCGAGGTGATGGCGAAACGGGGCGTGATGGCGACATGGTTGCGGCCCTTGCCGTGCCAGTCGGCGATCACCTGCTTCGTGTCGTCGTAGCCGGCCTGAGCGGTGTCACGCAGCGCTTCGGGCGCGTTGCGGTCCATCATGACCTTGCCGGCGACCATGCGCATGTTGCGCTTCAGGCTTTCGGCGAAGAAGGCGTCGGCGGAGGTCTTATGCACCGAGCAATAGGCAACCGCCGTCGTCGTGCCGTGACGGACCATTTCGTCGAAGAAATGGACAGCGATGCGGGCGGCGTGATCGGCGGAGGCGAAGCGCTGCTCCTCGATGAACGTATAGGTGTTCAGCCATTCCAGCAGGTTCGCGGCATAGGAGCCAATGACCTGCATCTGCGGGAAATGCAGGTGTGTGTCGATGAGGCCGGGCAGGATGAGATGCGGGCGGTGGTCGCGCGTCTCGGTATCTGCCGGGGCCTTGGCCTTCACGTCCGCAAAGCCGCCGACGGCGGAGACGAGGCCGTCTTCGATGAGGATGCCGCCGTCTTCTTCGTAGAGATAGGCGGCGGTGTCGCTGAGAGATTCAGGTCTGCGGTGGAAGGAGAGGATGCGGCCGCGAAGGAGGAGGGCGGCGGTCATTGCGTGGCACCCTTGGCGACTGCGCTTTCATACCAGGCGGTCAGCACCTTGCGCTCATCCAGTGTGATATCGGTGACGTTGCCGGGCGGCATGGCATGCGAGCGGCCGGCCTGCAGATAGATTTCGCGGGCGTGGGCGGCAATGGCCGCGTCGCTGTCAAAGGCGACGCCCTTGGGTGCGCGCGCAATGCCTTCATAGGCGGGCTCGGCCGTGTGGCACATCATGCAGCGCGTGCCGATGACGTCCTTGGCCGCGCCAAAATGGGGATCGCCGGCGAAGCGCTGGAAAGCGGGGGCGATGGAACTCGTGTCGTTCTCACCGCCACCCAACACCTTCGGCACGGTTGAAAGCCACATGATGATGATGAAAATGATAGCGGTGACGGCCCAGGTCCAGGTCGGCTTGCCCTTGCGGGCATGGGTCGTGTTGAACCAGTGGCGGATCGTGACGCCCATGAGGAAAACAAGCGCTGCGATGATCCAGTTGTATTTCGTGCCGAAGGCCAGCGGATAGTGGTTCGACAGCATGAAGAAGATGACTGGCAGCGTCAGGTAGTTATTGTGCAGCGAGCGCTGCTTGGCGATCATCCCATATTTCGGGTCGGGCGTGCGGCCGGCAATGAGATCGGCGACGACGATCTTCTGGTTCGGGATGATGATGAAGAAGACGTTGGCCGACATGATCGTGGCGGTAAACGCGCCGAGATGCAGGAAGGCGGCGCGGCCGGTGAAGACCTGCGTATAGCCCCAGGCCATGGCGACGAGCGCGACATAGAGCAGCGCCATCAGGCCCCAGGTGTTCTTGCCGATGGGCGATTTGCACAGCGTGTCATAGATGATCCAGCCGACCGAGAGCGAGGCGAGCGAGATGAGGATCGCCTGCCATTGCGGCACGTCGAGCACATGGCGGTCGATGAGGAAGAGGTCTGCGCCGCCATAATAGACGACCGCCAGCATGGCAAAGCCGGAGAGCCAGGTGGCATAGCTTTCCCATTTGAACCAGGTCAGGTGCTCCGGCATGGACGCGGGTGCCACCAGATATTTGCGGATATGGTAGAAGCCGCCGCCATGGACCTGCCATTCCTCGCCATAGGCGCCGGGGGGCAGGTCGGGTGCCTTGCGCAGACCCAGATCAAGCGCGATGAAATAGAAGGACGAGCCGATCCAGGCAATTGCCGTCACGACGTGGAGCCACCTCACCGCAAAGGCGAGCCATTCCCAGGCAATGGCGTATTCGTACATTCAGATCCTCTTATTCCCCAACTTATATTTTGGGCGATATATGACGCCCAATCGCGTCATGTTGCAATGCATGATGGGTGAGCGCCGTCAGGATTTCCGCAGCCGTGAGCGCGGCGATAACGGCGGGTCGCTTGTCCTTAAGCGGGCCGCCGACCGGCAGCGTCAGGCGATCGATCTCGGCCTGCGGCGCTTCGCGCTTCAACCAGCTTGCGAAGGTGGCGCGCTTGGTCGCCGAGCCGATCATGCCGGTATAGGCAAGGTCGTTGCGTTTCAGGGCTTCCGCTGCGATCAGGAAGTCGAGCGCATGGTCGTGTGTCAGGATGAGGACGGCGCTGCCGGCCGGGATGGAGGCGACCACGCTTTCGGGCATCGCGGCGAGTTTTGCCGTTACATTGTCCGGCAAGCCGACGAGTTCGTGTTCGCGTGATTCCACCATCGTGACATTAAGCGGCAGAAGCGAGAGCGCTGCCGCAATGGCGTGGCCGACATGACCCGCGCCGAAGACATAGACGGAAGGCTGCTTTTCGGCCTCGCGCGCGAGACGTGTGGTAAGCTCTGCTTTGAGGGCAGCATCCACCGGGCTGAAGCCGATTTCGACGCGGCCGCCGCAGCATTGGCCGATTTCCGGGCCGAGCGGCACGGAAAGCGTTGCCTCGCCGCCCTTGCCGGCGAGCATGCGGCGGGCGTGGTCGATGGCCATATATTCCAGCTGGCCGCCGCCGATCGTGCCGGCGATGGCGTCCATCGAGACGAGCATGAAGGCGCCTTGCTCGCGCGGGGCCGAGCCCCTGACCGAGGCGACCTCGACAAGGACCTTTGCCCCCTCTTTATCCAGAAAGCGGGCGGGATCTTGGGTCATGGCTTTATGCGGTCTTCAGCCGTTCAATCGCCATCAGCACGCGCTCCGGTGTGGTTGGCGTGTCGATGCGCGGGCATTGGCGGTAATCGGCAACGCTTGCGACGGCCATAGAGATGGCCTCAACCACCGAGATCGGAAGGACGAGCGGTGGTTCGCCAACGGCCTTGGAGCGGCCGATGGTCGGCAGTTTGTTGACCGACCATTCGGCGAGTTCCACATTGAAGATTTCCGGCTTGTCGGAGGCGAGCGGGATCTTGTAGGTCGATGGCGCATGCGTGCGCAGCCGCCCCTTGTCATCCCACCACAGCTCTTCCGTCGTCAGCCAGCCCATGCCCTGAATGAAGCCGCCCTCGACCTGGCCCTTGTCGATGGCCGGGTTGAGCGAATGGCCGACATCGTGCAGCACGTCGGCGCGGTTGACGATATACTCGCCGGTCAGCGTATCGACCGAGACCTCGGAAACGGACGCGCCATAAGCGAAGTAGTAGAACGGGCGGCCCTGGCCGGTGGTGCGGTTCCAGTGGATTTCCGGCGTCTTGTAGAAGCCGGCGGCGGACAGCTGGATGCGGGCGAAGTAGGCTTGATTGATGAAGTCGGGGAAGGGGATGATGTCGGTGCCGACGCGGACGCGGTTCGGCAGGAATTCGACATCGGCTTCCGTGACCTTCCACTTTTCGACCGCGAAGGCGACGAGTCGTTCCTTGATCTGGCGCGCAGCGTCATAGGCTGCCATGCCGTTGAGGTCCGTGCCAGAGGAGGCGGCGGTGGCCGAGGTGTTCGGCACCTTGCCTGTGGTCGTTGCGGTGATCTTCACGCGGTCGAGATCGACCTGGAAGCAATCGGCAATCACCTGCGCGACCTTCGTGTAAAGACCCTGGCCCATTTCCGTGCCGCCATGGTTCAGGTGGATCGAGCCGTCCTGATAGACATGGACGAGCGCGCCTGCCTGGTTGAAGGCGGTCATGGTGAAGGAGATGCCGAATTTTACAGGCGTCAGCGCAATGCCCTTGCGGATGACGCGGCTCGTCTTGTTGAAAGCGATGATCTCCTCGCGGCGCTTGCGATAGTCGGTCTTCTCGGCAAGTTCTGCCACGAGGCGCGGCATGATGTTGTCTTCCACCGTCTGGTGGTAGGGCGTCAGCACCCGGTCGGAGCCCGGTTCGCCGTAGAAATTGGCCATGCGGACATCGAGCGGGTCCTTGCCGAGCGCATAGGCGATTTCTTCCATGAAGCGTTCGGCACCTACGCAGCCCTGCGGGCCGCCGAAACCGCGGAAGGCGGTGTTGGAGACCGTGTTGGTCTTCAGCGGCAGCGACTTCACCTCGACATGCGGGTAGAAGTAGGCGTTGTCGACATGGAAGAGCGCGCGGTCCGTCACCGGGCCGGAAAGGTCGGCGGAAAAGCCGCAGCGGGCGGCGAATTCTGCCTTCACCCCGTGAATACGGCCCTCTTCGTCGAAACCGATATCGTAGTCGATCACGAAGTCATGGCGCTTGCCGGTCGCAGTCATGTCCTCGTCGCGGTCGAGACGGATCTTGATGGCGCGCTTCAACTTGCGGGCGGCAACCGCCGCAATCGCGGCGAACTGGTTTCCTTGCGTCTCCTTGCCGCCGAAGCCACCGCCCATGCGGCGCACGAAGACGGTGACGGCATTGGACGGAACTTCCAGCACATGGGCGACCATGTGCTGGATTTCGGACGGATGCTGGGTCGAGGCCCAGATGGTCATCTCGTCGTCCTCGCCGGGAATGGCGATGGAGATATGGCCTTCGAGATAGAAATGTTCCTGTCCGCCGACCTCCATCTGGCCCTGAAGGCGCTTCGGTGCGGAGGCGAGGGCGGCGTCGGCATCGCCACGCTTCAGCGTCAGCGGTTCGGTCACGAACTTGCCACCGGCGGCCTTCGCTTCGGCGACCGACAGGATGGCAGGCAGATCCTCGTAGTCGATGCGCGCGCGGCGGGCGGCCTGACGGGCGGCGGCGCGGGTTTCGGCGATGACGACGAAGGCCGGCTGGCCGTGAAACTCGACCAGCTTTTCGGTCAGAACCGGCTCGTCATGCTTGTGGGCGGAGCTGACATCGTTGACCGGAAAATCCTTCGCGGTCAGGACGGCCACGACGCCGGGCGACGCTTCCACCGCGGAGAGGTCCATGCTGGTAATGATCGCATGCGCGCGGTCCGTCATGCCAAGCGCTGCATGCAACATGCCCGAGGGCTCGGGCATGTCGTCGATATAGTCGGCTGCGCCCGCAACGTGCTTGTGGGCGGAATCGTGGCGCCGGTCGGCGTGGAGCGGGCCGTTGATGACGGTCGGGAAGGTCGTGTCCATCTTGTTCATTCGCCTGCCTCCAGCATGGCATAGCGTTCGAGAGAGGCCTTTTCACCCGATGTCTCCAGCAGGAGGCGGGTGAGCAGGTTCTGCGCGGCGAGCATGCGATAGTCGGCGCTGGCGCGCCAGTCGGAGAGCGGCTGATAGTCCTTCGCGAGTTCGGCGCGAGCGGCGTTCACGGTTGCCTCGTTCCAGGGTTTGCCGGTGAGGAAGGCCTCCGTGTGGGTTGCGCGCTTCGGCGTTCCCGCCATGCCGCCGAAGGCGATGCGGATTGAAGCCACATTCCGGCTGGCGTCGAGCTTCAGCTTGAAGGCGCCGCAGAGTGCCGAGATATCCTCATCGCGGCGCTTGGAGATTTTGTAGATCGCGTAAGTTTCATCCTTGCCGAGCTTGGGGATTTCCAGCGCCTCGACGAATTCACCAGCTTCGCGGGCCTGTTTGCCATATTCGATGAAGTAATCCTCGAGCGGCAGGCTGCGCGCGCCTTTGCGCGCGCGCAAGGTCACCGTCGCGTCGAGCGCGATGAGGGCGGGCGGGGTGTCGCCGATGGGGGAGCCGTTGGCGACATTGCCGCCAATCGTGCCCATGTTGCGCACCTGCTGGCCGCCGATGCGGATCAGCAGCTTGCCGAGTGCGGGGAAGTTCTTCGCCAGCACGTCCTGCGCCTGGGTATAGGTGACGACCGCGCCGAGACGGATCTTGTCGGCGGTTTCCTCGATCGTCTGCAGTTCAGTCAGGTGATTGATGAAGATGACCGGCGAGAGTTGGCGCATCTGCTTGGTCACCCACAGACCTACATCGGTGGCGCCGGCCACGATGACCGCATTTGGCTCGGTCGCATAGGCATCGGCAAGATCGGTCGTGTTGAAAGGGATGATCGAGCGTTGCTGGCCATGGAAGATGCGGATCGTGCGCTTCGGCTTCAGGTCGTTCAGCGTCGCGATGATGCGCTCGCGGGTCAGCGTCAGACGGTCGGGCGTGGCGCTGGCCAACTCGGCAGCCGCGGCCTCGACGGCGCGGAAGATCGATTCGTAGCCGGTGCAGCGACAGAGGTTCCCCTGAAGCGCGATTTCGATTTCGGCGCGCGAGGGCGTCGGATTTTCCATCAGCAAGGCATAGAGCGACATGACGATGCCCGGCGTGCAGAAACCGCATTGCGAGCCGTGCAGGTCGGCGAGCGCCTGCTGGATCGGGGTCAGCACGCCGTTGGGTCCGGCCAGATGCTCGATGGTCACGACATGCGTTGCCGACAGCGACGGAACGAAGCGAATGCAGGCGTTGATGCTTCTGTACACAAGACGGCCATCAACAACCTTGCCGACGAGAACCGTGCAGGCGCCACAGTCGCCTTCGCCGCAGCCTTCCTTCGTTCCGGTCAGGCGCTTCGTTTCCCGAAGCCAGTCAAGCAATGTGGTTGTCGGGGATATGCTGTCGATGACAACGGTTTCGTCGTTCAAAACGAAGCGAATCTGTTGCATTTGGCGTTCACCACTCCGGTCTAATACCTTCTTGGCGGGGCCTTGGCGGTTCGTGCTAGGTGCTTCCGCAGCGCGTTTCGCAGCGCAATAGAAAAGAAGGCTAATCCAACTGCGGCTTGCGTGGCAATTGCTTTTTGCATGTTCGCAAGGTGCTTTGCGTTTTCCTTGCTTTTTATCTTCGTTTCGGTTTCATTCCGGACAAACAGAAAATCATCCGGAGGAGGAGACTTCCATGGCTGGGTACATTCTGGCGATCGATCAGGGCACGACCTCGAGCCGCGCCATCGTGTTTGACGGCAAGATGAAAATCGTCGGATCCGGCCAGAAGGAGTTTCCGCAGATCTATCCGGCCTCCGGCTGGGTGGAGCACGATCCGGAAGCGATCTGGGACAGCGTTCTCTTTTCGATTCGCAAGGCCCTGAAGGAGGCCGGCCTCGAAGCCTCGGCGATTTCCGCCATCGGCATCACCAACCAGCGCGAGACCGTTGTGGTCTGGGAGCGCGACAGTGGCAAACCGATCCACAACGCCATCGTCTGGCAGGACCGCCGCACGGCCTCCTATTGTGCCAAACTGAAGCGTGAGGGTTTGGAGAAGGTGTTCACCCGCAAGACGGGGCTGCTGCTCGACCCCTATTTCTCCGGCACGAAGCTTTCCTGGGTGCTCTCCAACGTCAAAGGCGCACGGGCGCGGGCGGCCAAGGGCGAACTCTGCTTCGGCACGATTGATACCTTCCTGATCTGGCGGCTGACCGGTGGCAAGAATTTCGTCACCGATGCCACGAATGCCTCGCGCACCCTGATCTACAACATCGCCGACAATGACTGGGACAAGGAGTTGCTGGAGACGCTGCGCATCCCCGCTGCCATGCTGCCGGAGGTGAAGGATTGCGCCGCCGATTTCGGGGTGACGGACAAGAGCGTTTTCGGCGCCGAAGTGCCGATCCTGGGTGTTGCCGGCGACCAGCAGGCCGCCACAATCGGGCAGGCCTGTTTCGAGCCCGGGATGATGAAGTCCACCTATGGAACGGGTTGCTTCGCACTGCTGAATACAGGCGCCGACATGGTGCGCTCGAAAAACCGGCTACTGACGACGATCGCCTATCGGCTGGATGGCGAGACCTGCTATGCCCTGGAAGGATCGATCTTCATTGCAGGCGCTGCCGTTCAATGGCTGCGCGACGGGTTGGGCGTGATCAAGAAGGCGTCCGAAACAGGTGAACTGGCAGAGAAGGCCGATCCGGCGCAGGAGGTCTATCTCGTGCCCGCCTTTGTCGGTCTCGGCGCGCCGCATTGGGACCCCGATGCGCGCGCCGCCATCTATGGCATGACGCGTAACACAGGCCCGGCCGAATTTGCCCGCGCGGCGCTGGAGGCGGTTTGCTACCAGACACGCGATCTGCTGGAAGCCATGCACAAGGACTGGAAGCGGGCGGAGGGCGACACCGTCCTGCGCGTTGATGGCGGCATGGTCGCCTCCGACTGGACCATGCAGCGCCTCGCCGACATTCTCGACGCCCCTGTCGACCGCCCGACGATCCTCGAAACGACCGCCATGGGCGCCGCCTGGCTCGCCGGCTCCCGCGCCGGCGTCTGGCCGGATCGCAAGGGCTTCGCCGAAGCCTGGGCGAAGGACCGCAGGTTTGAGCCGACGATGGATGAGAAGACGAGGGTGGCGAAGGTGCGCGGCTGGAAGGACGCGGTGCGGCGGACGCTGGGGTGAGGGAGAACTGTTCGGTTTGCTTTGACGCTCACCGCGGAATGTAGTAACGTTGCTACATATGGAGGCGGCCATGAGCGTCATGACAAGTCGCGAATTCAACCAGAAGACCAGCGAGGCCAAGAAATTGGCGCGCAAGGGGCCGGTTTTTATCACTGACCGGGGCGAGATTGGCTATGTCTTGATGTCCTACGAAGACTTCAGGCGTCGCGGTGCCGACGAGCCGAGCATTATCGATCTTCTGACCATGCCCGATGCGATGGATATCGATTTTGAACCGCCGAAGCTGGATAACATCGGAATCAAGCCCGCCGAGTTCGATTGATGTATCTTGTAGATACGAATGTCATCTCAGAATTTCGTCGTTTGACGCTCGGCAGAGGTAGTAAGGCCGTGAAGGCTTGGGCTGAATCAGTGTCGCCAAGGTCTCTCTACCTGTCTTCGATCACAATTTATGAGATTGAAATCGGCATAGAGAGCCTTGGGGCCAAAGACCCAGCTGGAGCCGCGAACATCAGGCACTGGCTACAGACCTATGTCCTCAACGAGTTCGGGCTCCGCATCTTGCCTTTCGGCGTGGACGAGGCACAGGCTTGTGCCCGACTCAGCGCTGGTCGAAGCAGGCCCTTTCGCGATATGCTGATCGCAGCAACCGCCTTGCGTACCGGCTTCTCACTTGTCACGAGGAACATGAAGGACTTTGAGGGGCTGCCCGTTCCGCTTCTCAATCCGTTCGACATTTCCATTTGATCTCCCCCTGAACACTGCGTCACCACCTTGCCCCTTGGCCCGTCCCCGTTTCTCGCTTATCTCCGTCCCATATCAATCGAGGGATGATGCATCATGGAGCTGGGCCTCTACACATTTGCCGATGTCGACCCGAATGCGCCCGACAAGGGTGCTGCGGCGGCGAAGCGGGCGGAGGAGCTGATTGCGGAGATCGAGCTCGCCGATCAGGTCGGGCTCGATGTCTTCGGCCTGGGCGAGCATCATCGGCCGGATTATATGGCCTCCAGCCCCGCGACATTGCTGGCGGCTGCGGCGGTGAAGACGAAGAACATTCGTCTGACCAGCGCGGTGTCGGTGCTCAGCTCCGACGATCCGGTGCGGGTGTTCCAGCAATATGCGACCGTCGACCTTCTCTCCAAGGGTCGCGCCGAGATCATGGCGGGGCGCGGCTCATTCATCGAGAGCTTTCCGCTGTTCGGTTATGATCTCGACGGCTATGACAAGCTGTTCGAGGAAAAGCTCGATCTGCTGATGAAGCTTCGGGACAACGAAAAAGTCTCGTGGTCGGGCGAAACGCGTGCGCCCTTGCCGGGGTTGGCCGTTTATCCGCGCCCCCTGCAGAATCCGCTGCCGCTCTGGATTGCCGTCGGTGGTACGCCGAATTCGGTGGCGCGGGCGGCCTATCACGGGCTGCCGCTGGCGCTCGCGATCATCGGCGGAGAGCCGCATCGCTTTGCGCCGCTGTTCGAGCTTTATCGCGAGACCGCGCGCCGCGTCGGCCGGGACCCTGCAAAGCTGGCGACCTCCATCAACGTCCATGGCTTTGTCGCCGAGACGACCGAGCTTGCTGCCGAACAGTTCTATGAGCCGCAGGCGGCGGTGATGAACCGGATCGGCCGCGAGCGCGGCTTCTCGCAGATGACGCGGGCGCATTTCAACCAGTCGATCGGGCCGAATGGTGCGATCTTCCTCGGCAGCCCGGAAGTGCTGGCGGAGAAGATCATTGCGCATCACCGCATCTTCAAGAACAGCCGCTTCCTGTTGCAGATGGCCATCGGCCTCGTCCCCCACGAGCAGCTGATGCGCGCGATCGAACTTTACGGAACGAAAGTCGCGCCGCTGGTCAGAAAAGCATTGACGGAAAGCGCCTGATCGGTTCAACCGGCCTCTTTACGACGTGAGAAGAGGCCGGGCCGCGATGATCATCTCGTCCGAAGACGAACTGGAAAAACTGAAAGATATCGGGCGCATCTGCGGGCGCGCTGTGAAGATCATGGCTGACGCCATGGAGCCCGGCATGACGACGCGCGAGCTCGACGCGATCGGCCGTGCGTTCATCGAAGGCGAGGGGGCGCAATCGGCGCCGGAAGTCTGCTACCAGTTCCCGGGTGCGACCTGCATTTCCATCAATGAAGAAGTGGCGCATGGCATTCCGGGCGATCGCGTGATTACGGCTGGCGATCTCATCAATATCGATGTCTCGGCCGTCAAGGACGGGTTCTTCGGCGACACCGGTTCGTCGTTTACGGTCGGCAAGGCGGATGCCAAGACGCAGCGCCTCGTGCGCGATGGCAAGCGCGCGCTTTGGGTCGGTCTCAGCCAGGTGAAGACCGGCGGACGGCTCGCGGCAATCGGCGAGGCGATCGGGACATTCGCGCGCAAGAACCGCTACACGCTGATCCAGAACCTCGCCAGCCACGGCGTCGGCCGCTCCCTGCATGAGGAACCGACGGAAATTTCCACATGGCCGGATCCGGACGAAACGCGGATCATGGAGGAAGGGCAGGTCTTCACCATCGAGCCCTTCCTCTCGCTGGGCGCCAACTTTGCCGAGGATGGGAAAGGCGACAACTGGACGCTCTTCTCGTCACCGCGCGCGCTGACCGTTCAGTTCGAGCACACGCTTGTGGTGACGAAGAACGGGCCGCTGATCCTGACGCTAGCGGACTGAAATGCCCTGAAATGAAGGACTTTTCATTTCTTCGTTACAAATTGCTCATGTAACGCAGCAAGCATTGCCGACGCCACCCGAATGCCATAGTTTCCGACAAAAGCATAAACCGCTCATTCGGTTCCAGACAGAAAGATTTCCCACCGTGTTTGTCTCATTCTTCCCGAAGCCAAAGCTGTTTTTCATCTCCGCTGCGGTCTGGTCGCTGCTGGCAATCCTTCTCTGGTATGGCGGGGTACAGGAACTTGGGGCCTATGTCGGCCTGCCGCCGCTCAAGGCGGGCGAGCAGGCGCCGATCGGCGTCTCTGTCTTCTGGTCTGCGCCGTTCATCTGGTTCTATATCTACTATGCGATCATCAACGCGATTTTCGGCCTCTTCTGGCAGATTTACAGCCCGCATCCGTGGCAGCGCTGGTCGATCTGGGGCAGCGCGCTGATCATCTTCACGACCTATTTCGGCGTGCAGGTCAGCGTGGCGATCAATGCCTGGTATGGGCCGTTCTATGATATGATCCAGAGCGCGCTCTCGAAGCCGGGCTCGGTCACCGCGGCGCAGCTCTATCTCGGCATGCTCGGCTTTGCCGGCATTGCCTTCGTCGCGATCACGGTCGGCGTTCTCAGCCGCTTCTTCGTCAGCCACTGGATCTTCCGCTGGCGCACCGCCATGAACGAATATTACATGACGCACTGGCCACGCCTGCGCACGATCGAAGGCGCCTCGCAGCGCGTGCAGGAAGATACGATGCGTTTTTCCACGACCGTTGAAGGTCTGGGCGTTTCGCTGGTCAGCTCCGTCATGACGCTTATTGCCTTCCTGCCGGTGCTTTTCCAGCTCGGCAAGGACATCACGGAACTGCCGCTGATCGGCAATGTCCCGCACGCCCTTGTCTGGGCCGCCATCTTCTGGTCGATCTTCGGCACGGTTTTCCTGGCGCTCGTCGGGGTCAAGCTTCCGGGGCTCGAGTTTCGCAACCAGCGCGTGGAGGCCTCCTATCGCAAGGAACTCGTCTATGGCGAAGACGATCCGAACCGCGCCGACCCGATGACGATCCGCGAACTTTACGATGATGTTCGCCGCAACTATTTCCGTCTTTACTTCCACTACATGTATTTCAACGTCGCCCGCATCTTCTATCTGCAGGCCGATAACCTGTTCAGCCTGATCGTGCTGGTTCCGTCCATCGTGGCGGGCAAGCTGACACTGGGCCTGATGACGCAGATCACCAATGTCTTCGATCAGGTGCGCGGTTCGTTCCAGTATCTCGTCAGCTCCTGGACGACGATTGTCGAGCTGCTTTCGATCTACAAGCGCCTTCGCGCCTTCGAAGCCGCCATCGACGACAAGCCGCTGCCGTCCATCGACCAGGAATATATCGAGTCCGGCGGCGTCGAAGCCTGAGGGCGTTGCCCACAGGCGCTCGCTGACGCCAGCATGACACTGGCGTTAGCAGCGCTTTGCCTGTATCTGTCGGGGAAAATGCCGGTCGCACGATGGCCGGTGACAGAGAGTGGGAGGTTCTCCGTGGCATTGCTCGTCTTTTCGATCGTCCTGTTCCTGGCGCTGCATTCGCTCCGTGTCTTCGCGCCAGCCTGGCGGGAGCGGACAATTGCGCGCATGGGCGTGCATGCCTGGCGCGGGGTCTATTCGCTGCTCTCCATCGCAAGCCTCGTGCTGCTGATCTATGCTTTCGGTGCCTCGCGCTCTGAAACGCCGATCCTCTACACGCCGCCGATATTCATGACGCATATCACGCTGACGCTGATGCTCATTTCCATGATCCTGCTGATGGCTTCGATCCTGCCGGCAGGCAAGATCGCCGTCTGGGTGAAGCATCCGATGGTGACGTCGGTGAAGGTCTGGGCGTTTGCGCATCTTCTGTCGAATGGCGAACTCAATTCGGTCCTGCTTTTCGGCGGGTTCCTCATCTGGGCGGTCCTCGTGCGCATCTCGGCCAAGCGCCGGGCTCGGGCTGGCGAAAAGGTGGTGCGCGATTTCGTCTCGACGCAATATGACATCGCCTCCATCATCGGCGGCGCGGCGCTTTACGCCGTCATCCTGCTCTACCTGCACCAGATGCTGATCGGTGTTTCGCCGCTTGCAGCGGCAGGGATGTGAGCCGGTTCCAATTTTTTCTTACAAGCGGACAAAAATCCTGTAGAAGGCCGCAACAATTCAAGGCAATTCCGGGCCGAACGTGCCGTTGCAGTCTTGCATCCGGAGTTGCCAGAACAAATCGAGCCGAGCCTGAGAAGAATGACGAACGAAAACGACAGCTTTATCCGCGAGGTCAATGAGGAATTGCGTTCCGACCAGATGCGGGCGGTCTGGACGCAATATGGACTTATGATCGTTGCGATTGCGGTGGCTATCGTCATCGGCACGGCGGGCTATCGCGGCTATGTCTACTGGTCCGGCTTGCAGGCCTCTGCTTCCGGCGACAAGTTCCTGACGGCGATGAAGCTCGCTTCCGACAACAAGACGGATGAGGCGCTCGCCGCCTTTGCGCAGTTGGAGAAGGATGGCTACGGTTCCTATCCGGTTCTCGCCCGCATGCGTGCCGCGACCCTGAAGGCTGCGACGGATCCGAAGGCCGCGGTCGCCGAACTGGACGCAGTGGCAAATGATAGCAAGGTTCCCGATGCTGTGCGCGATGTCGCGCGTCTTCGCGCCGGTTGGCTGCTGATCGACACCGCCCCCTATGCGGACGTGTCGAAGGAAGTCGAAGTTCTGACGGATGCGCAGAACCCGATGCGCCATTCGGCGCGCGAGGCGCTGGGTCTTTCGGCCTACAAGAACGGTGATTTCAAGCAGGCGAAGGACTGGTTCCAGGCCATTGCGAACGATCCGCAGACGCCGGTCAATGTCGGCAACCGCGCCCGCATCATGCTCGATCTCCTGACCTCCAACGCCAAGGGATAAGCGGCTCGCCGCGAGAAAAAGTCCATGAGCTTCAAGGTCGCCATCGTCGGACGCCCCAATGTGGGCAAGAGCACGCTTTTCAACCGGCTGGTCGGCAAGAAGCTGGCGCTTGTCGATGACACGCCGGGCGTCACCCGCGACCGCCGTCCGGGCGATGCGCGTCTGGACGACCTGCGCTTCACCATCATCGATACGGCCGGTCTCGAAGAAAGCGGGCCGGAAACTCTCCAGGGCCGTATGCGCCAGCAGACGGAAGCAGCGATCGACGAGGCGGACATGACCCTGTTTGTCGTGGACGCGAAGTTTGGCCTGACGCCGCATGACAAGGTGTTTGCCGAGATCCTGCGCCGACGCGGCAAGCCGGTCGTTCTGGTTGCCAACAAGGCGGAAGCACGCGGCTCCGATGGCGGTTTCTACGATGCCTTCACGCTGGGGCTTGGCGAACCGGTCGCGATTTCGGCTGAGCATGGCCAGGGTCTGCACGATCTGCGCGACGCGATTGTCGAGGCGATCGGCGAGGAGATGGCCTTTCCGCCGGAAGAGGATGAAGCCGAGACCGATATCGATCTTGAGCCCACCGACCTCACCGAGGGCGACGAGGACGAGGAAGAGCCGGCCTATGACGACACCAAGCCGCTGCGCGTGGCCATTGTCGGTCGTCCGAATGCCGGAAAATCGACGCTGATCAACCGCTATCTGGGCGAGGAACGTCTGCTGACCGGGCCGGAAGCCGGCATCACACGCGATTCCATCTCCGTCGATTGGGAATGGCGCGGCCGCACCGTGCGCCTCTTCGACACGGCCGGGATGCGCCGCAAGGCGAAGGTGCAGGAGAAGCTCGAAAAGCTTTCGGTCGCCGATACGCTGCGCGCCATCAAGTTCGCCGAGACCGTGGTCATCGTCTTTGACGCGACGATCCCGTTCGAGAAGCAGGACCTGCATATCGTCGATTTCGTGCTGCGCGAAGGCCGGGCTGCGGTGCTTGCCTTCAACAAGTGGGACATGATCGAGGACCGGCAGGCGCTGCTCGCAGAGTTGCGCGAGAAGACGGAGCGGTTGCTGCCGCAGGCGCGCGGCATTCGCGCCGTGACGGTCTCCGGCCAGACGGGCGATGGGCTCGACCGGCTGATGCAATCGGTCGTCGATACCGACAAGGTCTGGAACCGCCGTATCTCGACGGCGAAGCTCAACCGCTGGCTCGATGCGCAGACGATGCAGCATCCGCCACCGGCCGTGTCCGGCCGTCGCCTCAAGCTCAAGTACATGACGCAGGTGAAGGCCCGCCCGCCGGGCTTCATGATTTCCTGCACGCGGCCCGAGGCGGTGCCAGAGAGCTATACGCGCTATCTGATCAACAACCTGCGCAAGGATTTCGACATGCCGGGCGTGCCGATCCGCGTGTATTACCGCGCGTCGGCAAATCCGTTCGAGGGGCGCAAGAAGAAGCGGTGACGGCTTCTTCTCCCTTCTGGCGGAGCAGATTGAGACTTCCCTCCCGGTAGACGTTGATCTGGTTCTCCAGTGCAGGGCGCGACCCATGACGGCGTCACCCTCCATTCCAGCCAAAAAGATTGCTCCCTCAGACGCCAGGTTCAAAAAGCAAGAGCCCGTCCGGTTATATTGAACCGGACGGGCTCTTGTTTTGCCTGGTTTAGGTTGTCTCGGGAAAACCGCATTCCGATTTCCCCTGACAAACTTGGCCTTCGCTTGCTATCGGGTCTTCGCAAGGCTTTGCGCCCACCCCAGTCGCTTGTTCGACGTCAATGGTCGAAACATTCGCTGCCGGGGATTAACCGCGCCAGCGGATGCTGACGCGATCACGCCTTGTCGAGCTTGATGCTGGTTGCATCCGCCGTCAGATAGCCGACTGCGGCGCCGAAGCGGTCCTTGTAGTTGGCGCGGATCAGAGGATCGAGCGTGTCCTTGACCTTGGCGTGGAACTTTTCCCAATCGCCCGGATGCTGGAAGTTGCTCATCACATAAGTCCAGCCATTGAGTTCGTCGATTGCATGAAGACCGGTCGATTCCGCGCCTGCGGGCACCGACATGATGCGCGACAATTGTTTGCCATCGACATTGTAGGCCCACAGGAAGTTGTTGACGTGCATTCCGCTGTCCTCGCCGATAAACAGCGTCCGCAGGCGCTCAGAGAACTTGATGTTGTCGGGATTGCCGATCTTGTCTGGATTGGCGGTGTTGCCGAGTGCGTCGGGCGCAATGTCTTCGCCCGTCAGTACGAAACGCGTTTCGAAGGGCACCCATTCGCTGGCGATCGCCTCGCCGCCGCTATCCTTCTGGTCGCCAGCCAGCGTATGCCCCAGAATGCCACCTGCGTCGAGCGGCTTTTCGAGCGCTACACCCGAGGCTTCATACCAGCCCTTGCCACCCTTGACCATCGAGTCCTTGATGTAGGAGATGGCCGAATAGGCGATCTTGTCCTTGGCATTGACGGTGGTGCCTTCCATCTTGGTGAAGGCCATGGTGCCGCCCATCAGTGCGGCGTAACGGTGCGTTTCGAGGAAGGCCGCGGCCTTTTCCATGCCGGGCTTCAACTTGACCCAATGGAAGGCTCCGCTCATCGCGATCCGGGTAAAGCTGGGGTCTTTGGGATCTTCCTTGGAAATCTCCATGATTTCTTCCGGCTTCACCGTATCGGCAAGCTTCTCGATCTCGGCGCTGGTGGCATGGCCGAGCTTTACCCAGGCGACCTTGTCGGCCGGCGCGGCGGTGTCGGTGGAAAGCTTGCCGGACAGCTTGGCGACATAGAGCGTTCCGGCCGAGAGGTCGGCTTCCTTGTCAGCGACAAACATGAACAGGCCGCCATTGGTCGCGTCGTCGCCCATCAGCAAGGTGCGCTGATCGGGCATGACCTGCACCAGTTCGTGCGAGATCCGGCCAATGCAGTAATGCTTGATCAACGTGCCGGTGCCGTCGGCATTGACCTTCACTTCCGGGAGATGACCGTAGTGATAGGGATTTGCCGCCTTCTCGTCGCCGAACAGGTTCTTGCTGAAACCCAGCAATTGCTTGTTCGAGGATGCCGCGAATGCGTCCGGTTCGTATTCTTCACTCGACAGATGAGTGTTCCAGGGCGACAGGCTGGCACCGCAGGTGATCCACAGGCCATGCGCCTGAGAGGTGTCGACATTGTGGTATTTCACCAAGGAGAGCTTACCGGTGGCCGGATCCTGATCGAGCGTCAGAACTGCGATCGGCGAAGGCATGCGGCCATAGGTGTCATCACCCTTCTGGTCGCGCGACATGTATTCGAACTGAACGACCGCAAATACGGTGTCGCCTTTGACGCCATCGACCTTGGCGCCGGCAATCGGTCGCAACAGCGAGGTGCCGTCCGGACAGTCCGAGAAGAACTGGCGCTCCTTGCCCGGAACCGACGTGTCGACGATCGGCTTGTTGTTGATGTCGTAATAGCCGCCGGCCAGGATCTGCCCGCCCTTGCCATCCGGCACCATGTCGCCGGTGATGAAGAATGGCTGGTAGGCCAGCTTGAAGGACTGCTTGGTTCCGTCGGCAAGCGCGACCGTCAGTTCCGAGCCGACTGTCGTGGTTGCCATGGCGGCCGGATCTGCCAGCGATGGGGCCGCCATCGAAGTGAATTTTGCCGAGGTAAAGTCTGCCGGCGCTGCAACGGCGTCGCGGGCTGCGCCGAGCGCCAGAAGCGAACTCGCCGCCGATGCACCGAGAGGCAGCATCGGGACACCGGCGAGGAACTTGAGTGTCTGGCGGCGTGAAGCGGTGATCTTGTCGAACATGACTTTTCCTCTGTTTGCCTTCTCGTGAGATTGACCGGGGAAGAGGCGGTCGCTCTGCGGTTTCGGCAACCTAAGACGGTTACAAGACAGCTCGATGAACATTCAGGCGGATCCTGCTCCAGACTTCCAATGTATATGGCGGTCTGGGATCGGGGCTGGGCAGTTCATGACGGGCCCACAGATTAAGTGGAACCCCGCATTGAAGATCCACGCGGAGCCAGCGGTCTCAAGATGACACCTGGAGGTTGGGGTAGGTAGCTTCTGGCTCCATTGGACAGGGGACTTCTTGTTTCGCTCACGCGAGATCACGCCGCCATGCAAAAGGGCGTGCTGTTGGCGAACTCCACATTCGACCAGAACTGCTCCGTCGCCGCGCGCCAGCTATAGCTCTCGGCGAGTGCGCGTGCGGCCGTTGGCGAGCATCGCAGAGCCTTCAGGCAGGCGGCACGCAGGTCTTCGTCCAGTGCGCCGGCATCCACATGGTTCTTCAGGATATCGCCGGGTCCCGTGACCGGATGGGCAGCGACGGGTACGCCCGAGGCCAAGGCTTCGAGAATGGTATTTCCGAAAGTGTCCGTCTTGGACGGGAAGACGAAGACATCCGCCTGCGCATAGGATTCGGCGAGCGCTTCGCCGGTGCGGAAGCCGGTGAAATGGACATGCGGGTAGCGGGCCTGAAGCTCCTCCCGTGCGGGACCATCGCCGACGACGACCTTGGAACCGGGCAGGTCGAGGTCGAGGAAGGCAGGGAGGTTCTTTTCGACGGACACGCGACCGACGGTCATGAAGATCGGGCGCGGCAGGCCGAAGGGCATGTCAAGCTTCGACATCGGTCGGAACAGGCGAGCATCAATGCCGCGCGACCAGCGGCGAAGGTTCTGGAAGCCTTTCGCGCTCAACTCTTCCTCAAGGCTTTCGGTCGCGACCATGCAGACATTGCCGGCGTTGTGGAAATAGCGGACATAGGCATAGGCCAGGTTTTCCGGGATCGGCCAGCGGGCGGAGACATATTCCGGAAAGCGGGTGTGGTAGCTAGTCGAGAAGGGCTTGCCCATGCGCAGGCACCAGGCGCGCGCCGAAAGCCCCAGCGGGCCTTCAGTGGCAATATGAACATACGTCGGCTCCTGGCCCGAAAGTAACTGGCCGATCTGGCCGGGAACTGTCAGCGCCAGTCGTATCTCCGGATAGGTTGGGCAGGGAATGCTGGTGAACATCTGCGGGGTGATCAGAACAACCTCGATGCCCATGCGCTTCAGTTCATCGACCGTCTGTTCGATGGAGCGCACGACGCCATTGATCTGCGGCTTCCACGCATCCGTCACGATGGTGATCTTCTTCATGCTTTTGCCACGCCTGTTTCATGAGTCATCTTCATTATGCCGTGACTATGTGATGAGCGTATTACGCGCTGTACAACCCGTCCGGTCAGATGTGTTGCGATTGACAACGGATTGGCGTTACCAGCATGAATTCAATATTGTCTGACGCGAAGGAGTCGCCATGGCGGCCGTTCTGAAATCCCGCGCGGTTGCCGCGGACTGGTGGCGAGGCGCCTCCATCTATCAGGTTTACCCGCGCTCGTTTCAGGATACGACGGCCAGTGGAACGGGTGATCTGAAAGGGGTGACGCAGCGGCTGGGCCACATCGCCTTTCTCGGTGTCGATGCCATCTGGCTTTCCCCCTTCTTCCGGTCGCCCATGGCCGACATGGGCTATGACGTTTCGGACTATTGCGATGTCGATCCGCAATTCGGAACGCTGGCCGATTTCGACCAGATGCTCACCCAGGCCCATCGCCTCGGGCTCAAGATCATCATCGATCAGGTCATCTCGCACACGTCCGACCGGCACCCCTGGTTTGTCGAAAGCCGCTCGAGCCGGAACAACCCGAAGGCCGACTGGTATGTCTGGGCGGACCCGAAGCCGGATGGCACGCCACCGAATAACTGGATGTCGATCTTTGGCGGGCCGGCCTGGGAATGGGACGGCGTGCGCAAGCAATATTACATGCACAACTTCCTCACGGCGCAGCCGGACTTGAATTTTCACAATCCGGACGTTCAGGATGCCCTGCTGGAAACGGTGAAATTCTGGCTTGACCGGGGCGTCGACGGATTCCGGCTGGATACGGTCAACTATTACTTCCACGACAAGCATCTGCGCAGCAACCCCCCGCATTTCCTTGATGACGGGCAGACCTCCTCGGACGCGCCGGATGTCAATCCCTATGGCATGCAGGAGCATCTCTACGACAAGACCCGGCCGGAAAATATCGCGTTCCTCAGGCGCTTCAGGAGTTTGCTGGATCGCTATCCGGGCCGCGTGTCGGTGGGGGAAGTGGGCGATGGCGCTCGATCGCTGGAGACGGTTGCGGACTACACCAGTGGCGGCGACAAGCTGCATATGTGCTACACGTTCGACCTGCTGGGCCCCGACTTCTCGGCGCGACACATCCGCAATTGCGTGTCCAGCTTTGAACGTTCCGTGAAGGATGGCTGGGTCTGCTGGGCCTTTTCGAACCATGACGTCATGCGCCATGCGAGCCGCTTTGCCGCGACGGAGACGGAGCGGGCACAGGTGGCGAAACTTGCCATCACGCTACTTTCGACGCTGCGGGGTTCCATCTGCCTTTATCAGGGCGAGGAGCTTGGTCTGCCCGAGGCGGAGCTTGCCTTCGAAGACCTGCAGGATCCCTATGGGATCCGCTTCTGGCCTGCCTTCAAGGGCCGCGACGGATGCCGCACGCCCATGCCCTGGGAGGCGGATCAACCCTTTGCCGGTTTCACCGAGGCTGAAAAACCCTGGCTGCCCGTGCCGGACCTGCATCGGGCGCTTGCCGTTGACCTGCAGGAGCGTGATCCGCAATCCGTGCTGTCCCATTATCGCCGTGCGCTCGCATTCCGTCGCAGCCGCAAGGAACTGACACAGGGTACGATCGAGTTTCTGGATGAGAGCGAACATCTGCTGACGTTCGTCCGGCGCAAGGGCGGACGCGCGATGCTTTTCATCTACAACCTCACTCGGGAGAAGCAGCTGTTCTCGCTGCCGGGGAACGTGATGCCCTTGCCTGTGCCTAAGGCACCAGGTTTTTCGGGCGTTCTCTCCGGCAATGTCGTGGAGCTGGAGCCGTTGAGCGCTTACTGCGCAGCGGTCTGACGCTGTTCTGCGACCTGGGCGAGCCCATTGAAGGCAGCGCCGAGTGTCTTGCGGTCGAAGGGCTTCATGAGGAAGTCGTTCGCGCCCGCGCGGCGGCCGGCCATCATCTTGCGCAGGTCTGCTTCCACGATGCAATAATAGATGCGGGTGCGCTCGTTGCCGGGGATGGTGCGGATGAACTGGATGAGTTCCAGAGCGCCATCCATCGAGGCATCGACGATCACGAAAGGCGGAAGGGCCTTCATGCAGCGGGCGGTCGCGTCAGCGGCGCTGCGAGCCTCGATCACCTCGAAATTCATGCCGGTCAGAATACGCTTCGCGACTTTGCGAACGACGTCCGACTGATCTGCGATCAAGAGGTTCATGAGGCCATATCTCCGCGAAATACCGGGGCGGTGTCTTAATATGACCAGATGGTAGTCGAGTAGCAGAAACAAACCGTTACGAGGCGTGGTAAACGGTCTGTAAACCTGCGTTCAGCCTGCGAGTTCGGCCGTGAATATGATTTCCTCGCCGGTCGCCTCGGCCTTCAGCACCATGCCGCACTCGTCTGCGAGAAGCAGCGTGTAATAGGGCTGGATGGAATGCGCGTCGATGGCTTCCTGCGCTTCACCGGTGTGGAGTTCGGTAAACTTTGCCGGGATGCGCATCATGCGGCCCTTGGCCGTCAGCTTGAATTTGGCGTCATATTCCGGGTTTTCCAGAACAATATCCAACTGGCCGCCGCGCGGGATCGAGCCATAGGCGAGCAGGAAGAGGTTCATCAGCAGCTTGACGCGGTTCTTGGCGACGATGGCGCGCGGACCCGACCAGGTGACTTCCGTCTTCTTTTCGGCCGCGGCGAAGTCCTTGGCGGCTTTTTCGGCTTCGCCGGTGTCGATTGATGCGCCGACCGAACCGGATGCGCCGAAGGCAAGGCGGGCGAATTTCAGGCGAACGGAGGCATTGAGGGCGCTGGTGCGGATAAGATCCATCGCGTCGGCATCGGCGCCGCCTTCGTCAAGAAGCTCCAGGCCGTTGTTGATCGCGCCGACGGGGGAAATCACGTCGTGGCACACGCGGCTGCAAAGAAGCGCGGCAAGATCCGGACCTGAAAGTGTGAGGTTGGGATTTTTTGCCATCGAAGTCTCCTGATTTCCGCCGGGATTGATGCCTAGGCAGGCAGCCAAGGGGAGGGCGCCCGCCTGGGGCGGAGTGATTCATCTCTTCGCCATAATGACACCACGTTTGGTAAACCGATTGTTAACATGATCGGGCCAAAATGGAACAGAGTATCGGCGTTCCGGCTGATTGCGCATCCTTGTGGTGCATGAGCAGCTGCTGATCGACAAAATCATTTCCGGAGGACGGATGATCATGGTTCGACTTTGCATTTCCCAGGCTGCCTTGCGCATGGCGCTTTCCGTGCTGTTCCTCGCCGTTGCGGTTTCCTTTCCGCTAAGACAGGCTCGCGCCGACGCCAATCAGTATACGGCCCAGGAAATCGTCGATACGGGTCACAAGTTCTTTGGCGAGACGTCCGGCGGGCTCGCCAAGGTCATCGAGAACGCCTTCAGCCGATACGGTCTGCCGAACGGCTACATTCTCGGTCAGGAAGGATCGGGAGCCTTCGTTGCAGGTCTCACCTATGGCGAAGGCCAGCTGTACACCAAGAATGCCGGCCAGCACCCGGTGTTCTGGCAGGGTCCCTCGCTCGGCTTCGACTGGGGCGGACAGGGCAGCCGCGTGATGATGCTTGTCTATAACCTTCCTTCGACCGATGCGGTCTATCAGCGTTTCGGTGGCGTCAGCGGTTCGGCCTATGTGGTCGCCGGCGTCTCCATGACCGTGGTGGAAAATCAGAATATCGTGCTCGTTCCGATCCACACCGGTGTCGGTGCGCGGCTGGGCGTCAATGTCGGCTACCTGAAATTCACCCCGACTCCCACATGGAACCCCTTCTGACACGCGCCTTGCTGACCGCAATTTCCACGCGTAGTATGAGAGTAGCCGGCCACATCCCCGGAAAAGCGATTTCACAGTGATTGAATACATTCTGCTCTTTTCGCTCGGGTTCCTGACGGCGGTTCTGGTCACCGTTCTGGTCGCGCCGGCCGTGCGTCGCCGCATCGTTCATTTCACCGAGAATCGTATTCGCGCCACCGTGCCGCTGAGCGCGGCGGAGCTGCGTGCGCAGACCGACATGGTGCGTGCGACCTATGCTGCCGAAAACGCCAAGCTGGGCGTTGCTGTCAAGCGCGAACGGGAGAAGGGGCTGGCGCACGAGTTGACGGCAGACCGCCTGCGCGGCGAACTGAAGGCCGCTGTCAGCGAAGCGGCATCGCTTTCCGATCAGATCACCAATCTGCGGACGGAATTGGAGGTGCGCGGGGCAGAGCTTGGCGAGCGCGACAGCGAGCTGGAACGCGCCCGCGCCGAAATCCAGGTGCGCGACGCGCTTCTTGCCGAGGCGGAGCGCCGCGCGCAGGAGCTTGGCATCGAGGCCGAGCACCTTGGAGGGTTCGTCGATTACGGGAAGATTGACCTGGCGGTGCGCGAAACCGAGATCGAAAACCTGAAATCGACCATCAACCAGCTCAAGGGTGAGCGCGACCATTTGCGCAACGAACTCAAGGCGGCGGAGCAGCGCGCGCGTGACGCCGAGTTCAAGATGGAAGAAAGCCACGGTCGTGTCTCCAGCCTGAAGCAGCGGCTCGATGACGAGGTTGCCCGCAATGCCGAGATGGACGAGTCGCTCGACCGGCGCATGCGAGAGCTGGAGAAGCTCAAGGAAAAGCTGGCCGGTATTGCCCGGCCTGCGGCTGCAGAGGTCGCTGCGCCGCCGCTCGACCCCGAGCAGGCCGGACACGAGGAGCCAGACGAACCGGTGCCCGCTGTGTCGGAAGGGTCCGATGCGCGAAGCGCCAAGGTGGAGCCTCAGCCCGCCGAAATGGATCAGCCGAAATTTGCGGAAAGCATCCGCAATGATGCCCGAAACGTCGCTGACGAGCTTGCCGGCCCCGCCGATCCGTCCCGTGACGGCGAGTTGCGGAACGAGATCGCCTCTATCGCCGCCCGCATGGTGGCGCTGACGGCCACGCGGGAGGGCGATGAGTCACCCTTGATGGGTGTTCTCGAAGCAGCCAATTCGGATCCCGCTCGTGGCCGAATCAGCCTTGCGGCGCGCGCTGCGCGCGCTCTGGCCGGCAAAGACGCCTGACCACCCTTTATTCCGGCAGAATGCCCATGCCATGGGCCAACTCATGCAATGACAAGGCCGCGGCGGTTGCGACGTTCAGGCTGTCAAGGCCTGGCATCTGCGCGATGCGGGCCGTGTTGATCCGCGCCATCAGGGCCGGCGGCAGGCCTTCGCCTTCAGTTCCCAGAAGCAGAGCGGTGCGATCGCTGGCCGGAATGGCCCGCAACGCGTGTCTGCCGGCCGGCGAGAGGCCCCAGACGGCAAATCCGGCCTGATCCAGCTTCGCGAGGATTTCGTCGATGCTGCCACCTCTGTGGAACGGGACGGTGAGTACGGAGCCGACGGAAACGCGGATCGCCTTGCGATAGAGCGGGTCGCAGCTCGTCTCATCGAGAATGACAAGGCTCGCACCGAAGGCGGCGCTGTTGCGAAAGATCGCGCCCGCGTTGTCATGGTTTGAAATGCCGGCGAGAACCGTCACGAGCGCTCTTTCGGACAGGCGGGCAAGTGCCTCGTCGAGCGGTCGCGGCTCCGGCTTGCGGCCCAGCGCCAGCACGCCCCGATGCAGGTGAAAGCCGGCGATGGCGTCGATGACGGCCGCAGTGGCCGTATAAACAGGGACGTCTGGCGGGAAGCGGTCCAGCGTGTCGGCTATGCCGGCCAGCCGGTTCTCCAGCACCAGAATTTTCTCCGCCCGGAAACCGTTCTCCTGGCCGTGCGCCGCGGCGAGCATGTTGAGGACGACGGTACCTTCGGCGATAAAGCGCCCGGTGCGACCGACGAGGTCACGTTCGCGGATATCACGGAATTCGGCGACAGCCGGATCGTTTGCGTCCTCTACGCGGATCGGCAATGGGCGTGTCCGGTTCAAGGCCCGCCGACCGCGATTTCGGCATCGACGCGGCCGCGACGCAGATTGAAGACCAGCATCTTGCGTTTGCCGTCCTTGTCCGTGCCGTCGAAGAGGATGCGGTCGCCGGAGAGTTGGGTCGTGTTGACCTTGAAGCCCTCTGGCAGCGCTGCCTTGACCATGGTCGAGCCTTCGTTCGGCACGTCCTCGGTGATGGCGGGTCCGCGGCTTGCCTCGTTCGCCCGGTTCGCCTTATAGACAATGGCGATCAGGACAGCCATAAGGGCGACAACCATGATCCCGGCCGAGACGAGTTGCAGGCGGATCATCTTGCGGCGCACTTTTTCAAGCACCGGGTCAAGCGGCTTTTCGTCCTGTTCGTCGTGATCGATCTTGCTCATGTCTGCTTCAGGCCCTTTTTCACGGGAATGTCATGACCGTCCTTAAACAAGCTTCGGCGAATAGGAAAGTCCTTGAAGTCGATGATGCGGCATCGGGTCGCCTCGATAGCTGGCTGAGCGCCGCGCTGGATGGTGAAATTTCGCGCAGCCGCGCAAAGGCTTTGATCGAGGGCGGGGCGGTGTCGATCAACGGCAGCGTCATCACGGAGCCGAAGAAGAAAATCCGTCCGGGCGACGAAGTCATCATCGACATGCCGGAGCCGGAAGACCCGGAACCGCAGGGCGAGGATATTCCGCTCGACGTTCTTTACGAGGATGACGACCTCATCGTCATTGCCAAGCCCGCCGGTCTCGTCGTGCATCCGGGTGCCGGCAACTGGACGGGGACGCTGGTCAACGCGTTGATCCATCATTGCGGCACGAGCCTGTCCGGCATCGGCGGCGTCAAGCGGCCGGGCATCGTGCATCGTCTCGACAAGGAAACGAGCGGCGTCATGGTGGCGGCGAAGAACGACAATGCCCATAGGCATCTGTCCGCGCAGTTTGCCGACCACGGTCGGACCGGGCCGCTGGAACGGGCCTATCTGGCGCTGGTCTGGGGGCGCCCGCGCAATCTGAAGGGTACGATCGACGCGCCCCTCGGCCGCGCCGGCGATCGCACGAAGCGGGCCGTGAAGCATGAGGCGAGCGACGACGCGCGCGAGGCAATCACGCATTACGAGGTGGTCGAGCGATTTCTGGAAAAGCCGGATGCGACTGCGCAGGCTTGTCTTGTCGAATGCCGGCTGGAGACGGGTCGTACGCACCAGATCCGCGTGCACATGGCCCATCTCGGGCATCCGCTGATCGGCGACCCGGAATATGGCGCCGCCTTCAAGACCAAGGCGAACCGTCTGCCCGAAGATGCACGCGCCGCCGTCAATGGTTTCCATCGTCAGGCGCTGCATGCCTATCTGCTGCAATTCGAGCATCCGTCGACAGGGGAAACAATGCATTTCGAAGCGCCGATCCCCGATGACATGCACTTCGTCATCGAGGCGCTGCAATCCGCAGAGTAACGTTGGAACTGAAAGTCAGGCTACGCGTTACGAAACTGTAATTCGCAATCCTTGAAAGTGTCTCATTCCAGACTTATTTGATTTCACATCCGGAAGTGGGGCCTCGGGAGAAGGACTGCTTGCCGGTACGGCTTGCCTGATGGAAGCCGAACCCAAAAAAGAGAGGGGTGCTTTATGGCCCGTACATCATTGCCGTCCATTGCCGCCGGTGAAGGCGGACTCAATCGCTATCTGGACGAAGTCCGCAAGTTTCCCATGCTGGAGCCCCAGCAGGAATACATGCTTGCCAAGCGTTATCAGGAACATGACGACCGCAAGGCCGCCCATCAGCTCGTGACGAGCCATCTGCGCCTCGTGGCGAAGATTGCCATGGGCTATCGCGGCTACGGCCTGCCGATCGGCGAAGTCATTTCCGAGGGCAATGTCGGCCTCATGCAGGCCGTCAAGAAATTCGACCCTGAAAAGGGCTTCCGGCTGGCCACCTATGCCATGTGGTGGATCAAGGCGTCGATCCAGGAATATATCCTGCGTTCGTGGTCGCTCGTGAAGATGGGCACGACCGCCAACCAGAAGCGTCTGTTCTTCAACCTGCGTCGCCTGAAGGGGCGCCTGCAGGCGATCGAGGATGGCGATCTGAAGCCGGACCAGGTGACGGAAATCGCCACCAAGCTTGGCGTTCCGGAAGAAGACGTCATTTCGATGAACCGTCGTCTGTCCGGCGATGCCTCGCTTAACGCGCCGATCAAGTCGGCCGATGGCGATTCCGGCCAGTGGCAGGATTGGCTTGCCGACGATCACGACAGCCAGGAAACTGTTCTGATCGAACAGGACGAGATGGATGCGCGCAAGGCGATGCTGTCGCGCGCTCTCAAGGTGCTGAACGAGCGCGAGCGCCGCATTTTCGAAGCACGGCGGCTTTCGGAGGAGCCCGTGACGCTGGAAGAACTGTCGGCCGAGTTTGATGTCTCGCGTGAGCGTGTCCGCCAGATCGAGGTGCGCGCTTTTGAAAAGGTCCAGGAAGCGGTTCGCAAGATTGCCTTGGAACAGGCATCGGCCCTGCGTGTCGTGGAAGCCTGATGCGCCGAGCCTGAAGGTTCCGATATGAAAAGACCGGCGGGAGAACACTCCCGCCGGTCTTTTTTTGCCTGATCTTGCCTACTGCGCCGGCGGAGGGCTCGGCGTCGGTATGTTGCTGGCGCCGCTGGCCTGCCAGCTGGAAATGACCTCGTCGAATACCTTTTCCCCTTCAGGCCCCTTCTGCAATGTCAACAATGCACGGCGGCCGTTGGAATAGGTGACAGGAATGTCGATCCAGTCGCGGGTCTTGAGAAGGTTCAAGTTCGTCTTCACCGCATCGGCAAAGGCGTTCAGCGCGATCATGTGGAAATAATCGGTGATCTTGGCCGGAACGGCTACGAGCGGATCACCCTGTTCCTGCTCCTTGTCCTTCATGGAAATACGCAGCACGTTCTCGATGCCGCGTCCTTCGAAATCCTTGGGAAGCGAGAAGGTCAGCTCGATGATGTGACTTGCCGGAAGGGTCGGGTCGTTGTTCTTGCGCAGTGTGAAAATGGCCGACATCTTGCGGCCGGGGACAGAAATATCGCCCTGGATCATCTTCTCCTTGTGGCCGTCCTGGTCGTCTGTCTTCACGGACCAGGTGACGGTCCCTTCCAGGGCGGTGGGCGAAGCCTGGCCGAGGCGCTCCTCATAAAGGAAGATCTTCACGGCGCTGGATTGTTGTCCGCTTGCTGCGTCAGACTGGCCGGCCGCGGCGGGTGTCGCGGATGGCTGGGCGGGCGCCTGGGTGTTTGCGGGCTGAGCCGGCGGCTTCTCGTTCTGGTTGGCGACGGACTTGCCTTCCGCCTGACCGGCGCTCGCGACCTGTTCGCCGGACGTACCGCTATCCACTTCGGATCCATCGGCCAACAGGCGCTGCGTGAATTTCTGCGGGCCTGTGGCCGCGGGAGCCGCCGTGGACGAGGATGCGTTGTTAGTGGCTGGTGCGGTTGTCGTGGCGGCGGGCTGCTGGCTGCCGGCCGGGGTCGACTTGCTGGCGGTCTGGCTGCCGGTGGAAGACGAGCCGTTGACAAGGCCGAGGATGGAGTCGCTGAAGCGCCAGCCGGTGTAGCCAACGCCCGCGAGGACAATCACGGCCGCCACGATACCGGCAATAAGCTTGCCGCGTCCTTCACGTTCCGGTTCCGGAGCGGAAGCGCGTTTTGTTTCGCGAGGCGGCTCCTGCGGGCCGATGGACATGCCATCGCGTCCACGCGGCGGCGTGGGCTTTACAGCCTCGGCTCCGCTGTTCGCGCTGGAGCGTTCACCGACAAAAGCTTCGAAGCTGTCCCAGCTGGCGTCGCGTGCAGACGAGGCCGGCGATGAAGGAGGTGTGGCCTCCACCTGGTCCCACCAGGACTTCTGTTCTGCTGCGGGCTTTGGCTTTTCCAGCGCAAAGGGATCATCCCGTCTTGTGACAGGTTCCGGATCCGGCTTCGGTGCGAAGATCTCCGCGGGCTCGTGGAAGGGGTTATCGGTGACAACCGGTGTCCAGGCTTCCGTTGCCGCATCATCGCGCCTTGCGACCGGCGAAGGAGCAAAGCCTTGGCTGTGGCGGTCCTGATCGAAAGGCGGGGCAGGAGCGGGGGTGGGTTCCTCCACCTTCTCCCAGGTGCGTTCGGATGCACGAACGGGCTCGCGCAGGCCGAATGGTTCGCTGAGCCGATCCTCCGGCAGGGTCGCCTTTTCCGGCTCGACCTGTTCAGGCGGCATCGTATCGTCATCGGTCAGAGTGGAGGGGCTGGTGGCCTCATCTTCCGGGAATCTCGACGACGCGGGTTCGGGCTCGGGTTCAAATGCCGGTGCCGGCCGCGGCTCCGGCTCCGGTGCGAGCACCGGTTCAGGCTTCGGCTTCTGTGTAACGACGGGTTCCGGATCACGCCTGAGGAATGCCGGGGGCTCCGGCATCACGGGGGGCTCTGGCTTCACATAACGTGGCTCGGGCTCAGGTGCGACTTCCGGTGGAGCGGGTTGTGGTGCTGCACTTTCCGGTATGCCGGCCTCTGGCTCTGGTTCGGGCTCGGCCACACGGGGCGCGATCGGCTCGGCCTCCTGCGCAGGTGGCTCCGTGACCGGTGCACCTGAAAACTCGCTCTCGATTGCCGCGATGGCGTCGTCCAGCTTTTCGAGCTGGCGCGCGATGACATCGTCCGCGGGACGCGGCTTCATGTTGTCGAGCTGGCGCTGAACCGCCGTGCGGGCTCTGTCATAGACCCTGATACGCATTTCCGGCGTATTGTCCGACAGTCCATCAACCGCTCTGCGGATGACCGCAATGAAATCTGCCATATAAGGTTTCTCGCCTTTCTATCAGCAAGCTGCCTGCTTAACGCTTTTCAGCGCAGGTTCCAATCCTCATGCGCCAGTCGCCGTTGTCCCGCCGCCAGTGCTGGCATGTCCTAAAGCCGGTCGCGTTCCCCCCAAGGTCCGCTTGTCCCGCTTTAACTTCCGGTTTTCTGCATGTCGGGGCCGCAAGAGCGCTCAGCGCATTTGCTCGGCATGCCGGGGGCGGCCGTCGCGGCCGCCCGTCTCCTCCCGATCTCAATCCTCGAAGGGATCGGTGACCAGAATCGTGTCGTCGCGTTCCGGGCTGGTGGAAAGCAGTGCGACCGGCGCACCGATCAATTCCTCGACCTGGCGCACATATTTGATGGCCTGCGCTGGCAGGTCCGCCCATTTGCGCGCGCCGACGGTCGAATCCTTCCAGCCTTCGAGCGTGATGTAGACCGGCTCGACGCGGGCCTGATCGCCCTGGCTTGCCGGCAGGTGTTCGATTTCCTTGCCATCGAGCTTGTAGCCGACGCAGATCTTGATCTCGTCCAGGCCGTCGAGAACGTCGAGCTTGGTAAGCGCGATGCCCGAAATGCCGTTGGTGGCGACCGACTGGCGCACGAGTGCGGCATCAAACCAGCCGCAGCGACGCTTGCGACCCGTCACCGTGCCGAATTCATGGCCGCGTTCGCCGAGGAACTGGCCGATTTCGTCGGTGAGTTCGGTCGGGAAGGGGCCTTCGCCGACGCGGGTCGTGTAGGCCTTGGTGATGCCGAGGATGTAGCCGAGAGCGCCCGGGCCCATGCCGGAGCCGGCAGCAGCCTGGCCTGCGACCGTGTTGGACGAGGTGACGAAGGGATAGGTGCCGTGGTCGATGTCGAGCAGCGAGCCTTGCGCGCCTTCGAACAGGATGCGTGCGCCACGACGGCGCTCCTTGTCGAGATAGCTCCAGACCGTGTCCATGAAGGGCAGGACGCGATCGGCGACATCCGTCAGTTCCTTCATGATCGTCTCATGCGCCACTTCCGGCGCGCCGAAGCCACGGCGCAGCGCATTGTGATGCGTGAGAATCCGATCGACCTTGCCGGACAGGGCTTCGAGATTGGCCAGGTCCATGACGCGGATGGCGCGGCGGCCGACCTTGTCTTCGTAGGCCGGGCCGATGCCGCGGCGGGTCGTGCCGATCTTGGTTCCCGAATTGGAGGCAGCGTCTTCGCGCATGCCGTCGAGCTCGCGGTGGAGCGAGAGAATCAGCGTGGCGTTGTCCGCGATCTTGAGATTTTCAGTCGTGACCTTGACGCCCTGGGCTTCGAGACGGCCGATTTCGGCGATCAGCGCATGCGGGTCGACGACGACGCCGTTGCCGATCACGGCCATCTTGCCGGGACGCACGACGCCCGAGGGGAGAAGTGACAGCTTGTAGCTGACGCCGTCGATGACGAGCGTGTGGCCGGCATTGTGCCCGCCCTGATAGCGTACAACCACATCGGCGCGCTCGGAAAGCCAGTCGACAATCTTGCCCTTGCCTTCATCGCCCCATTGCGACCCTACGACCACCACATTCGTCATTTTCACTCTATCCTATACTCGTACGCGAAGCGCAGTCCGCGTCTTGCCCAAACCCGCGCATCTATACTGTGTCAATCTCTTAAAATCGACCCCGAAATGATCAATCTATCAAGGCTTTTTGCGTGACAATGCGGCAAAGGCGCGGCTAATAAACGCAGTTTCGTAATTCAGGCCGAACAAAACAACGGATTCATGACCGATCTGAAGCCCGCGACGGGCAAAGCCTATCTCTTTCTCCTGGCGACTGCGTTAATCTGGGGCGGCAATGCCGTGGCCGGAAAAATGGCCGTTGGCCATGTCAGTCCCTTCATGATGACCCTCATTCGCTGGGTTGTCGCCTTTGCACTCATCATTGCGATTTCCGTGCCGCAGATCCGCAGGGACTGGCCGGTCATGCGGCGCAACTGGCATTATCTCCTGCTGATGGGTGCGACCGGATTTACCGGTTTCAACGCACTGCTTTACAGCGCGCTCCACTATACCAGCGCGATCAACGCCGTGATCGAACAGGCCGGCATGCCCTTCGTGATCTTCGTGGCCAATTTCTTTATTTTCCGGATGCGCGCGACCGGCGGTCAGGTGCTCGGCTTCATGCTGACCCTGACCGGTATTGCGCTCACGGCCGCCAATGGGGATCTCGAAACGCTTCTCGGCCTCCAGTTGAATTTCGGCGATCTCCTGATGCTCTTCGCCGTTCTCGTCTATTCCGCCTATACGGTCGGCCTGCGCTTCAAGCCGGACCTGCACTGGAAAAGCATGATGGCGGCCACCGCCGGCGGCGCGATGATCGCCGCCATACCGCTGGCCCTCTATGAATGGTGGAGTGGTGCGGCTCAGCTTCCGGATGCGGAAGGCTGGGCGGTCGTCGCCTTCATTGCGATCTTCCCGTCGCTGTTCGCGCAGACGCTCTTCGTTCGCGGCGTCGAGATCATCGGCTCGAACCGGGCCGGGCTCTTCATCAATCTCGTGCCGATCTTCGGCATGCTGTTGTCGATTACCCTGATCGGCGAACCGCTGCATCCCTATCACATCGTTTCGCTGTGTCTCGTTCTCGGTGGCATCGTGATCGCGGAGCGTAACCGGCCCGCAACGACCGCCTGACGGCCTGTCCTCCTCTGCAAACGAAAACCGCCGCGACGCTTTTGCGTTGCGGCGGTTGTCATTGTGTCAGCGACGGGAACGGTCAGTGACGATATTGCTGAATGCGCGTGGTGCGCAGGCCGGCCAGTCCATGATCATTGATCGACGACTGCCATGACAGGAATTCTTCCACGGTCAGGGTATAACGTTCGCACGCTTCTTCCAGGCTCAACAGGCCGCCACGCACGGCAGCGACGACTTCCGCCTTGCGGCGGATGACCCAGCGCCGCGTATTGGCGGGCGGCAGGTCGGCAATCGTCAGTGGGCTGCCATCGGGGCCGATGACATATTTTACCCGGGGTCGTATCAATTCGGTCATGGGACTCTCTACAAACACTACAAGACCAGATATCGCGACTTTAACGTCGGACTTTTAAAAATTGCCTAACCCCTTTGAAAGGCTTTGTTCAATTTTGGGTCAGGCCGTCGCCGGACGCGCATCTGACTTTAAATTAGGCCGCAGAATGTTAAAAAAGACATGATACAAAAAGCCATAAATCCTGTTCACGCCTTTTTTCTTGGCAGGGACAAAGCGCTTTCTATATAAAGCCGGGAAAGCTGCCGTCAGCGGCGCGAAAATTTCGATTGGACAGATGAGAACCGTGAACAGCCTTGGTTTCGACAAGCGCCCGGAAGATACCCGCGTCGTCGTTGCGATGTCGGGCGGGGTCGATTCATCCGTTGTCGCCGGCATCTTGAAGCGCGAAGGCTACGATGTCTTCGGCATTACCTTGCAGCTCTACGATCATGGCGCGGCGACGCATCGCGCCGGCTCGTGCTGCGCAGGCCAGGATATCGAAGATGCGCGACGTGTGTGCGAACGTTTAGGAATCGCCCATTACGTCCTTGATTACGAAGCACGTTTCCGCGAAACGGTGATCAATCCCTTCGCCGAAAGCTATGTCGCGGGCGAAACACCCATCCCATGTGTTGCGTGCAACCAGACCGTCAAGTTCGCCGACCTTCTGAAGACCGCGAAGGAACTGGGCGCGGATGCGCTCGCGACCGGTCACTATATTCGGTCTGACGCCAATCCGCAGCCCGGCGCGCCACATCGTCGTGCGCTCTACCGGCCGATCGATGCCGAGCGCGACCAGAGCTATTTCCTCTTCGCGACAACGCAGGAGCAGATCGACTATCTGCGCTTCCCGCTGGGCGGCATGACGAAGGCAGAGACGCGAGCGCTTGCCGCCGACATGGGCCTGATCGTCGCCGACAAGGCCGACAGCCAGGACATTTGCTTCGTGCCGCAGGGTAAATATTCCGACATCATCGCCAAGCTGAAGCCGGATGCGGCCTTGTCAGGCGAAATCGTGCATCTCGACGGCCGCGTGCTGGGAAAACACGATGGCATCGTCAATTACACGATCGGTCAGCGCAAGGGGCTCGGCGTTGCCACCGGTGAGCCGCTTTATGTCGTCTATCTCGACGCCCGCTCGCGCCGCGTCATCGTCGGCCCTAAGGAAGCGCTGGAAACGCATCGCATCTATCTGCGTGACGTCAACTGGCTGGGCGATGGCCCGCTGGGCGAGGTCGCGAACGGTGGCTTTGCCTGCTTTGCCAAGGTGCGATCGACTCGCCCGCCCCGCCCCGCGATGCTGATCGCCGACGAAAACGGCATTCGTGTCGATCTGGAGGACGGCGAGGACGGAATTGCTCCAGGGCAGGCCTGCGCGCTCTATTCCGCACCGGGTGCCGACGCCCGCGTCTATGGCGGCGGCTTCATCGCGCGTTCGGAACGGGCAGAGGCCGCCGAAGCGCGCCTGAAGGCGCTCCTATCCGCCGCAGCCTGAGTTTTTTGTGCGCAAAGCGCAAGGATTTCAGGGATTTGACGTGAGAAGCGGGGATGGATTCCCGATCCCCGATTTTTTCCCGCATTCACGCTTGACACAAAAGCCCCGCCCGACCTATAAGCCCGACACCTGAAGGCCAGACAGCGCTTCTCACCCGGAAGCGCTTTTTTAAATGGCCTTTTCAGCTTCGGCTGGCGGAGTAGCTCAGTAGGTTAGAGCAGAGGAATCATAATCCTTGTGTCGGGGGTTCGAATCCCTCCTCCGCTACCATTTCTCTTGTTGTCCGTACCGAAGAGATAGGTAACAGATTGTCCCTAAAATAGGTGACAACCTCGTGCCAAACGATTGTCGATTGTTTGCGCGGTTCTCTGTTCGAGACCGATATTGCCTAACATGTATTGCACGAAGGTGACGCGGCAGATGGCGTCGTCGACTTCCTTTTGCGCAGATTTTCTGCCCAGCGAGCACAGTCCAGATGTTGATCTTCGTCCGATAGATGCAGACCCGCTCGTCATCGGTGATGACGCGATGGCTGGCGCGATGCCGTCAAGGCAATATAATTTGAATTGCAAATCAAATTATATTCAGGTACAGAGGGAGGCATGTCTGACGCTTCCGATCCTCCGCGCGCGCGCTTCGGTGTTCGCTTTTCGATACTTGCCCGCCGGTGGCGGCGGGCGCTTGACGCGCATCTGGTCGCTTCCGGACTGTCGGATGCGACATGGGTGCCCTTGGTCCACCTGCAGGAATCGGGGGAGGGGATCACCCAGAAGGAGCTTGCCGCACGTGTCGGTATCGAGGGCTCCAGTCTTGTGCGTCTTCTGGACATTCTCTCGCGGCAAGGTCTTGTGGAACGGCGGGTGGATGCTGCCGACGGTCGCGCAAGACTGATCTTTCTGACCGAAGCCGGGCGCGTTCGCGTCGCGGAAATTCGCCATGCGCTGACAGAAGCCGAAGCGGAATTCCTGCAGGATCTTTCCGATGCCGATCTCGCCGCCATGCTCCGGCATTTCGGGTTGATAGACGCGCGACTGGAAGCCCTGAACACGCGTTCGAAGGAGACTGATCCCTCATGAACCTGTTCGAATCCGCCGGCGAGGCAACAGCGCCTTCATCGCTTGCAGTGAGCCGGATCGATGCGGCAAGTCATCTGGTCAAGCCTCATCAGCTGCGGGAAAGCATGGCCATCAACGGTCGTGCCTGGAACCGCAATTCCGCGATCATCGGCCTTCAGGCCGCGGTAGCATCGGCTCTGACGCTTCTGTCCTCGCTGGCCTCACCATGGCCGGATCTCGCGGGCGTCGGGGCACTTGGGGCGCTTGCCGTTCTCTTCGGTCGATTCGCGCCGGCGGGCGCGCGCGGGCGTGTCGTGTTGGCGTGCGTGTTCTGGCTGACATTGGCGGTTGTCGCCATGTCGACGGCGGCGTGGCTGGGGGCGCCTCTGCCCGTCAAGCTGGGACTTCTGGCTTTCGGGTGCGGTTTCTTTTTCCTGGTCGCCAACACGATGCAGTTGGGGCCGCCGGGCCCGCTCATCTTCGTCTTCGCCGCCGGTGCCCTGACCGGCGAGGTCGCGTCCTGGCACGTCGTGTTTGAGCGCGGCGCGGCGACGGCGGTTTCCGGATTGCTCGCCTGGGCGATCTGCGTGGCAAGCGACAGGCTGCGCGAGGCTCCGTCGCCTGAAGCGCCCAGTCCCATCGAGCCGGTGCGACCGCTCAGCCATCGTCTGATCGCGGCGGCCCGCATCACGCTGGGAGCGGCGCTTGCCATTTTTGCGGCACATCTGTGCGGCGCCAGCCACCCCGCTTGGGCCGCTCTCGGGGCTCTTGCGGTCATGCAGGGGACGCATTTGCATATCAGCATGAACCGCGCCTTGCAGCGGATGATCGGAACCCTTGTCGGCGCCGGCCTCGTCTGGCTTGTGCTGGCGCAGGAGCCGTCCGTGTGGAGCGTGATCGCGTTGGTGGCCAGTCTGCAATTCGTCATCGAGATGGTCATCGGCGCCAATTACGGGCTCGGTCAGATGTTTGTCACGCCTCTCGCGCTGCTGATGAGCTATCTCGCCTCCAATGGAGCGGCAGGTACGGCCATGGCCGGCGAACGCGTTCTGGATACAATCGCCGGTGCCTGTATCGGGATTGTCCTTTCCGTCGTCTGCTCCACGCTTGATGACAGGGTTCAGCTTGCCCGCCACCACGCGGCCCGGTCGCGTTAGGTCAGGTCCGCGCTTCATGGAGGCGCTGATAGGATCTCTTCCGTTGTCTTTGCGCAATTCCGGACGCGAAACCGGTTTCCACTTTCGCTGGAATTGCTCTCATTCCGGTGCAATTTTTGCAGGTACCGGAAGATCGTTTTCTGGCGCAGTCGCTTAAGGGCGGGCGTCCGCAATCGAAAAGGCCCCCCAAGCGGGAGGCCTTTCGGATCGTGTCGGGATGTCTTAGCGTTCGCAGATCAGGCGACCCCAGCGATTTTCCCAGCAGCGCATGTGATGGTGACGATGCCAGGGGCGGGCATAGTAGCCATAGCGGGGGCCGTCGAAGCGCTCGTAGCGCGGGCGTTCATAGCGGCGCTCGTAACGGTCACGCCAGCCGTGGTGCCATCCGTCGCGGACGATGACGATCTCATCGGCAGATGCCGTGGTTGCCGTGGCCGGAATGGCAATGAGCGAGCCGAGGCCGATGGCGGCCGCCAGAAATGCCTTGCCGAAAATGCTGTTCATCGAAGTTCTCCTCAAATGCCCCGGTTGGCGCGGTTCTCTCGGCGCCATGCCGCGGACGATCCGTTTGTCTGGTCGGTCGCTTCATCAGCGAACGGTAAGAGACTAGTTCCGCAGGGCTGAACGATGCCGGAATGTGCCGTTCATCTGGCGTTCAGGCAGGTTCGGTCCTGAGGCATGTGACGAGAAGCCTCAAACATGGCAGCGCGATGGCCGATCAGGTGTTGCCGGAGGGCGAGGCGGCGGGCGTCTTCGGCGTGGCCGCCTTCGGAGTCTTTGCCGGCTTCACCGGCTTGATGTCACGCGCAGCCTTCAGCATGCGCTTCGTTGCCTTGGCCTGATCGTTCATCATCTCGATCTGCACCTGCTGGATTTCCGTCAGCCGCTCCCACTGGCGGTTCAGCAGGTGGTCGACCTTTTCATGCAGATGGCGGATTTCCAGTTCGGCCTTAAGGTTGACCTTGTATTCGTTGAGGGCGCGCAGGCGATCCTTGGCTTCCTGGCGGCGCTGGCTCATCATGATGATGGGGGCCTGGAAGGCGGCGAGCGTCGAGAGGATCAGGTTCAAGAGGATGAAGGGATAGGCGTCGAAGGCTTCCTTCTCGCCCAGCGCGACGTTGAGCATCATCCAGAAGCCGAGGAACGCGAAGAAGCCGATGATGAAGGTCCAGCTTCCACCGAAGGCGGCGACCCAGTCGGCGACCCGGTCGCCGATGGTGCGGACATCGTCGTATTCGTCTTCGATGTTCTCGGTCAGCGTGTCATGGGTCTTGAGGCTTTCCACCACTTCGTTTTCGAGGGAGGAAATCTCGCCGCGCTCGTCCTTCAGGAGTTCCGCGATATAGCGCCCGCGCAGGTCGTCCATGGCGCGGCGACTGACATAGTCATCGGAGGTGATCGTCGGATGCTGGTTGCGGATATATTCGGCGAGCGCCGGGCGCAGGTCGTCGACGCGGATTGCGTCCTTGCGCTTGAGCGGTGCGCCGGTGATGGCGTCGACCAGGCGGACGGATTTCTGCTTGGCGACATTGAGGTTGCTCGAATAGGTTTCCATCTTGACCGCAGCAGCCGTCTCGCCATCGCCGGCGTCGAAATCGACGATGGTGTTCTCCGAGATGTCGTCGCGTTCGAGCGTGGTGTCCGTCATGGCGGAGATCCTCTTGTCTGGGCCTTTGGTCTGGAGCAAAGGCAAGGCTTCGGGCAAGCGTGACGCGTTGAAAGGCGTCCGCCTTTTCGCATGCTCATGCCATCATCAGACGACAGAACCAAGACAATTTGCAAGCATTTGTGACATGCCGTGCCGCCGGATGCTCAAGGCGGCATCGTCCCGCCGCCCTTATCCCGCTGCCAGTGAGCTCCGGTCGATCTCCGCAACCGACCTTGCCCCGGTGAGCGTCATCGCGACACGCATTTCCTTGGCGATGAGGTCGAGCAGGTTGGCGACGCCGGCTTCGCCATCGGCGGCGAGCGCATAGATGAAGGCGCGGCCGAGCATGACCGTGTCGGCGCCGAGCGCCAGCATGCGCACCACGTCGAGGCCGGAGCGGATGCCGGAATCGGCGAGCAGTTTCAACTGGCCCTTCACCGCATCGGCAATGTCGGGCAGGGCACGGGCGGAAGACCGGACGCCGTCCAACTGGCGGCCGCCATGGTTGGAGACGACAATGCCGTCGGCGCCGAAGCGCACGGCGTCACGGGCGTCTTCCGCGTCCAGGATACCCTTGATGATCATCGGGCCTTTCCAGAAATCGCGAATCCATTCGAGATCGCTCCAGGAGATCGACGGATCGAAATTGTTGGCGAGCCAGCCGATATAGTCCTCGAGCTTCGTCGGCTGGCCGCGATAGGCGGAGATGTTGCCGAGATCGTGCGGACGGCCAAAAAGGCCTACATCAAAGGCCCATTGCGGATGAAGGACGGCCTGCACCATGCGGCGGAAAGCGGCATTGGGGCCGGACATGCCGGAATGGGCGTCGCGGTAGCGTGAGCCCGGCGTCGGCATATCGACCGTGAAGACGAGTGTGTTGATGCCCGCCGCCATGGCGCGCTCCAGCGCGTTTTTCATGAAGCCGCGATCCTTCAGCACATAGAGCTGGAACCAGATCGGCGCGGACGTGGCTTTCTGAACCTCTTCGATGGGGCAGACAGAGACGGTCGAAAGCGTGAAGGGAATGTTGCGCGCGGTGGCGGCGCGGGCGGCCTGCACTTCGCCGCGGCGCGCATACATGCCGGTGAGGCCGACCGGCGCGAGCGCCACCGGCATGGCCAACTTGCGGCCGAAGAGCTCGGTCGAGATGTCGAGGCTCTCGACATTCTTGAGCACGCGCTGGCGCAGTTCGATCTCCGAGAGATCGGAGACGTTACGGGCAAGGGTATACTCGGCATTGGCGCCGCCGTCGATGTAATGGAACAGGAATGGCGGCAGGCGGCGGCGCGCGGCTTCACGGTAGTCGGATGGCGATGATATGATCATGGCGGTTCAGGTCCTCGAGAGTGTTGCGCGAAGAGTTTCGGCGCGTTCAATGCGCGCGCGTTCTTCGTCGATGGTGCGGATCGTCTGGGCGACGAAATCGATATGTTTGTCGGAGGCGAGGCGGGCGGCCTCAGCATCTCCGGCGGATATGGCATCGACCAGCGCCTGATGCTGTTCGGACAGGCGCTCGAACGTGCGCGGCACGATGTAGAGCTTATCGAGACTTTGGGAAATGCTGCTTTGCAGGAGGCCGAACATGCTCGACATGACCGAGCGCAGCACGGCGTTGTGTGAGGCATCGGCTATCGACAGGTGGAAGGCCGCGTCGGCATGGGCCTCGGCGACGGCGTCGCCCTTTTCGTGGAATTCCGCGAGCCTGCCAAAGCAGCGGCGGATTTCCTCGATGTTGTCTGCAGTTGCCCGGAGCGCGGCGTGATAGGCGGCCTGTCCTTCCAGCCCCCGACGCACTTCCAGTACATCCTGTCCGAAGCCCGGATTTCCGGCAACCACCGGCGTTAGCGGATCGTCAATGGCGGTTGCGGCCCAGCGCGCCGCCGCGGGTTCGGCGATGATGTTGCCGCCCTTGCGGAGGGTGACGCGGCCGCGCGCCGCCAGCCGCATGAGCGCTTCGCGCAGGCTGTTGCGCGAGGCGCCCAGCATGTCGGATAGCGCGCGTTCGGAGGGCAGGCGGTCGCCCACGGCAAGGCCGCGTTCCTCGATCAGCGCTTCGATGGCGCGTTCGACACGATCCGTCACGCTTTCGGATGCGGAAGAGGCGGCTGTCGGCGTCATTGTCGGATGACCTCGCTTGATCGTGATGGGGCAGGGCGGGCGCCATGCCTCCCGCGCCCGATTCGTTCTGTCACTATGCCGATAAGTGCCGCCGCCTGCCAGATTGGGCGAGACGGCGGCGCGGTTCGTCAGGGTATCATCCACGGCAGGAGATAGGCCTGCACGGTGGTGATGACGCCGACCAGGGCGGCGAGTGCCAGGCTGTGTTTCACCGTGAAGCGGAAGAGATCGGATTCTCGGCCGATGAGCCCTGTCGCGGCGCAGGCGATCGCGATCGACTGCGGCGAGATCATCTTCCCTGTCACGCCGCCGGTCGTGTTGACGGCGACGAGCAGGACATCGCTGACGCCGATCTGATGCGCGGTGGTGGCCTGCAGCGAGGCGAAAAGCGCGTTGGCGGACGTATCCGACCCGGTGAGGAACACGCCGAGCCAGCCGAGGAAGGGCGAGAAGAAGGTGAAGCTCGACCCCGTTTGAGCCAGCAGCAGCCCTAACGTCGACGACAGGCCCGAATAATTGGCGATGAAGGCGAAGGCGAGCACCATGCCGATAGAGTAGATCGGGATGAGGAGGCCCTTGATCGTATCTGCGAAGGTCGCGACTGCGCGGGCGGGTTTCATGCGCAGCAACAGGATCGAGACGATGGCCGCTAGGAAAATCGCCGTGCCGGTGGCCGAGAACCAGTCGAACTTGAAGTCGGCGGCAAAGGGCGTCGCGGCGGTGACAATCGGCGGCTGCTTGATCACCAGCTTGTCGAGGAAGGGAACGCTGAGATGGCTGACCATGCCCGCGAGCGCGCCCTTGCCGGCGAAGAGCGCCTTGAAGGGGGCGATACTCCAGATCATCACGAAGATGGTGAGGATCACGAAGGGTGACCAGGCGCGGGCGATCTGCCCCGCCGTGTAGGTTGTCCTTGACGTTGCGGGCAACGTGACCGGCGCAATGTTTACCGTCTCGAAGCGGAAGATGCGGCGCGGCTTCCAGACCTTCAGGAAGAGCGGCAGGACGATGAGGGAGGCCAGCGCCGCCGTGATATCCGGCAGTTCCGGGCCGACAAAGTTGGCGGTGAAGAACTGCACGATGGCGAACGAGCCGCCCGCGACAAGTATCGCCGGCCATGTTTCGCGCACGCCACGGACGCCGTCCATGATGAGGATGAGCCAGAAGGGTACGAGAACCGACAGCAACGGCAACTGGCGCCCGGCCATCTGGCCGATATGGAAGGGATCCAGCCCCGTGACCTGACCGGCGACGATGATCGGAATGCCCATGGCGCCGAAGGCGACCGGGGCGGTGTTGGCGATCAGGCAGAGACCGGCGGCATAGAGGGGCTGGAAACCGAGGCCGACGAGAAGGGCCGCGGTGATGGCCACCGGTGCGCCGAAACCGGCAGCCCCCTCAAGAAAGGCACCGAAGGCGAAGCCGACCAGCAGGAGTTGCAGGCGTTGGTCTTCGGTGACGGAGAGGATTGACCGGCGGATAATCTCGAACTGTCCCGTCTCGACAGAGACCTTGTAAAGAAAGACTGCCGCGATGATGATCCAGGCGATCGGCCAGAGGCCGTAGAAAAAGCCGAACACGCCCGAGGCAAGGGCTATCTGCATCGGCATGCCGTAGAGAAAGATCGCGACTGCCAGCGCCAGCACCACCGTGATGGTGCCGGCGACATAGCCCTTCAGCTTCAGGAATGTCAGCGCAACGAAGAAAAAAGCGATCGGAATGGCGGCGAAGAGGCTCGAAAGCCAGATATTGCCCAACGGGTCATAGGTTTGGTTCCAAGTCTCCACAACAATCCTCCCGGGATTTTGGTAGTACCATAATGAGGTATATCGCGGATTAATTTGCATATTGGTTGGTCCAAGTCAAATTATGCCGGCCAGACTTTCGTCTAACAGCTATTTTGGTCATACCAAGATGGAGAAGAGCGAGAAGGGACGCGTCGTTTTGGCGTCGTTCCGTGGCGGCAGGGAGCCGGAAGTCGAGGAGGTAGAAGAGGATATGCAAAAAGTGGATCAGCGGCCGGAGACCGGTAAAATTCAATGTTTTCCTTTTTCAATCATTTATGCTTCGGCCGTTATATTTGACCGTGGATAGTTATGAATAAAGTTGTATTTTAGATGTTTGATGAAGGTCACACACGTCGCGTTCGAGCCAATCTGATGGGCTCTGCCGCTATTATGATCGCCGTTGGCGCGGGCTGGTGTGTAACCTTTGCGTTGCTGGATCGGCCTCTCCTGACAGCACTGCTGGCCTTGATGTGCGCTTACGGCCTGTTGTTGCTGTGGATTGTTTCTCGGGGGTGGCTGACCACCGCGGCCATTGTGACCGGACATGTGCTGCCCCTGTTCATCGCGATGTTCTGCCTGTTCGACAACGTTTCGCAAGGGCTGCATCGCGCAACGCAAATGCATTTTCTGTCCGTGGCCTTGGCCGGCTATTTCATTTTTCGCCGCTCCAACATCTATCTGAGATATGTTGTCCAGGCGATGTGTCTGGCCGCATTTGTGGTGTTTTCGAATACCTCGATCGGCTTTCAGGACCCCGCTCTGATCATGCCGGCGTCAGTGGCTCAGATCGGCGTCTGGATCAACACGGCCACGTCGATGGCAGGCCTGATCTTCATTGTCGTGATCATGAATGCGGATCTGTCGGCACGCCGCCTGCTGGAAGTGGAGATGCGTAAGGCAATCGCCAATGGGGATTTCCAGCTGCATTACCAGCCGCAGGTCAACGACGCAGGCGAGGTGGTCGGTGCGGAAGGGCTCATTCGGTGGAAGCATGCCAGGCTGGGTTCCATTGCGCCCCTGGATTTCATTCCTCTGGCGGAGGAGACCGGCCTCATCGTCCCGATCGGGAACTGGGTTCTGCGGGAGGCATGCGCGCAACTCGCTCTCTGGGAGGCGCAGCCTGAAACACGGCATCTGACGATCTCCGTCAATGTGAGCGCCTCGCAATTCCGCCAACCCGATTTCGTGCAGGGCGTGAGCGAAATTGTCCGCCTGAGCGGTATCACGCCATCGAAGCTCAAGCTTGAGCTGACGGAGAGCATGTTCGTCGACCAGGTGGACTCGACCGTGGCCAAAATGAATGCGCTGCGAAGGATCGGCATTGTCTGGTCACTTGACGATTTCGGCACGGGTTACTCCTCGCTGAGCGTTCTGCATCGCTTTCCCTTGGGCCAGATCAAGATCGACAAGGCGTTTGTTGCCGGAATGCTTGGCAATCGATCGAACATGGTGGTCACCGAGGCAATCATCGCTCTGGCGAGCAAGCTCAATCTGCAGGTCATCGCCGAGGGAATCGAAACATCGGCTCAACTCAGCCGGCTGCGCGAGGCCGGTTGTCTTGCCTATCAGGGCTATCTCTTCAGCCCACCGCTCGACATTGAAGCTTTTTCCAGGTTCCTTGCCCCGGCCCCCGACAAGGTCATGCATCTTTCGCCGCGCCGAACGGAGTTCGAGCTTCGTGACATCGATCGCGTCGCCATGTCCCGTCCTTCGCTCCTTTGATCAGTTGCCGGTCCTGGAAGTCGGTGTCCGATGATCGCTTGCCGTCACGGCGGACCGATGCGGTCTCTTCAACGCTGGGAGAGCCGTCATGATGACTTTCGCTGGCTCCAGCGGGCCCAAAGCGTGAGAATGGCCGCCACGGCAATCGCGAAGAGCAATCCGATGATCATGTGGACATGCAGCTGCAAACGGCCCAGCATCGTCTCGATCGCGCCGCTGAAGAGATAGCCCGCGATGGAGATGATGAAGGCCCAGACAAGCGCAGCAAGGCCGTTCAACGCCACGAATTTGGCGGCGGGAATGCCGGATAGCCCGATCACGACAGGGCTGATCGTGCGCATGCCATAGATGAAACGGAAGGCGAAGATGAATCCTGTCGGATAACGCTCCAGCAGGGAGTTCACCCGCCCGGCGACGGTATTGGAGGTGGCCTTCCGGACCCACGTCCAGCTGCTCGCCCGTCGCCCCAGAAGGAAGAAGATCTGGTCGCCGATAAACGATCCGACCGCCGCGGCGCCGACGACGGCCCAGAAGGGCAGGATGTGCCGGTGGGCGGAAACTCCGCCCAGAAACACGACAGTTTCTCCCTCGATACCGGAACCGATCAGGACGGCGAGAAGGCCGTATCGCGCAATGAGACCTTCCAGCAATCTTCGCAGCCTTTCCTCTTCCTGCCGCTCCTGACCGGCAGCGGGCGAACCGATCGGGGAAGGTTGCGTTCCGCGAGCCGCCCGTCAACGGCGTATCGCAAAAATTTCCCGCGTGGCAACGCAGGCGTCAGCCTATCGTGGTCCACACGCTTTTTGTCTGCGTGTAGGAGACCAGCGCGTCCAGGCATTTGTCGCGACCGTTGCCGCTCTGCTTCCAGCCACCGAAGGGAAACTGCATGTCGCCGTTCATGTAGCTGTTGACATAGACCATGCCGGCTTCGACGTCGCGTGCGAAGCGATGCGCCGTTCCCAGATCCGCTGTCCAGATGCCGGCCGCCAGTCCAAAGCTCGTGTCGTTGGCAATGGCAACCGCCTCCTCGAACGTGTCGAAGCCGATCACGCTTGCGACAGGGCCAAAAATTTCCTCGCGCGCGATGGTCATGTTGGTGCTCACGTCGGAGAAAATCGTCGGGCTCACGAAGGCGCCGCCTTCAAGTCCATGCGGTACGGAGCCGCCGGTCACGCAGGTCGCGCCTGCCTGAACTCCGGCGTCGATGTAGTGGAGAACCCGCTTTTGCTGTGTCAGGTCGACGAGCGGGCCCATCGTTGTCTCGGGATTGAGCGGGTCGCCCGGTCTGTAGCCGCTCTCGGCCTTCTGGCGCAGGAGTTCGGTGAATTCGGGCAGGATAGAGTTCTGCACGAGAACCCGCGAACCCGCGCAGCAGACCTCGCCCTGATTGCCGAAGATCCCCATCGCTGCCCAGTCGGCCGCCGTCTCGAGATCGCTCGCGTCGGCCATGATGACATGGGGAGACTTGCCGCCGCATTCGGTGGATATCTTCTTCAGATTCGACTGGCCGGAATAGGTCATCATCAGCTTGCCGATCTCCACCGAGCCGGTGAAGGCGATCTTTTCCACATCGCGATGCAGGGCGAGCGCCTTGCCTGCCTCCGGGCCATAGCCGTTGACGACGTTGAAGACGCCGGGCGGGCCGCCGGCCTCGACGAAGAGCCGCGCTAGAAGCAACGCCGACAATGGTGACTGTTCGGCGGGCTTCAGAACCACCGAATTGCCGGCCGCCAGTGCGGGCGCTATCTTCCAGGTCGTCATCAGCAGCGGATAGTTCCAGGGTACGATGCAGCCGACGACGCCAAGCGGCTGGCGCAGGACATAGGACAGCACGTCCGGCGCGGTGGCGCCAACCGTTCCCTGCAGCTTGTCGATGCACTCGGTGGTGAAGCGCAAACATGTCAGCGCGAGCGGCACGTCGATGGTCAGCATGTCGGAAATCGGCTTTCCCATGTCGAGCGTGTCGATCAAGGCGAACTCCTCCATATGTGCTTCGATCAGGTCGGCGAAGCGATAGAGCACCGCCATCCGCTGGCGCGGAGCGATCCGGGACCAGATGCCGGCCTTGAAGGCGCTCAGCCCGCTCGACACGGCGAGATCGATATCGGCTGCATCGCCACGGGCGACCTCGGCCAGTGTCTGCCCATTGGCCGGGTTGACGCTGGCAAATGTCGCGCCGGATCTTGCCGGCACATAGTCCCCATCGATGAAGAGACGGCTTTCCAGTCGCAGTGCTTCGGCCTTCTCGTGCCAGTTCCGGGCCCGGGGAATGATTGTCATGTGACGTCTCCTTATGATGCCAGGATTTTCTGGCAGGCGCGTTCGGCGACCATGATCGTCGGTGCGTTGAGATTGCCCGAAACCATGATGGGTATGGCCGAGGCGTCGGCAATGCGCAGGCCCTCGAGGCCGCGCACTTTCATCGTCGCCGGGTCGGTGACGGCCATCGCATCGATCCCCATGCGGCAAGTGCTTGATGGATGATAGAGCGTCGTCATGTGACCGCGGACATAGTCGGCCAGCGCTGCGTCGCTATGACATTCGGCGCTCGGCGTCAGCTCGTAGTCGATGAGGTCGCTGATGGGCGCCTGCGAAAGAATGCGGCGGTTGATGCGAATGCCTTCCACCATCGTCGCGAGATCCGTGCCCGTCTCATCGGAGGAGAAATACTTCGGGTCGATTGCGGGATATTCGATCGGGTCGGCGGAACGCAGGCGGATCTCGCCACGGCTTTTCGGTCTTTGCAGCACACAATGCGCCGTGATGCCCGACCGGCCGCCAAGGAAGCGCGCATAGTCGCGGTGCGGGCTGATCGCGCCATAGAGCTGCAGGTCCGGTTCGATCCCCGGACGACTGCAGACATGGGCGCTGGCGGCGACCCAGGGCGAGGTCCGGAGGCCGGTGCGCGCCTCCTGCCATTCCTTCAGGCTGTCTGCCATCGTGGCGTCGCTCCACGCACCGATGCCCATCGGCTTTTTGGTGTAGACGGAAATCGGGATATTCAGATGGTCCTGCAGATCCTTGCCGACGCCGGGCAGGTCGTGAACGGGGGTGACGCCGGCGTTCCGCAATTCATCGGCAGCGCCAATGCCCGAGAGCATCAGGAGATGACACGTGCCGATGGCGCCGGCGGCCATCACCACGTCGCTGCCGGCCAAAGCGATTTCAGGCTGCCCGTTGCAGAGATAGCGGACGCCCGTCACGCGGTTTCCTTCGATCACGAGGCCGGTCACGCGAACGCCCTTTTTGAGGGTGAGGTTGGTTCGTGCCAGAGCCGGGGTGAGATAGGCCTTGCTGGTTCCCCAGCGCTCGCCGTTCTTGATCGTGAACTGGAAGAGCCCCGAGCCTTCCTGCCGCGCTCCGTTATAGTCCGGGTTGAAGGCATAGCCGGCGGCCTGTGCGGCCGCGAGCCAGAGATGCTCGTGCTCGTCGACATGGGGAACGTCGCCGACATGCAGCAGCCCCTCGGTTCCGTGCCAGGGGCTGTCGCGGAAGCGATCATTGCTCTCTGACGCGAGAAAATGCGGGAAGACGTCCTTCCATCCCCAGCCTGCGCAACCGGACTGCTCCCAGGCATCGTAATCGGATGGCAGGCCACGCATGTAGATCATGGCATTCATGGCCCCTGAACCGCCAACCATGCGGCCCCGCGGCCAGAAGATGCGCCGCCCGCGACAACCCGACTGGGGTTCGGTATAATAGCCCCAGTCTTCGCGCGTATTGAAAAGCGTGACCCAGTCGGAAGGGATGTCAGAGGCGAGGGGCGCATCATGGCCGTCCTCCAGCAGGAGCACCTTGCGGCCCGGATCTGCACTCAGCCTGTTTGCCGCCACGCAGCCCGCGGACCCGGCTCCCACGATAATCATGTCATACATCAGGCGTCTCCGATGGGGGAGGCCGGCGGTTCCGCCGCCGGCCCTGTTGTCATCCCTTGGCTGACCGCTCCAGAGCGGTGAGGAGTGTCACCGGCCCGTCGAGGATGGGCTTGGCAATGGCGAAAAACGTCGCCACGGCCTGAGAACCGTTGTGCCTTTCCATGGCAGCCTTGTCGGCAAACCGCTCGTAGGTCGCGAAAAGGCAGGGGTCTTCGTCGCCCTGGCTGATGAAGAAACCGATGGTCTCGGGTTCGTTTTCCCGGACATGGGCCGCGACGGCCAGAAGCGCGTCGCGCATCGTCTCCTCATGTCCTGCCTTCGCCCGGATGATCGCGGTGATCGTCTGCATCAGAAGCTCTTCCAGTCGCCATCGGCTTCGAAGGCGCTGGCAGCCTGGTAGATGGTTGCTTCCGCATAATCCTTGCCGATCAGCATCAGTCCGATCGGAAGGCCGTCGCTCAGGCCGCAGGGCATCGTCATGGCGGGATGACCGGTGACGTCGAAGGGGCTTGTCGTGATCGTCATCTCGAACGCACGGGCCACGATTTCCTCAAGCGACGCATCCTTGCCGGGCAGGGGGGTGGAGACGCAGGGCAGCGTCGGCATCAGGAGAAGATCGTATGTCGCGAACATCGCGTCATAGGCGGCCTTCGCGGCAATCGCGATATTGCGCGACTTGGCATAATAGCGGCCACGATAATGGCTGAGACCCCATTGCCCGACCAGCATGGTCAGCTTCAGCGTCTCGGAAAGATCGTCCGCCTTGTTGCGCCAGCTCGAATGCGCGTCGAGGAGGCCGACGTCATAGAGCCCCTTCCAGTTGAAGCCCATCCCGTTGCCATGCATCATCTGGGCCATGAAGCCCTCGAGCGTGATCGGATTCCAGGCGGCAACTGCGGTCAGGTGTTCCGGGATGGAGACCTCCGAGACCTCGGCGCCCATGGCGGCAAAGCGGTCTGCGCCGGCACGGACCTTGTCGGCGACATCGGACATGAGGTTCGGCGCCAGGAAGCCCTCCTTCAGGATGCCGATCTTCAGGCCCTTGACGCCCTTGCCCAGGGCTTCGGTATAGGCGGAGACCTGCGGTGCATACTGGCGCGGATCAAGACCGTCCGCGCCGGCAAGAACCTCAAGCAGGAGCGCATTGTCGGCGACGGTCGAGGTCATCGGGCCTGTATGGTCGATGGTCGCTTCGATCGGCATCACACCGGTATAGGGGACGAGGCCGTGCGTGGCCTTCATGCCGTAAATGCCGCAATAGGAGGCGGGGATGCGGATCGAGCCGCCCTGGTCGCCGCCGATTGCCATGTCGACCTCACCGGCCGCCACCAGCGCCGCCGAACCCGAGGACGAGCCGCCCGCCGAATAGCCCATGCGCCAGGGATTGTGGACCGGAGCCGGATCGGATGTGTGGCTGCCGCCGGACAGGCAAAAATGTTCGCAGACCGCCTTGCCGACAATGGTGGCGCCCGCATCGAGCATGCGTGTCACGATGGTCGCGTCGGCTGCCGGGATGAAGCCTTCGAGGGTGGTGGAGCCGTTCATCATCGGTACGCCGGCCAGCGCCACGTTGTCCTTCAGCACGACGGTCTTGCCGGCCAGCTTCCCTTCGGCCGCGCCCTTGACTTCACTCTTGATCGCCCAAGCGCCGTATTTGTTGGCGGACGGTTCCGGTTTGCTGCCGGGGGTGCGCGGATATTTGACCGCCGGGAGCGGATTGGGCAGTTCATCGACGACGTCGTAGGCGTCGAACATGCCGTCCATGAGGGCGCGGTAGGCGGCGGCCTCCTCCAAGGACATGTTCATATGCAGGCTGGCGGCCAGCTCCGCGACGTCTTCAACGGTTGGGCGGGTAATGGACATGATTCATCCTTTCCTGTTCTGACAAGATTGTTGCAGTCTGGTGATATGATTTTGGTGTCGGCGGTGCGCCGGCTGAGATCAGGCCAGTGTCGCCATGCCGACCTCGCCAGCCATGACGGATGCCCGGTCCAGCTCGCCGGTGATCCGGCCCTTCTGGATGTGCAGGATGCGATCCGAAAGCGATGTAATGAATTCGAGATTCTGCTCGACGACGATCAGCGACAGGTTCCAACGTGTCTTGAGCGCCAGCAGGGTTTCGATCATCTCCTCGATGATCGAGGGCTGGATGCCCTCGGTCGGCTCGTCGAGAAGGATCAGGCGCGGCTTTGTGCAGAGGCAGCGTGCGAGTGCCAACAGCTGCTGCTCGCCGCCGGACAGGGCGCCGCCCCGTCGGTCCAACAGGCGGACAAGACGCGGGAAATCCTCAAGCACGGTGTCGATCATCGTCTTGTCTTCCTTCGGCGCGGCAGCAAGGCCCATCCTCAGGTTTTCCAATACGCTCAGCTCGGGAAAGATCTCACGGCCCTGTGGCACGAGCCCGAGCCCGAGCCGTGAGCGCTCATACGGCTTCATCGTCGTGATTGCCCGTCCGGCCAGACTGACTGAGCCGGCGGTCGCGGGCAGATGGCCCATCAGGGTCTTCAGGAGCGTCGTCTTGCCCATGCCGTTATGGCCGAGAACGCCCAGATATTCGCCCTCCTGCATCGCCATGTCGATGCCAACGAGGATGGGAATTCGTCCATAACCCGAGTGGAGGCCCTTGACGTCGAGAAGAATTGTCATGCCGCCACCCTCTTTCCCAGATAGACGTCGCGAACGCGCTGATCAGCCAGCACCTTGTCGACCGTATCCTCGATCAGCACACGACCCTGGTGGAACACCGTCACGGTCTTGGCGATCAGCCGGATGAAGGCCATGTCGTGCTCGACGACGATGATTGCGCGGGACTTGTTGATGTCGCGGATGATTTCCGCTGTGCGCAGCGTTTCTTCGTCGGTCATGCCGGCCGCCGGTTCGTCAAGCAGGATCAGTTCCGGCTCGGCGGCGAGCACCATGCCGATCTCGACCCATTGGCGCTGGCCATGCGACAGCGTTGCGACGATGCGCTCCGCTTCCGGAGCCAGACGCGTGAGCTCGAGGACTTCCGCCACCAGCTTCGGCAAGTTTCCGGGCGTCGATTTGCGCCGTGCCGCAAGCCAGATGTTTTCGCGCACTGACAGGCCGTTGAAGACATTCGGCACCTGCGTCTTGATGCCGATGCCCATACGAGCGATCTGGTGCGGAAGCTGGCCCGTGATCGGCTGACCGCGGAATGCGATCGAACCGGATGTCGGCTTCTGCTGCCCGGTCAGGGATTTGAAGAACGTGCTCTTTCCGGCACCGTTCGGGCCGATCAGGCAGCGCAGTTCCATTTCCTGCAGCGTGAAATTGATGTCGTCATTGGCGACGACGCCGCCGAACCGCATGGTCAGGTGTTCGGTCTTCAGAAGAGGGACGAGTTCGGCCATGTCATTCGGCTCCGGCAGTCTGGGCTACGGTTGCTGCGGTTGTGACCTTGTTGGTCCGCGGCGGCCCCAGCCGGGAAGCAAGCCGCAGAGAGAGGTCGCGGATCGTCGGCACAAGGCCCTTGGGCAGCAGCAGGACGAAGACGATCAGCACTGCGCCGAGCACGAGATTGGAGTTGAAGGCCTGCTGCGTGCCGATGCTGGACACGATGTATTCAATGAGGACACTGCCGACGATGGCGCCGAGCAGGGTGCCGAGGCCGCCGACCGTGACCCAGATGATGATTTCCGCCGATAGCGACAGGCTGAAGATCGTAGGCCCGACGAAGGCGCCCCAGTTCACGTAGAGCGCGCCTGCAAGGCCCGCGACCGCACCACCTATGATGAAGACCATGAGCTTGATGACGCGTGGATCGTAGCCAAGCAGCGAGGCGCGCGTTTCGTTTTCGCGCACTGCAACGACCACGCGGCCGAAAGGGCTTGCCAGGAGAAGTCGGAAGCCGAGATAGATGAGCAACAGCGCGCCCGCCGTCACCCACCAGGACTCCTCGGGCGAGAGCGGGCTTGATGGATCGAACGGCATGTTGAAGGTCGGCACAGCAGGTATCCCGTTGAAGCCGCCGAGCATCGCCGTGCCAATGTGGTATTCGTCACCCGAGGTCGAATTGATGACGTTGAAGAGGATCAACGTCACCGTCAGGGTGATAACCCCCAGATAAACGTCTGAAATTCTGCCGAAAAAGACGAAATAGCCAAGGATGGCCGCGAAGACGGCAGGCACCAGAATGGCAAGCATGATGCCCTGCGTGGAGTCCTGAAAGTTGATCGCGGCGACGGCGTAGGCGTAGCCGCCCAGGCCGAAGAATGCAGTCTGCCCGAAGGAAAGAATGCCGCCGAAACCCCAGATGAACGCGAGGCTCAGGGAGAGAACCGCCATGCTTGCGAACAGGGTTATCTGCATTAGCGAGAATATTTCGAGCACTCCGGGCGCTAACGCGATGGCTGCGATCGCCACGACGATCACCAGGGCTTGAAGGGATAGGCTAAGACGGGAGGTCATCAGAGATTCCCCTTGAAGAAGCGGCCGGAAATTCCCTGCGGCAGAAGCCGGATCAGGATGATCGCTGCGGTGAAGACGATAACTTCGCCGTAAACCGGCGTGGTGAAATACGCGCCGATCTGGTTGATGGAGCCGAAGAGCGTGGCTGCCGACAGCGTGCCCGACAGGATGGCCGCGCCGCCGCCGACCACGGAGATGAAGGCCTTCGCCACATAGGCACCGCCCATGACCGGCGTGATGCCGGAGACCGGTGCAAGAAGTCCGCCGGCAAGCCCGGTGATGGCCGAACCGGCGGCGAATGTAGCCATGTAGACCCGGGCCGGATTGACGCCCAGCGTATTGGCCATGGTCGGATTTTGCATCGTGGCGCGGGCGACGAGCCCAAGACGGGTGTATCTCATCACGACATAGATGATGGTCATCATGATCAGAGCCATGGCGAGCAGGAACAGCGTGTAGTAGCTGGAACGATAGCTGCCGATCGAGAAGCCGCCGAGAGGTGTGGGCACGCCCTGGATCGTGTTGCCATAGATGGTCGTGACGATGCCGATGATCAGGAGGCTCAGTCCCCAGGTCGCCAGCATGGAATCGATCAAGCGTCCGTAGAGAAAGCGGATCAGGCAGCGTTCGATGACCAGTCCGACGAGGCCGACGAAGACCGGCGCGACGACGAGCATGGCCACCCAGATATTGACGCCGGCATTGGCCGAAATGACGGTTGCGTAGGCGCCGAGCATGATGAATTCGCCATGGGCGAGATTGATGATCTTCATCATGCCGAAGATGATTGCGAGGCCGAGGCACAAGAGGAATAGCGACGCCGTGCCGTTGACGACATCGAGCAGGAGCATGAGCGTGAGGTCCATCTCGATCCCTTCTTCCAGGTCTGTGGGAAAATCGAATGGTGGCGGTCACATCGCGCCGCCACCATGTGGCGCCGTCAGAGGCTGATGACGTACTGCTTGTTGTCGTTCGGGTTCTTGACCAGATCGCAGACGCTTGCCGTGTCTGCAGGAGCCACATCGGGATAGCTTTCGAGAACCTTCCACTTGCGGTCCTTGACCTCGGCGAGGAAGGCATTGCGGGTGGTATGGTGGGTCGCCTTGTCGATCGTGACCTTTCCGGTCGGCCCTTCGAAGGAAATGCCCGATTCCAGTCCTTCGATGAGTTTCATCCGCTCGACGGAGCCAGCCTTCTTGACACCCTCGGCCCATAGGAAGACCCCTTCGTAGGTCGCCGCTGCCAACTCGCTGATATAGGGTGTGTCGGGATGCGCCTTCTTGATCTTGGCAACGAAGGCCTTGCTGGCCGGCGTGTCCAGTTCTTCGAAATAGCCATAGGCGCCGAGAATGCCGTCACTTTCCGCCGCATCCAGCGTCGCCGGTTCGTTGACGAGGCCAAAGGTCGTCGAGGCGATCGGGATCTGGCTCTTCATGCCTGCGGATGCCCATTGGCGATAGAAGGCGGTGTGGTTGCCGCCGACGAGGGCAGACAGGAGGAGATCGGGCTTGGCCGCCTGGATCTTCGAGATCGTGGTGCCGAAATTGGTGACGTCGAGCGGGAAGAAGTCGACGGAGAGGACCTCGCCGCCGTTGTCCTTGACATATTTGGTCATCCACTTGGCGGTGATCTGGCCGTAGTTGTAGTCGGCGGCGATGATATAGGCCTTCTTGCCCGACTTCTTCATGGCGCTCGGAACGAGCTTCTCGACCGTCTGTGCGGGCGTCGTGCCTGTGCAGAACGTGTTGCGGTCGCAGACACCACCTTCGTAAAGCACGTTGTAGAAATAGGGCACCTTGAAACGGTCGAAGGTCGGCCGGATGGCTTCGCGCGACGCGGAGGTTATGCCGCCATGAACAACCGCGACCTTGTCCTTCAGCGCCAGTTGCTGGGCGTATTGGGAGTACATCTGAATATTCGACTGGGTGTCGTACTGGATGATTTTCAGCGGACGTCCAAGAAGGCCGCCGGCGGCATTGAGCTCCTCGACGGCGAGATTGATCGCATAGACCATCGGCACGCCCGAGGCGGCCAATGGACCGGACTGGTCCAGCAGGCTGCCAATCAGAATGGGATTGTCGGCAGCAAGGGCCGAGTGTCGCAGCAGGGCGGGCGTGGCCAGCAGGGAGGCGGAGGCGAGGGCGGACCGTTGCAGGAAGCGGCGGCGGGTGAGGTTCATGTTGCGGGTTCCCCTTTTGATGAATTCAATGGGGATACTTAAATTGGCAATAATTGAAAAATCAAGTAAAATCTTCAGGCCGGCGTCAGAATTGAAAATTCGTATCCATCGATCCTTGCCACGTGGACGGGATGGCGGCTGCCCACAGCCGGCGTCGCCTCGTTTCCCCGGGCCGTCTTCTGCAGCGGCGCCCTGCCGAAAACCCGCTTGAGCAGGCGGATATCGAAACTGCCTGCCTGCTCGACCATGGATGCAAGCGAATAGATCCCCTCATAGCAGGATTGCCCGAAGGCATTGGCCGGCGGCGGGTTGTCGCCGAATGCAGTATGATACCTCTCCAGGAATGCGCCGTTGTTGCGGGAGCGGATCGAGGAGAAATAGGCCGAGGAGACGAATATGTTTTCCGTTTCGTCATCCCTCAATCCGTAAACGATGGTTTCATCGATCGCGGAGCTGAAGCGCAGGACCCTCGGCGACAAGCCCATATCGCAAAAGGCCCGATTGAACGCGATGCTGTCGGAGCCCAGGAAATAGGGCATCACTACGTCCGAGCGCGTCTTTGCGACCCTGTCGAGGATCTCGTCATAGTCGTTGACGCCGACCGGAACATACAATTCGCCAGTCACCAGGCCGCCAGCTCTCCGGATGAGTTCTCGGGCGATGCTCAGGCTGTTGCGGGGCCAGATATAGTCGTTGCCGCAGAGGAAGAAACGTTTCGCGCCTTTCTTTTCCATCAGCCAGCGCAAGGCGGGTGCAATCAGTTCCACGGCGGTTTCGCCTGTTGTCATGACGTTTCGTTCGCGCGCGCTGCCTTCGAACTGAGGCGTATAGACAAGGGGCACGCGGTCGCTGGTTACAGCGGCGACGGATTCCCGTGCATAGCTCGGAATCATCGTGACGACGCCCTCGACCATCTGCTCTTCGATCGCCCGATGGGCGGCCTCGGCGGCGGACTGGGCACTCTGACCGGCATCCACGACACATAATTCGACCGGACGTTTGAGGATGCCGCTATTGCTGTTGAGTTCGCGGACCGCGAGGCGACCGCAGGCTTCGGCCGAGGGCGCCCACAACCCGGCTGCACCGCTTTGCGCAATCAGCAGACCTATCCGCACGTTTTTCATCGTCAGCACCCTTCGTTATATTCGGATGTAAGCGCACGACTCGAAGCAGAAAGCAGGAAACATGCCATCTAGAAAAAGCCGGTTGCCCGGGCTGATTCAACGCGTATGGCGTGAAGAGGTGGATTTGCAACGCTGCTGGCGTGTGTTGCCAGAATGTCTGTGCCGCATTTCTGCACAGTCGGCGTCTGTTCCTGCATATTTGTTATGCGGCGTTTTTGGCCCAATCGGGCTTTTCGCTATTGCCCAAACTCAGCCGAAAATTATATGTAGAAGAAAATATTGAAAAGTGATGCATTTTCGCGGGAGCAGCGCGCGTGCAACTTGTTGACCTCATAAGCGGCGTTAACCGCAAGATCGAGCAAGCGATTGAAGCGGACCTGAAGCCGCGTGGCTTGGCCATTGAGCAGTATCGGGTGCTCAGGGCGCTCAAGACCGACAACGGCATGCCGATGGGGGACCTGGCGGCGCGTGTTTTCGTCGATTCTCCGACCTTGACGAAAATTATCGACAAGATGGTCGCCTCCGCCGACGTCTATCGCGGTCCCGATCCCAATGATCGCCGCCGCGTCCTGATCTTCATCTCCGACAAGGGTGCGGCTCTTCTCGCCGATTTGCTGATCTTTGGCGAGGACGCCGAGCGAAGCCTGATAGAACACATCGGCGACCAGAGGGCAGGAGAACTCCAGGAGATGCTCTCGCTGCTTCTTTGGGAAGGCAAGGCGACCAAAGATGCGTCTACGGTCTTGGGCCCTGCGGAAGCGCGCGCTTCGAATTTCGCCTGACGGGCCCGCGGCGGTTCCTGATATCGCTTTGTCTTCCCGCGATATTCCCCCATTGCCGGCAAGAGCGGTCTGGCCACCACACCGTGATGAGACAGGACGAGCCCTCAGCCGCACCGACCCTGAGTCCGCCGATCTATCTCTTTGTTTATTACGCAGTTCGGAACGCGAAACCGGTTTCCACTTTCGCTGAAATCGCTCTAGCCCGGTGGATGAAGGTGATTCCAGAAGCCATCGTTAGCATGTGTCCCGCTCTCGTGTGACCAATCGGTGCATAAACCGGCTTCAGCTAAGGCTCTGAAGCCTCAAAGCAACCTGAATTCAAAACATTGGGAAAGTAGGTGGCGCACCCGACAGGATTCGAACCTGTGACCTTTGGAATCGGAATCCAACACTCTATCCAGCTGAGCTACGGGTGCTTGCCATCGGCTTGATGCCGAACCGATGCGGCTTCTTAACCTGTTCGTGCGCCGGCTTCAACGGGAAATGCGTTTCGGCGCACGGGTTTCTTGGTAGGAATATGTACCAGCAGGGCAGGGGTGCCCGGCGACGTCACGAGAAGTTGGGCTTGCGCTTTTCGAGGAAGGCTTTGAGCCCTTCGCGCGCATCGGGGCCGGTCTGGGTCATGGCGGCCGTCAGGCTTTCGACATAGAGACCGTCGGCGCGGCTCATATCGTTGATGCGGGCGATGCCCTGGATCACCATCTGGTTGATCAGCGTCGAGTTTGTCGCGATGTTTTCGGCCAGTTCCTTCGCCTTCGCAAGCGCCTCGCCTTCGCCGACGAGATAGTGGGCAAGGCCGATTCGCTGGCCCTCCTCGCCGGAATAGATGCGGCCTGTCAGCATCATCTCGGTCATGCGGTCAGGGCCGACGATTCGCGAGATGCGCGCGGTTGCGCCGCCGCCGACATAGATGCCGCGCTTGCCTTCCGGCAGCTGGAACTTGACCGAGGGCTCGGCGATGCGGACATGGGTGGCTGCGGCGATTTCCAGCCCGCCACCCATCACGGCGCCCTGCATGGCGGACACGATCGGCAGACCACCGAACTGCATCATCTCCATGACTTCATGCCAGCTGCGCGAATGGCGGAAGACCTCCACCGAACTGCGTTCCACGGCTTCGGAGAGATCGAGCCCGGCTGAATAATGGCCGCCTTCGCCGCTCATGATGACGCAGCGCACGCCCTGTGGCGGAGCCGAGAAAAAGGCGCGCAACTCGGAAAGCGTCCGGTCGTTGATGGCGTTGCGCTTCTCAGGGCGGCAGAAGGTGAGGTAGGCCAGATTGCCTTCCAGGCTGATACGGATATTCTGCTTGCTGTCACTCATCGGTCTCGTCCTCCCCCATGCGCGATCGGCATTTTGCCGTTGTCTTCCAAATTAGTTATAGAGTATAACTGTAGCGAAGGTTCAGCAAGGCTCGCCACAGCGATTTTTTGCAATTGCTGTGAAATTATGTAGTCTTCGCCAAACCTTCGGGATTGGGAGGCATGTCATTATCAATTATTCCGTTCTGAGCGAGGCGGTCGGCTATCGGCTGCGTCGCGCGCAGCTTGCCGTGTTCCAGGACTTCGGCGAATCCTTTGCGGCGGAGGGCCTGCGCCCTGCCGATTTTTCCGTCGTGCTGATCATCAAGCACAATCCCGGCCTCAAGCAGAGCGAGGTGGCGGAGGCGCTGGGGATTCAGCGCGCCAACTTTGTTGCGATTGTCGATGGGCTCGAAGGCCGTGATCTGGTCGAGAGGCGTAAATCCGAGACCGACCGGCGTGTCCAGGCGCTGTACCTGACGCCGCTCGGGGAGCAGTTCGCGGAAAACATGCTGACGACATGGCAGGCCCACGAAGACCGCATTGTCGAGAAACTCGGCGGGCCCGAAGCCCGCGACGAGTTGATCCGGCTGGTGAACCGGCTGGCGGAGTGATTCGACCGCAAAGCTACTCCGGTCCGCCGAGCTGTGGGGCGGCTCCGTAGTTCATCTAGGTCGTCTTTCGTCAAGACAATTCCGACTTCTCGTATGGACAATTTATGGCTGTAGTGCAAAATTCATGTCGCGCTACCTTTAGACACATCGCAAGGGACATGCGATTGTCGAGCGTGAAGGAGCAGCGCGGGCTTAAGGTCAGAGAGGGACGTTTCGTGAAGGCTTTTAGTGTATTTGTAGCAGTCATTTTGTCTGCGACGACTGCGGTTGCGTGGGACAATGCAGCGAAGAAGGTGAAGGGTAATGACCTCGCGGTCGAAACTCACAAGTACGACGGTCGGTTGATACAGACCACAGCGAATTGTTTTCTCGCCGACAAAGATGATATCCGTTGTCTCGCCGGGTTTGGAGCAAGAATCGACTTCTCAACTGTAACGGGGGAGGGGATGAGCAACTACCTCTTTGATAAATGTGACACAATCGAGAACTTGCCCAAGAATATCTGCCGCTTCGACATCCAATTTACATATTCTGGATTTTCCTCTCAGCCTACCTCGAATGGCAGTTCAATGACGGTCATCGACGCGGCAGACAGAACCGCAGAATTCAGGCGGTACAAAAAATAGAACCCTTCTATTCTAAATGTTCTATTTCGGTTGCATGCGTAGCGCGCCGTCGAGGCGCACGGTTTCGCCGTTGAGGTAGTTCATGTCGATCATCGAGGCTGCGAGCTTGGCGAAATCTTCGGCCGAGCCGAGACGCGAGGGGAAGGGGATCGAGGCGCCGAGGCTCGCCTGAACCTCGTCCGGCAGTTCGTTCATCAGCGGGGTCTTGAAGAGGCCGGGCGCAATGGTGTTGACGCGGATGCCGATCTTGGAAAATTCGCGCGCGGCGGGCAGCGTCATCGCGACGATGCCGCCCTTGGAGGCGGCATAGGCGGCCTGGCCGATCTGGCCCTCGAAGGCTGCGACGGAGGCGGTGGAGATGATGACCCCGCGTTCGCCGTCGGTGAGCGGCTCCAGCGCCTGCATGCGGTGGGCGGCCAGGCGCATCATGTTGAACGTGCCGATCAGGTTGACGCGAATGACGCGCTCGAAGGCGGCGAGCGAATGCGGGCCGTCACGGCCGACAATGCGGCTTGCGGTGCCGATGCCGGCGCAATTGACGAGCACGCGGGCAACGCCGTTTTTCGCTTCCAGCACGTCGAGGGCGGCCGTCGCGCTTGCCTCATCGGAGACGTCGCAGCGGGCGAAGGTCGCGCCGATCTCCTTGGCGAGTGCTTCACCTAGTTCCACGTTCAGATCGAGGATGCCGACCTTGGCGCCCTTGGAGGCCAAAAGCTTCGCGACTCCCGCGCCGAGACCGGATGCGCCGCCGGTGATGGCGACTGAAATGCCGTTGATATCCATGGATTTTCTCCTTCAGCCCTTTCTGTTCGCCACCAGCACATGCGCCGGGATCTCGGCCGCATAGAGCGCATCGCAATGGGCGGTGCGGGCGGCCATGACAGCGCGCTGGTTCAGCGAGCCCTTGTCGGTGATCTCGTTCGCATCCGGCGAAGGCGGCGTTTCCAGAATGATGGCGCGGGCGACCATGGTGGAGGAGCCGGTCGAGTTGCGGGCAAGCGCGTTGAGACCGGCCTGGATGCGTTCGACCAGCCCAGGGTGCCTTGCAATTGCGACCGTGTCCTCGACGGATGTCAGTTCCGGGAATTCGCGGCGGCAGGCGTCGTAATCGAGGAAGAGCAAGGCGCCGATATGGGGCAGGTCGAGCCCCGTCAGCACGAGGTCGCGCACCAGCGGAGCGAGCCCGCGAATCGTCGCGCCGCGCACGCTGGCCATGTTGACCCAGGTGCCGGTGTCGAGCTTGAAGTCTTCGGTCACGCGGCCGTCGAAGAGCAGGCCCTTCGAGATGTCGTTCGGGTCGTGATAACGCAGGGCGTCCTGCATCAGGTAATAGCCTTCCTCGTCGAAGGCTTCGGCCGTCTTGTCAGCCTGGCGCCAGTAGCCGGGTGTGATGGAAGCGCCTTTGACGCGGACTTCCATCTTCTCGCCATTCGGCACCAGCTTCATCTCGGAGCCGGCGGCCGGCAGGCCGATTTCGCCGGGACGGCCGACGGGCCAGACGGTGGTGGACAGGAACGGTCCGGTTTCGGTTGAGCCGTAGCCGGTGATGATCATGATCTTCTCGCCGACGGTTTCCATGGCGAGCTCTTCCAGCGCCTTGAAAACATGGTCGGCGAGGCTGGCGCCGGCATATTGCAGAACCTTGACGCGGGAGAAGAAACGCTTGCGCAGCGTCTCGTTCGTCCGCAGGTGCTCCACCAGCATTTCATAGCCCTTGGGGACGTTGAAATAGAGGGTGGGGGCAATGTCGAGCAGATTATGGACGGTCTTGTGGATGCCGATCGGGGTCGGGGCTCCGTCATCGATATAAAGCGAGCCGCCGTTGAACAGGGCGATGCCGAAATTGTGGTTTCCGCCGGCGGTGTGGTTCCAGGGCAGCCAGTCCACCAGAACCGGCGGCTCGTCCTTCAGGAAGGCCAGCGTGTCGCGGATCATCACCTGGTTGGCGGAAATCATGCCTTGAGTGTTGATCACGGCCTTCGGCTTGCCGGTGGAGCCGGAGGTGAAGAGGAACTTGGCGATCGTCTCCGGGCCGAGGTTGGAAATGGCAATATCGACCGCGTCCGTGGCGGGCTGCGTCAGGATTTCGTTGAGATTATGCGCGCCGGGAACGGTCGAGAGGTCGCCGGTGCCGAAGACCGGGATACTTTCCAGCACGACGGCGCGGATGGCGTCTTCATAGAGCTCGATATGCTCGGCGAAGACCATGCCGGGCGTGATCAGGTCGAAGACGTGATGCAGCTTGTCGAAGTCCTTCGACTTCGTCGAATAGGCGGGAGCGATCGGGGCATAGGGAACGCCGGCGCTCATGCAGCCGAGCGCCACCAGGCCATGATTGACGGAATTGCCGGATAGAATCACGACCGGGCGGTCGGCCGACAGCTTGTGATCGATGAGGTACTGGGCAATGGAACGGCTGAGATCGCGTGCTTCGCGATAGGTCACCCGCCGCCATTCGCCATTGGGAAGCCGGTCGGCGAGAAAGAGACGATCCGGTGCGTGCTCCGCCCAATATTCCAGCACCGCGATGGTTGAGACGGGAACGTCGCCGATCGGCGTGACCGGACGAATATAGGTTGCCCCGTTCTCCCCCGTCGTTACCGAGACGTCGAGCGTACCGAAATTGACCGGTCGAATGCCCGGCATGGATATCACTGGCATGTGTTCCTCCCAAAACTAGTTATCATATATAACAATATTTTTGAGGAATGCAAGGTGCTGTCATCGCCGTACCGGTTTCCGCCGACTGGGCCAAACAGGTCGGCGTTGATATCTCCGCGTGTCGCCCATGGCGCTGTCGGCGCGCCGTCTTTCCCAACATGCTTGTGCACGGTATTGGCATGTAATATGGCGGATGACCGATGCCAGAATTGGAGTTTTGGGTGATCCGGCACATCGTGTTCTTTACGGTCTCGAATGAAAATCTTGATGCAGCGCGAGCGGGTCTCGAACGCCTCGGTTCAATCGCGCATGCAAGATTGTTCGAGGTCGGCATCAATCTGAAGCGTGATCTCTACGCGAACGAGGTTGATCTTGTGGTTTATGCCGAATTCGACACGGCGGCCGATCTCGATGCCTACAAGATGCACCCGCTTTATGGCGAAGTGACTGACGCCGTTCGCCCATTACGCAACACGCGCTTTGCCGCAGACTTTGAGAGCGCGGCGTTGCAATTTTCATCGCGGGAGGTCATGCAGACATGAAGAAGCCGATCCTGAATATCGAGCCGGAACATCCGATCTACCGTCCGTTATGGGTGCGGCTCCTGATTGTCGGGGCGCTTGCCGTATGGTCTGTGCTGGAATTGACGAAGGGATCGCCGTTCTGGGGGACAATCGCCGGTGGCGTCGGGCTGTTTGCGGCCTGGGAGCTGTTGTGGCGCTATCCCGAGCATCGCGCGAATGCAGATGCAAAGGCTGCCGCGAAGGCCGAGGCTGATGCCACGCGGGCCAGAGAGCGCGACGAACAGGACATTTAGAGTAATTCCGGCAAAAGTGGAAACCGGCTTCGCGTCCGGAATTGCGCAAAAACAAAGAGATAGAACGTTTCAGCGGTTCCATGAAACACTGAAACGATCTAGCGTCCGGACGGCGGCAGGCGTTTCAGTGCTTCGTCGATCAGCAGGTTGGCGATCTTCATGCGCAGTGTCGCCTGTTCGCGCCATTCCTCACCCACCATGTCCGGGTGGTTCTGGCGCGCGAAGGCACGGCGCAGGCTGTGAAGCGCTTCTGGCGAATGCGCTTGTGAGAGCTTGAGATCTTCGGCCACATCCTGTGGGGTGAGGCGGGAGAAGGTACGGGCTTCCAGCAGCTCGAATGGCGGCTCTGGCTGTTTTTCGGTCATGCCGTGGGGCTGATCTTCGAAATCGAAATAGGCATCGTGCAGACGGCTTTCGCCACCGGGCAGGGGGATGCCGATGGAGGCTGCGACAAAGCCGGCATTGAGACCGCGAATTCCTGCCGATGCAGGGCCGGTTTCGATGGGTGTATCGTCTTCCCGCTCCTCGGCCAGACGGTCGAGCACGGCGTCGAATAGGCTTTGTCCGAGGATCATGAGGTCCCATCCGGTGAGTTGTTTAGGCCGACGAATCATACCAGCCCTTTCGCGCAGCCGAAACCCGCCCGTTACCCGACCGTCAGCAAGCCGAAAGACGTGACGATCGCCTCATGCTGGTCGCGCGTGACAGAGAGTGCGCGGAAGGATGCCATGGACTGGAAGTCGAGTTCGTCGAAACTGGCATGCGAGAGATCGGCGTAATCCAGGACTGCACCGGCAAAATCGATATTGGCGAGGCTGGAGCCCCTGAAGCTGGCGCGGTTCAGATTTGCTCCGGCAAGGGAGGCGTCGCGCAGATCGCAGCTTTCGAAAATGCTATCCTGAAGGTCGCCGGGCGCGAATTCGGCATATTGCAGCTTGCAGCGAACAAACTGCAGGCCGCCGGGGATGACCTGACTGCGCACCTTTCGCTGCGCCTCGATATCGGCCTTCAGGCCCGGAGCCGCGCAGTCGGTAAACGACAGCATATAGCCCTGACAGCCGACGAACCTGTTCAGCGAGAGATTGGACTTTTCAAACTCCGCCTTGGAGAGATCGCAATAGCGCCATTCGCTTCCGGTCTCACCCTCGGCGAAGAGGCAGTCCGTGAACCTTGCTTCCTTGAAAGAACAATGGTCGAAGCTGCACGCGATGAACTTGACAGCGCGGAAGCTTGCATAGTCGAAATTGCAATTGACGAAGCGGCAGGCCCGGAATTCCACCTCGCTGACATGGAATTCCTGCAGGTCGTCACCATCGAAACGCTCGCCGTCGACAGGTGTCGCTGCATTGATGGCCTTTTCCAGCGTCTGCATCCTCAAGCCTCCCGTTTGCACGAGAACTTATCGGCAGCCGGCAAGATTCGTCCATGTCATATTGCTGACAAATACCTGCGGTAAAACCGCTTCTGTCAGCGAGAGGCAAGCCACGGATGAACTGGCGCCGCGCGGACTACAGAGGAAGGTCAAGCATCGCTTGGCCTTTTTTCGTTTTCAGGCGTTGATTTCAGCTCTGGCTCTGGCTTTGCGACTGTGTGGGGCCTTCCACCATCACCGCGACCTTCATCGTTTCCGTTGAAACGCCATGGATCATGCCGGAGATGGGGCAGGCATCCTTGTAGTCGAGGCCGCAGGCGATGCGGACGTAGTCCTCGTTCGGGCAAATGTCGTTGGCGGCGTCGAAGCCGACCCAGCCGAGGCCGTCGACATGGGCTTCGGCCCAGGCGTGGCTGGCCGTCTGTTCCGGGTTGCCGGGCATATGCAGGTAGCCGGAGATGTAGCGGGCGGGGAAACCCATGTGGCGCGCGGCGGCGATGAAGACATGGGCATGGTCCTGGCAGACGCCGGTCTTCAGGTCCATTGCCTGTTCCGCCGTCGTCGTTGAATCCGTGGTGCCCGCCGTGTAGACGATGCGCGCCTTGATCCGGCTCATCAGCTGGTGCAGCTTCGGCAGGTCGTCGGCCGCGTCCAGCGACTTCACCATTTCACGGATCAGCTTGCCGGGTTTCGTCAGCGGCGTTTCGCGGCGGTAGAGCCACAGTGGCGCATAGGCCGTGTGGGGCCCGAGTACGCCGGCCTTGTCGATGGTCTCTACCTCGCCTTCGGCGACGATGCGGATCGAATGCTGTTCGCCGTTCAAAGAGACCAGCTCGGTGAAATTCTGGAACTGGTCGTCATAGCCAACTTCGAGTTTCGCGCCTTCCACGGAGGTCTTCCAGGAGATGACGGTCTGCGTCGGGCCAGATTTCGGCGTGAGACGGAGGCGTTGCAGCGAATACTGCACCGGTTCGTCATAGGTATATTCGGTCGTGTGGCTGATCTTCAATCGCATGGTGCGGTCCGTCACATCTCAATAAAACCGGTAGCCCTCGGAAATCTGCATTCCGAGCCGGTTGTTGTGGCCGATGAAATCCTCAAGGAATTCGTGGAGGCCCTGGTCCATCACATCCTTGATCGAGCCCTTTTCGAGCAGCCTGAGCGTTGCATCCGCCGTATCGTGGGCGTCCAGGCGCTGCTTGTACTCGCGCTCCAGGTAGGACAGGTTGCTGACGATCTTGTCGTAGCAATAGTGCAGCGAGCGCGGCATCTGGCCGTTGAGGATCAGGAAATCGGCGATGTTGGCGGGGTTGTAGACCGCGTCATAGACCCAGCCATAGGCTCGATGGGCCGAGACCGAGCGCAGGATGGATTCCCACTGGATGTTGTCGAGCGAGGAGCCGACATGGGAAACCGACGGCAAGAGCACGTAATACTTCACGTCGAGAATGCGGGACGTGTTGTCAGCGCGCTCGATGAAGGTGCCGATGCGCGAGAAATTGTAGATCTCGTTGCGCAGCATCGTGCCGTGGAAGGCCCCGCGCACGAGACCGGCGCGACGCTTGATCGTCTCAATGACGCCTGGCATGTCCTGCGGGCGCACCTTGCGGGCGAGCAGCTGCTTGAGGTCGATCCAGAACTCGTTCGTCGCTTCCCAGGTTTCGCGGGTCAGCGCCGTGCGCACCATGCGGGCATTGTTGCGCGCGGCCTCGATGCAGGACATGACGCTCGAGGGATTGTTGCGGCTTCTGAGCATGAAGTCGATGGCGTCACTGTCCGTGACGGCCTCGTATTCCTCCAGGAATGCCTGCTGCATGCCGGCGCTCTGGAGAACACCGTCCCAGTCGCCGTCGGTGGCGCCGGAGCGGGTGAGGGCCATGCGAAGCCCGGCGTCGATGAGGCGCGCAATGTTTTCAGCGCGCTCGATGTAACGGAACATCCAATAGAGTCCGTTTGCGGTCCGTCCGAGCATTCTCTCAGTCCTCCAGAACCCAGGTGTCCTTGGTGCCGCCGCCCTGGCTGGAATTGACGACCAGCGAGCCTTCCTTCAGCGCCACGCGGGTGAGGCCTCCGGGGATGATCTTGACGGTCTTCGAAACAAGGACATAGGGGCGAAGATCGACATGGCGCGGCGCCACGCCGTTCTTCACGAGGATCGGCACTGTCGAAAGCGACAGGGTGGGTTGTGCAATATAATTGGTGGGCTTTGCCTTCAGCTTCTCGGCAAAGTCCAGCCGTTCCTTCTTGGTGGCGGTCGGGCCGACGAGCATGCCGTAGCCGCCCGATCCGTGAACTTCCTTCACCACCAGCTCATCGATGTGCTCGAGCACGTATTTCAGGCTGTCTTCTTCCGAACAGCGCCAGGTCGGCACGTTTTCGAGCATCGCCTTGCGGCCGGTGTAGAACTCGACGATTTCCGGCATGTAGGAATAGATCGCCTTGTCGTCGCAGATCCCGGTTCCCGGCGCGTTGGCAATTGTGATGTTGCCGGCGCGGTAGACATCCATGATGCCGGGAATGCCGAGCGCGCTGTCCGGTCGGAAGGTCAGCGGGTCGAGGAAGTCGTCGTCAACGCGGCGGTAGAGCACGTCGATCGCCTGATAGCCGAGCGTCGTGCGCATGCAGACCTTGCCGTCGATGACGCGCAGGTCAGAGCCTTCCACAAGCTCGACGCCCATCTGGTCGGCTAGGAACGAGTGCTCGTAATAGGCCGAATTGTAGATACCTGGCGTCAACACCGCGACGCGTGGCTTGCCCTTGCAGCCGGGGGGTGCGAGTTCCTGGAGGCTCTGGCGAAGCTGGTAGGGGTAATCCTCGACCGGACGCACCTTGTTGGCGTAGAAGAGTTCCGGGAACATCTGCATCATCGTTTCCCGGTTCTCCAGCATGTAGGAGACGCCGGAGGGCGTGCGGGCATTGTCTTCCAGAACGTAGAACTGGTCCTCGCCGGTGCGCACGATGTCGGTGCCGACGATGTGGGTATAGACGCCGCCAGGCGGTCGCATGCCGATCATTTCGGGCAGGAAGGCGGGGTTCTTCTCGATCAGCGCGCGGGGAACGCGGCCGGCCTTGACGATCTCCTGCTTGTGATAGATGTCATCAAGGAAGGCGTTGAGCGCAATCACGCGCTGTTCGATCCCTTGCGCGAGCTTGCGCCACTCTCGGCCGGAAATGATGCGGGGGATGATGTCGAAGGGAATGAGTTTTTCCGACTGGTCCTCGTGACCGTAGACATTGAAGGTGATGCCAGTCCTTCGGAAGATGTTTTCTGCGTCGCGCGATTTTGCAATCAGGTTTGCCGGATCCTGCGCCGCATACCATTCGTGATAAGAGCGATATGGCGGTCTCGGATCTGCGCCTGCATTCAACATTTCATCAAATGCCAATGCCGTGTTCCCCCGTTTTTTGTTCATATGAATACAACAATACCGATAATGCAAGAACCATGCACAGTTCGAAGCGAATAATATCGATTTCGCATAAATGCCTGATTTTCAAGAAGGTTCCGTGAATGGTCCTTGTGCACTGTGATATCTTTTGCTTAAAAAACAGGCGAGCTCTTCGCTTGGCCTTCTGACAACCTGTAGACACTGTGCAAAATTTGAGCAGTCGGCAAAAGAGCGGGCTGGACCGTCCGTCCCGTTGGGCCTATGAAGCTTTGTCCGGACGCGCCGGCCCACCCCCAGAATTCGCCTCATCATGATCGACCGTCTCATCCCCGCCGTTTTCGTGCTTCTCTGGTCGACAGGCTGGATCGTCGCCAAGTTCGGCGCATTCCATGCGAGCCCGCTTCTCTTTCTCGTCATCCGCTTCGGGCTGGCCATCCTGCTGTTTGCCGGCATCTGTCTCGTCAGCGGCGCGCGCTGGCTGGGTAGCCGCAGGGCAGCGCTGCATGCGGCAGTCAGCGGCGTCTTCCTGCATGGCATCTATCTGACCGGGGTCTGGTGGAGCATCGCGCATGGCGTGCCTGCCGGCATTTCGGGGCTGATCTCCGCGCTTCAACCGCTGATGACGGCGGTGGCCGCCCCCTTTCTGGTGGGCGAGCGGTTGTCGGGCAGGCAGAAGATCGGGCTGGCGCTGGGCTTTGTCGGCATCATCATCGCCATCGCGCCGAAGCTTCTGGCGACAGACGCAAGCGCCGTTCCGCTGATCCCGGTGCTGGTCAATGTTGCCGGCATGGCGGCGGTGACCTATGGATCGATCTACCAGAAGCAGCATTTGCACAGTGGCGACCTGCGCACCATTGCCCTGTTGCAATATGTGGGGGCATTCGTGTTTCTCGCCCCCGTCGCGTTCCTGTTCGAAGTGCCGCATTTCGATAATTCCGTCGCTGTCTGGGCAACCATGGCGTGGTCAGTCCTGGGCCTCTCCGCCGGCGCGATCGCTCTGCTTCTCTATCTGCTGCGTCGGGGGCAGGTGTCACAGGCGGCCTCTCTCAACTATCTGGTCCCGGCGGCGGTGGCATTGCAGGCCTGGCTGCTGTTCGGCGAAGTGCTGACCATGCCGATGATTGTCGGCGCGGCGGTTGCTGCGGTCGGGGTGTATCTCACGACCCGCCGCGCCGTGCTGCCGGCATAAAATCATCTGGGGCAACCTTTCGTTAAGCATTTGCTTCCATCGTCTGGCCCGAGCGCAAGGCGCTCCGACCCGCCATACTGGCAAAATCCCCGAATGTCCGCTTGAGGAGTTGAACATGGCTCTCCCATCCGGCTTTGGCGTATTCATGCGTCGCAGTCTGATTTCCGCCGCGCTTTTCGTTTCGGCGCTTTTTTCCGCAACCGTGGCCGAGGCCGGCTATGCACATCTCGTCCTGGATGCGAAAACCGGCAAGGTGCTCGCAGCCAAACATGCCGATACGCTGAACTACCCGGCGTCTCTCACCAAGATGATGACGCTCTACATGACGTTCGAGGCGCTGCACCAGGGCAGGCTCACTTGGAATTCCCGGATCGTCATGACCAAGCGCGCGGCGCGGGTGGTTCCCCTGAAGCTGGGCGTGCGTACCGGCGACAGGATCACCGTGCGCGAGGCCGTGCTGGGCATGATCGTGCTCTCGGCCAACGACGCCGCCGAGGCGATGTGCGACAGGCTCGCCGGTCGCAAGACGACCTGCGGCGCGATGCTGACACGCAAGGCGCACGCGCTCGGGATGAAGCGCACCACGTTCCGCAACGGTTCCGGCCTGCCGGACCGCCGACAGAAGACAACAGCGCGCGACATGGCGCGACTGGGCCTTGCGCTCAAGCGCGATTACCCGAAGGAATACAAACTGTTCGCCACGCGCTCCTTCAAATTTCGGGGGCGCACCATCCACGGGCATAACCGGCTGATGTACCGCTATTCCGGCATGGATGGCATCAAGACGGGCTTCACCAACGCCTCGGGCTTCAACATTGTCACAGCGGTCAGCAAGGGAGGTCGGCAGGTCGTCGGCGTTGTCATGGGCGGCAGGACCGCCGCCGCCCGCGACCGCCAGATGGCCGCGCTTCTCGACGAGGCCCTGCCGAGGGCGTCGAAGGGCCGGCATCCCTTGCAGCCTGCCCCAGCGCGCGAGGTCGATCCTGTGCTGACGGCCAGCCTCGGACCTGTTCCCCTGCCGTCACCGCGCGCCTATGCACAGGTCGAAAACCCGCTTCCGGTGACGACGCATGTGGGCCGATGGCAGATCCAGATCGCGGCGGTCGATACCCGCGATGCAGCGATGGCCATGTTGCTGCGCGCCCGCACCGCTGATCGCGGCGCGCTGGGTCGGGCTCTCGCGCAGGCGCTCAAGGTGGAGCGCAATGGTGCTGCCTTCTATCGCGCCCGTTTTTCAGGATTCGACAGCCGGGAGACGGCCCGCGGCGCCTGCAAGTCGCTGACTGCGCATGACTTCAAATGCTTCGTCGTGGGGTCCAGTGGTTAGGTACGCGACGAGGGTGGATTGTCACCGTTAACCAATTGTTAACGATGAATGCAGGTCGTTAAAATTTTAACTTCTCTGTTGCCATGCAACACCATTAGAATCAGACGGATCAACGATATTGCAGGAGACCTTGCATGCGCCGTCTGACTGCATTGCGGCTGGCTGTTTTGGGAACATTGATGCTGGCTTCGGCGCTTCTTGCCGCCAGGCCCGCCGAGGCCGGTTATGCGCATTTCGTGCTCGATGCAAGTACTGGAAAGGTGCTGGCTGCTGAAAATGCCGACACACTGAACCATCCTGCCTCCCTCACCAAGATGATGACGCTCTACATGACCTTCGAGGCCCTTCGCGCCGGGCGCATCGGTTGGGAAACACGCGTTCCGATGACGGCGCGTGCGGCGCGCGTGATCCCTCTCAAGCTCGGTATCAGGGCAGGGCAGTCGCTCACGGTGCGCGAGGCCGTCCTGGGCATGATCGTGCTTTCGGCCAATGATGCGGCCGAGACGATGTGCGACTTCCTGGCCGGACGCGGCGATTGCGGAACGATGTTGACGCGCAAGGCGCGGCAGCTCGGCATGACCCGCACCACGTTCCGCAACGGGTCGGGCCTGCCGGATGCGCGTCAGGTGACGACGGCGCGCGACATGGCGCGGCTGGGCGTTGCATTGATCCGTGATTACCCGAGCGAATATCGCCTGTTCTCCACCCGCGCCTTCGTCTTCAGGGGGCGCACCATCCATGGCCATAACCGCCTGATGTATCGCTATCGTGGCATGGACGGCATCAAGACCGGCTATACCAATGCTTCGGGTTTCAACATCGTCACGGCTGTCAACGAGGACGGGCGTCGTGTGATCGGCGTCGTCATGGGCGGGCGCACGGCGGGCGCGCGCGACGCCAAGATGGCCGCGCTTCTCAATGCGGCCGTTCCGATCGCGATGGCGCGTCGCGAGGCCGCGCCGAAGGCCGTTCCACAGGTTGCCGTCGCGCCGGAGCCCATGCCCGAGCCGCAGCGTGAGGAGCCGGTCGTCGCCTCTCTCGGCGCCGTACCGCTTCCCGAGACCCGTTATACGCCTACGGGCAAACCGGCCAAAGTGGCCAGGGGCCCGCTGAGGCCGGCGGCGGATGAGAGCGATGATGAGGATGTCGGCGAGGCCACGCAGGCGGCACTTGCCAGCGAAGAGCCGAACCCGGACAATATGTCCAGCGATCCCGATACGCTCTGGCAGGTGCAGATCGCCACCGTGAAGACCGAGGACGACGCCCGGGGGCTTCTTGAAAAGGCACGTGGCAAGGCGGGGTCGAGCCTCAATGGTGTCATGAACTTTGCCCAGGCGGCAGGCAGCGGCGTATTTCGGGCCCGCTTCATCGGGTTCAGCAGCCGCGAAACGGCAGAAAATGCCTGCCGCGCATTAAAGGCCAAGTCCTTCTCCTGCCAGGTCATTTCCGGTAACGGCTGATCGTTTCAGGCCATCGATGTGCAAGGTAAACGCCGGGTTGCGGTTGCGGCCCGGCGTCTCCGTGTCGACTGTGTTTGCGTGAACTCACAAACCGAAAAATCCAGCGAGCGACGCGGGTTGCGACGGCAACAGCGATATTGCGTCAGTATAAATTAGATGTTGCTTTATATTATAAAATCTATGTTCAGTGCGACTGAAGTCTTTTTGTCATTTCTGTCAGAAAATGCGGTTTCTTCAAAAGTGTTAACCTTTGCTTGGCATTCCTGACCTAATTTTTTGACTAATGTCAATTTTGTTGGGCGGGCCTGAATGAGTCAGGCCTTTAAGTGCGATTGCACAGAGATTTCCGCTTTGCCGTATGAGTGAGCGAAAGCGGAGCCACCCCCTGAAGAGAGCAGCATGTCGTTCCTTGAAAACGCCTCCATCAAGACGAAGGTTCTGTCCATCGTCATCCCGCTTTGCGTTGTCGGCTTGGGAGCTTCGGCCTTCATGGCCATGTCCTATTCAAACGCTGATACCAGATATTCGCGGTTTATCGGTTCAGATGGTCTCGCCGCCACATATGCCGCGCGTGCGACGACGTCGATGATGACCATTCCATACAGCGCCTATCAGCTGACGGTATATAGTGAGAGTGATCCCGCTCATAAGAAGATCAAGGAAACCTACGAGCAGAGCAAGGCAGACCTTTTCAGCCGCTTGTCCAAGGTTGCCGAACTGTCACCGGAAAATGCAAAGGTGATTGCAGATATTCGCGTCAAAGCAGAGAAAATCGTCGCCAACATCGACAAGGCCATGGACGTTGACGCCGCGGGCGACCCCGTAGCGGCCGCAAAGATGCTCGCTCAGATCGACCCGGTTATTGAAGACTGGCGTACTGAACTGCGCGTCTACAACAATGCGCAGCAACAAAAGTTGTTCGACAGCAGCAAGCAGCTCAGCCGCGATGCGAGATGGACGATCCTCACGATCCTTGTTGGCGTCGCCGGAGCCTTCCTTGCTGGCATCTTGCTGTCGCTGTACATCGCCACGCGCGGGATCACTGGGCCGATCAGCCGCCTTGGTGCGCGCATGGTGTCTCTGGCGTCCGGCGATACGGCGTCGAAGATCGACGGGCTGGAACGCAAGGACGAAGTGGGGGCGATGGCGAAGGCGGTTCTCGTGTTCCAGGAAAACGCGCTCGAGCGCATCCGTCTCGAACAGGAAACCGAAGCCAATCGCTCGATGAGCGAGAAGGAGCGTATCGAGCGCGAGAAGCAGAAGGCCAAGGAAGCGGCCGACGTGCAGTTCGCCGTCGACAATCTGGCCGCGGCGCTTGCCAAGCTCTCGGATGGGGATGTGTCCTATCGCATCAACGAGCCTTTCGTGGCTGCGCTTGACGCAGTTCGCCAGGACTTCAACAACTCTGCCGACAAGCTGCAGGCGGCCCTTCGCTCGGTCTCCGAAAACGCGCGTGGCATCGATGCCGGCTCGAGCGAGATCAAGGCTGCGGCCGACGATCTGGCCAAGCGCACCGAGCAGCAGGCCGCAGCGGTCGAAGAAACCGCTGCCGCGCTGGAAGAGATCACCACGACGGTTCGCGACAGCACGCGCCGCGCCCAGGAGGCCGGCCAGTTGGTCAGCCGCGCCAAGGCGGGTGCCGAACAGTCGGGCCAGGTCGTCAGTCAGGCGGTTCTGGCCATGGAGATGATCTCGAAATCGGCCAATGAAATCTCCAGCATCATCGGCGTGATCGACGAGATCGCCTTCCAGACCAACCTTCTGGCGCTCAACGCTGGTGTGGAAGCCGCCCGCGCTGGCGATGCCGGCAAGGGCTTTGCGGTCGTCGCTCAGGAGGTGCGTGAACTCGCCCAGCGCTCGGCCACGGCTGCGAAGGAAATCAAGGCGCTGATCAACACGTCGAACACGCAGGTCGAGCAGGGCGTGAAGCTTGTCGGCGAGACGGGCAAGGCGCTGGAAACGATCGTTGCGGAAGTGCAGGAGATCAACCGTCACGTTCTGGCGATCGTGGAATCGGCGCAGGAGCAGGCGTCTGGTCTGGCGCAGATCAATACGGCGGTGAACCAGATGGACCAGGACACGCAGAAGAACGCGGCGATGGTGGAAGAATCCACTGCCGCCAGCCACAGCCTCGCCTCGGAAGTCGTGTCGCTCAACCGTCTGCTTTCGCAGTTCAAGCTGGCCGAGGGTGGCATGGCGGCCCATGCGCCGGTGCGCAGTGCGGTTCCGTCCGACCGTCCGGCCGCCTCGCCGGTCAGGGCGCTTGGCCGCAAGATCGCATCCGCCTTCTCCGGCAATGCCGCAGTCGATACCAGGGGCGACTGGCAGGAGTTTTGATTGCGTCTCCAGCCATAAGGGGCGGCCGTCTTGACGGCTGTCCCGACATAAAGAAGCGCCGGCAGAGCGATCTGTCGGCGCTTTCTGATTCAGGGCAGCGATCTCACGCTGCCGGGCGCCTTGAACCGGTCAGCCCTGGGCTGCGCGGGTATAGCCGCCGGGCTTGCCGCCACGGGGGCCGCCGCGCTTCTGGCCGGGACGGTCGTTGCGGTTGCGATCGCCGTTCGGACGGCCGGCCTGATGATGGCCGTTGTTGCCCTGCTTACGTTCGCCAGCCTGAGCCTCGGAATGCGGGCGGCGGGCTGGACGTGCTGTCTGCTCGCCGCGGGCTTCTGCGCCTTCGCCACCCTGCTGCGGGCGGCCCTGGCCCTTGCGGTGCGGTTTGCGGGCCGGGCGTGCAGCGCCGCGCGAGGGCTGGTTGCCGCCGCGCGTGTCGGCCGGCGGCTCGCCGCTAGCAACGGTGAGCGCCACCTTGGTCAGCTTTTCGATGTCGCGAAGCATCTTGATTTCGTCCGGTGCGCAGAAGGCGATCGCGATGCCGTCCTTGCCGGCGCGGGCTGTGCGGCCGATGCGGTGGACATAGGATTCCGCGACTGTCGGAAGGTCGTAGTTGTAGACATGCGTGACACCAGGAATATCGATGCCGCGTGCTGCGACGTCGGTGGCCACGAGAACCCGCATTTCACCATCGCGGAAGGCCTTCAGAGCGCGCTCGCGCTGGCTCTGGCTCTTGTTGCCGTGAATGGAGGCTGCCGCAAAGCCGATGTTTTCCAGATGCTTGGACAGCTTTTCGGCGCTGTGCTTCGTCTTCAGGAAGACCATGGCGCGGCCGTCCGGATTGTCGGTCAGCGACTGGCGCAGAAGCTGCGTCTTCTGGTCCTTGCCGGTGACGTGATGGACGAACTGTTCGATCTTGTCGGCGGTCTTGCCGGGGGCAGCCGCTTCGACACGGACCGGGTCCGTCAGGTATTCCTGGGCGAGTTCTTCGATCTGCTTCGGCATGGTGGCCGAGAAGAGCAGGGTCTGGCGGCGCTTCGGAACCATCTTCGAAATGCGGCGCAGGTCGTGGATGAAGCCGAGGTCGAGCATCTGGTCGGCCTCATCGAGCACGAGGTAGCGAACGGCCGTCAGGTTGACGTCGTTGCGCTTGCACAGGTCGAGAAGGCGGCCGGGGGTCGCGACGAGAATGTCGGTTCCACGGGCCAGAAGCTGGGCCTGCTTGTGGATCGACGCGCCACCGACGACCAGCGCGATGCGCAGCTTGGTGTCCTTGAGGAAGGCGCGCAGGTTACCGGTGATCTGGTTGACCAGTTCGCGGGTCGGGGCGAGGATGAGCGTGCGCACGGCCTTGGGCTCGGGGCGCTGGTTGTCGTTCAGCAGGTGCTCGATGATCGGCAGGCCGAAGGCGGCCGTCTTGCCGGTGCCGGTCTGGGCGAGACCGATGATGTCGCGGCGCTCCAGAACCAGCGGGATCGCCTTCACCTGGATCGGGGTCGGCGTGGTGAACTCCATGCCCTCCAGTGTGCGCAATGTGCCGGCGGAGAGACCGAGGTCGGAAAATTTAGTCAAGGTATTCAGCCTTTCGGGGACGCAAAACGCCGATTGCCCGCAGCGCCATGACCGGACTGCGGTTGTCGTTCGCGTCAAGAACCCCGCGTGAATTGGGAACTTGTGGGTTAAGTTATTTTGCTTTCAGCGCCGCCGGCGTGGAATCCGGCATCAATGCAACGCGCTTTTCCTTCTGTTGCTCTGGCAGATCCTTGTCTTGCCAGCTGTCGCAACGGCCAGCTCACGCGGCGGCCGGAAGGGGAAAGCTGGTTGCTTGTCTTATGAATGGGCTCGGATGTCAAGCGTTTCGGGAAGATTACGCTGCGCTGCAGCAAGAGATGTGGCAGGGATGACGCATCGGCAGAGCTATTGGCGATGGTTAACCAATTCTTTAACGCTCCGTGCGCCTAATTAACGCAATGAAAGTGCAACAAGATTCGGGAGACGATCTGGTGGAGCGAGGCGTGGATTTGCTCGCGATGGCATGCCGCCGACTGGCACGCACTCGCGTACCCGCCTGCATCAAGGATTCCGAGTTGCGCTATGTGGCTGTCAGCCATGCCTTCGCTAGCCTGCATCACATGGAACCCCAGGATTTCATCGGCTTGACGGACGCGGACCTGGCCAATGTCCGACCAAGCGGCCTGCGCGATGAAATGGAGCGCAAGGCTGCCATCTTTGGAAACGAAGCCGATCTCGTACTTCCCGTCGGCAGGGCCAGCCGGCCACAGCGCCTGAAGATCGAACAATTCGTCAGCGAGACCGGCGATATCTTCATCTACGAGCATCTTGAGCCCGCCCCTCCGGCGGTGGCCGTGCCGCCGGCGGCATGGTGGGATGTCTCGGAACCGGCAATCCCACCGGGAGAGACGGAGCCGCGGGTTGAGACGTCTTCGGACGCTGCCTTTCTCTCCGTTCTGAAGGATGCGCTTTCTCATCTCGATGCGGGCATTCTGATCATCGATCCGCAAGACCGTGTGGCCTTTGTCAACGAGAAGATGGAACAGATCTATCGGCCCTATATGGGGTCGATCCGCGACGGCGAACCGGTCGCTGACATTCTGATGCGCGGCATCCAGCGCGGGCTCAACGACGATATCGACACCTCCGATCCGGACGCCTGCGAGCGAAGACTGAAGGAGCGCCTGGAGGCCTTTCGCCAACCCTATTACGAGAGCACCTATCGGTTGGGAACGGGTCGATGGATCCGGCTCATCAACCGGCGTCTCGACAACGGCTATGTCGTCGGGCTGCGCCTCGATATCACTGACAGCCATGAGCGCGAGGCGCTGCTGATCAGGCAACGGGATGAGGTCAGCCTCTACAAGGCGATCCTCGATGCCCTGCCGGTCCCGGTCTTCGTGCGCGACGAAAACCATATCATGATCTACGCAAACGCGGTTGAACGGACACTTCTGGACAGCCGGGAGCTTTCCGCGATCGGCGGCGACGAGCGCACCGTCTTCGGCGACGCGGCGGATAGCTATATCGAGGAGAACGACAGGGTTCTGCTGACAGGTGAGGTCTCGGTGCGCGAGACGGTCATGCAGCATCGGGCGGACCAGGGCGCCCACATCCTGTCGCGCATCAGCCGCGCCACGCTGCCTGACGGCAAGCCCTATATCGTCGGTTCGCTGCTGGACATGACGCCGCTGAGAGAACGGGAACTTGAGCTCGAACAGGCCCGCAACCAGGCGGAGGCCGCCTGGCAGCAGCTTTCCGATATCATGAACAGCATCGACACCGGTCTCATCGTGATCCGTCAGGACGATCTGATCGTCGAGCTTGCCAATGAGAATGTGCTGCGCAAGTGGCAGAATACGAGCCTGGAGGGGCTGGCCGGCTTCAGCTTCCTCGACATGATGGCGCATAGTGTCCGCAGCGGCCTCTTCGACCTGACGAAGGAAGAGCTTGAGCAGGCTCAGAGGAAATGGCGCGACCAGCTGCAATCGGGCGAGCTGCCCATGCGCGAGTTCACGACGGTTGCCGGCGAAACCTATATTATCCAGGGACACGAGATCGCCGGAAGGCGACTGGTGCTCACCTACAACGACATTACCGCGCTGCGTCGGCAGGACCGTGAGATCGACGAGGCGCGCGCCAAGCTGGCGGAAACGGGTGCCCTGATGGAAAAGGCGCTGGTGACGATGTCCCAGGGCCTCATAATGATCTCGTCGACCGGCGACATCCTGATGTGCAACAGCACGATCGAGCGCCTGCTGGAATTGCCGTCGGGGATGGTGCGTGTCGGCGGGCGGTGGGAGATTGTGTTTGCGCATTGCGCGGAACGCGGCGACTTCGGGCCTGATCCGATGACGTTCCTCCAGGGGCTGCATGAGAAGGCGATGAACCGCGTGCCGCATGAGGTCAGCTTCTGCGTCGAGGGTTCACGCTGGATTCGCCTTGAAATCAAGCCGACCGAGGACGGGGGCACGATCGGGCTTCTGACGGATGTTACCGAGCTGCGGGGGCGCCAGGAGGAGCTTGAGCGCCTGCTGCGCCGCGCCGCCAAGGCTGACCAGGCCAAATCCGACTTTCTGGCAACGGTCAGCCACGAGTTCCGGACCCCTATGAACGGGGTTCTCAGCATGGCCGAACTGTTGTCGCGCTCAGACCTCGACACGCGGCAGAAGACCTATGTGAATGCCATCAGCAAGTCGGCCAAGTCGCTGATGACGGTCATCAACGACATCCTCGAATTCTCCAAGCTTGACTCCGGACACTTGGAACTGCACCCGGTCTATTTCAATCCGCTGGAGGCGGTCGATGACACGGCAACGATCCTGGCTGCAAAGGCTGAGGAGAAGAGCCTGACCATCGTGGTGTCTCCGACAATCGATATCCCGAAACGGGTTTTCGGTGATCCGTTGCGGTTCCGACAGATCGTCTTCAATCTCGTGTCCAATGCCATCCGGTTCACTGATCGCGGTCATGTGGAGGTTCGTCTCTCGGCAGGCCCGCGCGTGGACGGCAAGCGGGTTCTGACCATCGAGGTCGAGGACACGGGCTGCGGAATTGCTCCCGAACATCAAAGCAGGATTTTCGAGGCGTCCGTCCGCTCTGGCGCGGTGCGCACCGGACATGCGGAGGGTCTGGGGATCGGTCTTCCCACCAATGTGGGTCTGGTCAAGCTCTTCGGCGGGTCGATCGAACTGGAGAGCGAAGTCGGGGAGGGGAGCACGTTTCGGGTGGCGCTTCCATTTGACTGCGCCGAAGTGCGCAGCGAAGATGAGGAGATCTTGCCTGCTGTCGGCGCACGCGTGCTCATCGTCGATGAGATTGCGGTGTCTCGTGAGTCGATCGGAGCCCTGCTGTCGGCCTGGCAGTTTGACGCCACAGGCGTCGAAAGCGTCGATGAGGCGTGGGCTGTCCTTGAGGCTGCCGATGGTCTTGGACTGAACATCGACATTCTCGTCGTCAGCAGCACACTTGAGCGGCGGGGTGCGCGCGTGCTGGTCAACAGGCTTTATGAGGATCCGCGTTTTGCCGCAACATCCGTCGTCCTGGTGACGCCCGTGCTTTCCAATGGGCTGCAGGGGGCAGCGGAAATTGCCGCCGAGGCACAGCTCCAGAGGCCGGTGAGGAGTTCGCTTCTTCTCGGCACGCTGTGCGATGTCCTCGCCGCGCAGCGGCGGCTTGGCAAGCCGGGACTGAGAGCGCCTGCCGAGGCCGCGCCCGAGATCGAGGACATTCGAGAGCCGCAGAGGATCGACGTCCTGGTGGCGGAAGACAATGAAGTCAGCGCCCTGGCTTGCGAACAGATCCTGACCGGGCTCGGTCTGCGCTTCCGGATCGCGCGCGACGGAGAGGAAGCCGTGCGCTTCTGGCAACGCTACACGCCGGAAATCGTCATCATGGACATCATGATGCCGCGCATGAACGGCTACGAAGCCACTGCAGCAATCCGCGCGGCAGAGATGAAAGACGGCTTGCGGCGCACGCCGATCATCGCCATCACGGCCAGTACGCTGGAGCACGATCGCCACGCCTGCCTTGACGCGGACATGGATGATTATCTGCCCAAGCCCTTCAGCCCGGACCTGCTGGCCGCAAAGATCGACATCTGGAGTTCGCTGGTCGCCGGCGAGGCAAAGATCACCGACGATTTCATCCGATCAGCATGAACTTGTCGACATCGACAAGCCCGCGATCCGAAATTTTCAGGTGCGGGATTACCGGCAGCGGCAGGAAGGCGAGCTGGAGGAAGGGCTCTTCCAGCGTCGCGCCCAGCGCAAAGGCGGCCTGGCGCAGGTCGTGCAGCGTGTCACGCACCACCTCATAGGGTTCGAGGCTCATGAGGCCTGCAACGGGAAGCGCGATCTCGCCCGTGACCCTGCCATCCGCAACGACGACAAAGCCACCATTGATGTCCGAGAGCCTGTTGGCCGCAATCGCCATGTCCTCGTCGTTGGCGCCGACCACGCAGATATTGTGGCTGTCATGGCCGACGGTGGAGGCGATCGCTCCCTTCTTCAGGCCGAAGCCCTGTACGAAACCGTTGGCGTGATTGCCGTTCTTGCCGTGGCGCTCGATGACGGCGACCTTGAGAATGTCGCGTTCGAAATCGACCGTAGTCTGGTTGCCGTCGACGGGCAGGCGGAAGCGGCGATGTTCGGTGATGATCTTCCCGGGCATTACACCGATCACCGAGACCTCGCCGTTGCTGGCCGGAATGCTGAAATCGGCGGCTCTCACCGTGCGAGCCCTGACGCTGGTCAATCCGACCGGGGCAACCGGCCTGCGGGTTTCGAACAGGGCGGCGGTGACTTCGCGGCCGCCGGAAAAGACCTTTTCGGCCTTGCAGCTTTCGAGGCTGTCAACGACCACGAGGTCGGCGCGCCAGCCGGGGGCGACAAGGCCGCGGTCGCGCAGCCCGAAGGCCCGGGCGGCGGAAATGGAAGCGGCGCGATAGACCGCCAGCGGCTCGACGCCGTGGGCAATCGCTGTCCGGATCAGATAATCGAGATGGCCCTGTTCGGCGATGTCGAGAGGGTTGCGGTCGTCTGTGCAGAGCGCCAGATAGGGCGACAGCCGCTCGGTCAGGAGCGGCATGAGGGCGTGAAGATCCTTCGACACCGAACCCTCGCGGACGAGGATATGCATGCCCTTGCGGATCTTCTCCATTGCCTCTTCGGCACTGGTGCATTCGTGATCCGTGCGGATGCCGGCGGAGAGATAACCGTTGAGGTCGTTGCCCGACAGAAGCGGCGCGTGGCCGTCGATATGCTGGCCCTGGAACGCTTCAAGCTTGGCCATGCAGACCGGGTCTTTGTAAACGACCCCCGGGAAGTTCATGAATTCGGCAAGCCCGATCACCTTCGGGTGGTGGCGATAGGGCAGGAGTTTTTCGATCGGCAGATCGGCACCGGCGGTTTCCAGATGCGTGGCCGGCACGCAGGATGAGAGCTGGACGCGGATGTCCATGATGGTTTGTTCAGCCGAGGCGAGGAAGAATTCGATGCCTTCGGTGCCGAGGACATTGGCGATCTCATGCGGGTCGCAGATCACCGTCGTCACGCCGTAGGGCAGAACGCAGCGATCGAATTCGTGCGGGGTGACGAGCGAGGATTCGATATGCAGATGCGTGTCGATGAAGCCCGGCACGACGATCCTGCCGGCGATATCGATCTCGCGCTTGCCGCGATAGTCGCCGCAGGTGCCGACGATCGTGTCGCCGCAGACGGCGATGTCGGAGGCTACGAGTTCACCCGTCACGAGGTCGAAGAAACGGCCGTTCTTCAGTACGATGTCAGCCGGCTCGCGCCCCGTTCCCTGATCGATCCGCCGTTCGAGTTCGCTCATACGTGCACCCATATCCTGTTGTCTTTTCGCGATTAAATCAGACTCTCGGCGAAAAGCACAGGGTGGAGAGCGTGTATCAGCTGTTCATGGCTGCGACTGTCGCGTTGAGGATGCCGGCAAAGGAGACCCATGCCAGATAGGGCACGAAAAGCAGTGCCGAGACAGGGTCCCGTTTGCGGGTCAGCAAAATAAAAGCGATGATCGACAGCCACAGGGCGGTGATGACGGCAAAGGCGGCCCACATCATATGCAAGCCGAACCAGAGTGGCGTCCAGCTCCAGTTGAGCAGCATCTGGATGATCCAGACCTTCATGGCGGGGCCGGTCGGGTCGCGCAGGGCGGTGCGCGCGAAGGCGATGCCAATAAAGATGTAGAGCAGCGTCCACACCGGTGCGAACACCCATGGCGGCGGGTTGAACACGGGCTTGCTGAGTGATCGGTACCAGTCGTCCGGACCGATCATCATGCCAATGGCCGCGCCCACGGCCACGACGACGACAATCGCGACCGCATGGACAAGGATCGGGTGGAACTTGGACGTGGTCGCATGGGTCATCATGATCTCCTTTCTGCTTCAATACGCTTGGGAGAGACGACCGGTTCCTGCGCGCTTGAAGAAATCGCGCCCCCTCCGCGTCAGGGCATCAGCGTGTCGGCGATTTGTTCGACATGGGTCTGTTGCAGGGCGAGCACGCCGTTCATGAATGCTTCGATGACCGTCAGATCGGCCTTGGCGAAATTGGCAAGCATTGCTGCTACGTCATCGGCGACGGGTCTATAGAACTTGCTCAGCGTTTCACTGGCCGGCTTCGTCATGCCGACGACGACCTTGCGCCTGTCGGCTCCGTCACGTTGGCGTTCGACAAAACCGCGCTTTTCCAGCCGGTCGATCATTGAGGTGGCGGCAGCAGGTGTGAGGCCTGATGCCTGGGCAAGGACGCCGGCGGTTTTCGGACCGTCCATCAGGGCTCGCAGGCAACGATATTCCGCATTGATCAAGCCGAGCTTGTTGCTGATGGCCTCATCGAAGGCTTGGGTGGCGTCCTGCCACTGGGCAATCAGGTGAAGGATGCTGCCTTGAGGGCCAGTCGGGAGATCAGGGCGAAGCTCATCCGGCGAATTCGTTTCGTTCATCTGATAATCTCGCGCTGCGAATATACATTCATCACATGATGAGGTGATTTGACCACCGAGGCAAGGTCGTTATAGCCGCGACTGTCGACGAGATCATGTCGGCAGGAAATAGGTGCCGGCAATCCAGCCGATGAGGTCGAACATGGCGAAGGCGGCGAAGACCATGTGGTAGATGCGGGACTTGATGAAGCAGCCGGCGAGGGCGGCGATGATGACGACGACCTGCTGCGCGTCATAGGCATCGCCGAGGCTCGCATAATATTCGGTGCCCTTGAGCAGTGTGTCACCGATATCGGCGAGCTTGAGCAGGATGAGCAGTCCGTAGAACCAGCGGCGGCGGGAGACGAAGTAGTCGGAATAGCCCTTGTACTCGTTGATCTGGTCGGGAAAAAGCAGCGCGGATATGGCGGCGAAGAGCGCGGCATAGGTCAACAGATAGGCGTAGATGCCGAAGTTCCAGTGCTCCATGTGACGCAGGTTGAACTCGAACCACCAGAAATGCGGGATCGAGATCAGGACATAGGCGGCCCATGTCATGTGGACGGCATCCGTCTTGTAACTCGTCGGATGCTGGATGAAGCGGGTGAGGCCGTTGATCATGCGTGCGAGGCTGAGCCCCAGGATCATGCCGATGATCACGCGCACATGAACGAAAATCTCTGCACCGTTGGGAGGAAGCTTTTCCATGTCCGCCTTACGTGTCGTTTCGGGAGCCGGCGCAAACAAATGCGCCGCGCCGGGGACACGCAGGACGGCCTGGGCCACCCTCCGTGCTTGATCCCAGTGGCTGGTGCCGTCAGCCCGTGAGCCGGGGCATCGCGACGATCTTCTTGAACAGCGCCGTCATCGCGTCCGAAATACCCTGGGTCGGGCTCACTTCGAAGTAGAGGCCGGGCGAGGCGCAGGCCTGCATGCGCGTTCCGATCTGGCTCTGGAAGGGGGAGATCCAGTCGTTGTACCACTGGTTCGTCGGCAGTGGCAGGTAGGTCGTGTAGAGAATGGCGATCGTGTAGCCCTGCTTCTTGAGCGCATCGCAGGCGCGGGTGTCGATCGGCTCCTGGCAGCGTGTGCTGCCGGCGAGCGGCTTGGTGCATGTCAGCGGCTTGCTGCTGTCGCCGACGCCGTCCGAGACCATGAAGATGATCTTCTGCGGTGTGGCCGGGCTGTTGCCGTCGCCGGCGAAGCCCATCCTGCTGCCCAACTGCGCCATGGCCGAGTCGAAGCTTGTGATCTGGTCATTGTTATATCCCTGGTAGGGGATCGTCATCAGCTTGACGTTGTTCTTCGCGGTCGTCGCGGCTGTCGCAAGATCGGTGGTGGGTGAAACCACTTCATAGAGTTGCGGGTTCGTTGCATCCTGGCCGAAGGTATAGACGCCCATGCGGTAAAGGTTTGTGTTGTTGCCGCGATCCTGCATCGCATGCTCCAGCAGCTGTTCCGTCGCCTGGGCAACGACGTCGATGCGAATGGTCGCGTTGACGTTTCTGCTTCTTGCCAGGTGGTAGTAGTCGTTCGGATCTTCGTTGATCACGGTGCCGTTCGACAACGTGGTGCCGATGTGGCAGGCGAACGCACATTGGTCCGGGGTGGCGTTGACCATCTTGTTGATGTCCGTCGGGGTTGCTGCGACGCCCATAGAAGGCGTGTTGTCGAGCAGCAGATAGAAACTGCGATATGTCGCCGTCTCATAGGTGGCGGTTGCGTGCCCGGCCACCTGGATGAACTGGTGGCCCAGGATCTGCGAAAGATAGGTCGGAACAGTCGCCTTGTAATTAACGGTTGAGGTGATGCTTTTACCGGATTTGACGATGCTGGCGTCGATGGAATCGAGTCGGTAGTTGGTGACGTTCTGCAGCTGAGCCCGGAAGAATGCCTTGGCGTCGCTCTCCGCGATCGGAATAGTGCCGTCGCCCGGCATCGCAAAGGCCACCTGCATGCCCGGCGAAGAACCGGCGATAGCCGCCAGTGCTGCGGCGTCGCCCGCTCCCTGAAGCTTGGCCTTGACGCTGAGCGCGTTTGTCACATCCACGGCGAGGCCCGCCACGCCGATCATCGGCACGATGAGCAGTGCTGTCAAAATCCCGAAATTGCCAGATCTGTCGCTCAGAAATCCGCGCAGCATGTTCAATCTCCAATCGTGGGCTGAACGTCAGATAGCGCATAGTGTTTAAGTTCTGGCCAAGATGATTGGTAAACTTGTTGCTACTTCGGGGTTTACGACCGGAAATGGAACATTAGCGAGTCTGGAGAAAACAGCCCCGAAACGGGGCTGTTTTCTTGTTTCCTCGCGCGGATGCGGCTCAGCCTCAGATGTTGTTCATCAACACATCGCGCAGCTTGTCGAACAGTTCATCGATCTGCGCCTTCGTGATGATCAGCGGCGGCGACAGCGCGATAATGTCGCCCGTGGTGCGGATCAGCAGGCCCTTTTCATAGGCCTTCAGGAAGGCCGTGAAGGCGCGCTTGGTCGGCTCGCCGGCAATTGGCGCGAGTTCGATCGCGCCAATGAGACCGACATTGCGGATGTCGATGACGTTCGGGCAATCCTTCAGCGAGTGAAGCGCATTTTCCCAATAGGGACCAAGCTCGGCAGCGCGGGTCAGCAGGCCTTCTTCCTTGTAGGTATCGAGGGTGGCCAGCGCCGCAGCCGAGGCGATCGGGTTGCCGGAATAGGTGTAGCCGTGCATGAACTCGATCATATGTTCCGGGCCGTTCATGAAGGCGTCGTGGATGTCCTTCGTGACGAAGACCGCGCCCATCGGGATGACGCCGTTGGTGAGGCCCTTGGCGGTGGTGATGATGTCGGGCTTGACGTCGAAGAACTGGGCGGCAAACGGCGCACCGAGGCGGCCGAAGCCTGTAATCACTTCGTCGAAAATGAGCAGGATGCCGTGCTTGGTGCAGATTTCGCGCAGCTTGGCGAGATAGCCCTTCGGCGGTATGAGAACGCCGGTGGAGCCGGCTACCGGCTCGACGATGACGGCGGCAATGGTGGATGCGTCATGCAGTGTGACGATGCGTTCGAGTTCGGTGGCGATATCGACGCCGCCATGCTCCGGGATGCCGCGCGAGAAGGCATTCTTCGTCGGCTGGTGGGTGTGAGGCATGTGGTCCACGCCGGTCAGCAGCGTGCCGAACATCTTGCGGTTGGAAACGATGCCGCCGACGGAGATGCCGCCGAAATTGACGCCGTGATAGCCGCGCTCGCGGCCGATCAGACGGAACCGTGAGCCGTCACCCTTGGCGCGGTGATAGGCGAGGGCCACTTTCAGCGCTGTCTCGACCGATTCCGAACCGGAGTTCGTATAGAGCACATGCTCCATGCCTTCCGGTGCGATGTCGACAAGCCGGGTTGCGAGTTCGAAAGCCTTCGGATGGCCGAGCTGGAAGGCAGGCGCGTAGTCGAGTTCGCCGGCTTGCTGCGCAATCGCTTCTGTGATCTTCGGGCGGCAGTGGCCCGCATTCACGCACCAAAGGCCGGCCGTGCCGTCAAGAACGGTGCGTCCGTCGTGTGTCGTGTAGTGCATGTCCTTCGCGCCCACGAACAGACGAGGCTCCTTCTTGAACTGGCGGTTGGCCGTGAACGGCATCCAGAAGGCGCTGAGGTCGTTCGGTTTCGCGGTCGTACGGTTGGACATGGTTTCAAGTCTCCTCAAAGGGCTTTTTCGGCATTCGGCGCGGCGACGCCGTGTTCTTTATCGATTGGTCAAATTATCAGCGCGGGGACCTGCGTCAAGCCGGCGGAAAACCAGGGTTCATGATCTTTTTTGATGGCGGATCACGTTGTCGTTCAGTGGCTTGCTGTAAACAGGCTCGCGCAAGATTAGAAGATCATAAATCAAGATGAAAGCGCCCGTCTCCACCGGGCTCTTTTCGACGTTTCGGGAACTTGAGTTCCAAGACGCTGTCAGGTCAAGGGCAACATGGACCGAGCAGCTGAGAAACGTGACCGGCGGCAATGATAATCGCCTGAGCGTACATGATGAACGCACATCGTTCGCTCAGGCGACTTATTCAAGAAAATTTTGAAGCAGCCTTGGTTCGGGACATTTTGAAAACGCCCGCGTCATCTCTTCGTGATGCGCGCGCAAGCGATCCCTCGCCTTGCTGGTCTCCATGCGCGAGATGAAGCGCTCGGTCTTTCAGGCCTTGGGCCCGGTTTCCGGCATGTAGAGCGCATCCAGCGTATTCAGAAGCGTACGCACCTGGGGATTGGGGCTGGAATAGTAGATCGTTTGCGCCGAACGGCGCGTCTTGACGAGGTTCAGGGCCTTCAGCTTCGACAGGTGCTGTGAAAGGGCTGACTGGCTGAGCCCGACCCTTTCAGCGAGCGCCCCGACGGCGACTTCGCCTTGAACCAGATTGCAAAGGATCAAAATCCGCTTCTGATTGGCCAATGCTGACATGATGAGGGCTGCCGCGTTGGCGTTCGAGTACAGATTATCCAAATTCATCAAGGTATACTTCCGCAAAGGCTTGGCTACGTAATTCATAGGCGGGACAGAACCCGCGCCTTAGGCGATTATAAACCATTCTTTCAGTTTTGCATATTGATATATATCGCTATAGCAATACTTCAGAATCTTCTGAAATGAGGAAAAAATTTGTTATTTCTCAAATACTTGGCCATTCAAAGATTCGCATTCCCCTCTTGCTCTCGATGACGATGTAGCCCGGTTCGATGGCTGCAAGACGCGAACCGGAGGGAATCACGGACTGTGATTCTGCCATCTTTGCGAGTGCACTTTCACTCAACAGGTCGAGCGGCGCGAGGCCTTGCGGTAGTTCGAAATCGGGCTTGCCGAGGGCATAGGCCCGACCGAATCCCCCATTGAGGCTGGCCGAGACGGCATGCAGGCGGAAGAACAGGAAATCCGGGAAATCGACGTAGAGCGCGGCTTTGGGATGGCGGCGGAGGAAGCGCGCGCGAAGATGCGCCCGTTCCGGATCGTCACCGCCGACCGGCACGGCGTCGCATTGGACGCTGATGCGCGGCCAGGCGAGGGGGTCTCCCTTGCCCGGTTCGCCAAACAGGAGCGAGCAGCGCATCGTTTCCAGAAGTGCCTTCGTGTGGGCGGCCAGTCGCGAGACAAGGATAACCGGACGACTTGCTCCATCGGTGGCCGTGAGCACGCGGCTGGAATTGGGATAGCCGGTTTCCGGATCAATCACGGCAATGGCCGCGAAGCGGGCCGTGGTTATGAGTTCGCGCGCCTGATGGCGAGCCTGATCGTCTGTGTCGCGCAGCACCTTGGGCTTGTCGTCGCTCGTCATTCCGGTTGTTCCTCTGTCACAGGCTACGTCAGCGGCGCAATCATCGTTGCCGCTGCCCTGTCCTACAACGGATCGCGGCAACGCGGAATGTGATCGCATCAGGTCGCCAGGCCCGATCAGCAAAAAAAGCCGCCTTGCGGGCGCAAGGCGGCATTCCGGAGATGCAGGGAAGGTGAGGCTGACTGACTCAGGTCTCAGTCATCGCGGCGGCGGTGGCGCGTCAGGCCTTCTAGGATGTCCTGTGCGGAGATCGTGCCGATGACCGATCCGTTCTCCACGACGCCGGTGACGCCCGGCGTCTTCGCCATTGCGTCCAGCACGCTGCTCAAGGGAGCGTCCGGCTGGACCGTGCCCACCACAGTGCCGCTTCCGGCAGCGCCGGGCTTCATCACGTCTTGGGCCGTCAGCATCATTATCGGGTTCATGTGCTGGACGAACTCGGCGACATACTGGTTGACGGGGTTCTTGACGATATCCTGCGGTGTGCCACACTGGACGATCCGGCCGCCTTCCATGATGGCAATGCGGTTGCCGATGCGAAAGGCCTCGTCCAGATCGTGGCTGACGAAGATGATGGTCTTCTTGAGCTTGCGCTGGAATTCGAGCAACTCGTCCTGGAGACGGGTTCGGATCAGCGGATCGAGGGCGGAGAAGGGTTCGTCCATCAGCAGAATGGGCGCGCCGGTTGCAAAGGCCCGGGCAAGCCCCACCCGCTGCTGCATGCCGCCCGACAGTTCATTGACCTTGCGATCGGCCCACTGGGTCAGGTTCACCAGTTGCAGCTGTTCGGCCACCTTGGCCTTGCGAACCGATTCCGGCTCTCCGGCCAGCTCAAGGCCGAAGCCCACATTCTCCGCGACGGTGCGCCAGGGCAGAAGGCCGAACTGCTGGAAGACCATCGAGACCGTGTGCATGCGGAAATTGCGCAGCGCCTTGCTCGATGTCTTGTAGGGGTTCAGCGAGCCGTTTTCGGTCTTCACGGCGACGTCTCCGCGGACGACCGGAGCCAGTCCGTTGACGGCGCGCAGCAACGTGGATTTGCCGGATCCGGAGAGGCCCATCAGCACGAGAATCTCGCCTTCATGGATGGTCAGGCTGGCATTGGCCACGCCCAGCACGAGGCCGGTTTCCGCGCCAATCTCGTCGCGAGTGCGGCCCTGATCGACCATCTGCAACGCCCGATTGGGCTTGTCGCCGAAGATGATGCTGACATTGTCGAAGCTGACAGCGGTCATGCGGTTTCTCCTTCGTCGAAGAACTTGAAGATGCGGTCGAGGACGATTGCAAGAATGACAATGCACATGCCGGAGTCAAAGCCCATGGGCACATTCATCTGGCCGAGCGCGCGCTGAACCAGCGTGCCGAGTCCTTCCGCGCCGACCATCGAGGCAATGACGACCATGGAGAGCGAAAGCATGATCGTCTGGGTGATCCCTGCCATGATCTGCGGGAGTGCGAAAGGCAGCTCCACCTTGGCGAGGATCTGCATCGGATTGGCACCAAAAGCCTGTGCGGCCTCGATCAGGGCCGGAGGTGTCGAAATGATGCCCAGCCGCGTCAGGCGGATCGGGGCGGGGATGGCGAAGATCACCGTTGCAACCAGCCCGGATACGGCGCCGAGGCCGAACAGGATCAGGGCGGGGATGAGGTAGACGAAGGTCGGGATGGTCTGCATAAGGTCGAGAATTGGCCGCAGGACGGCATAAAACCAGGGGCGGCGCGCCGCGAGAATCCCGAGCGGAACGCCGATCACCATTGAGACGCCGGTGGCGGCGAGAACCAGTGCCAGCGTTTCCATCGCTTCCGTCCAGTAGCGCTGGTTGTAGATCAGCAGCATGCCGACGGCCGTCAGGACGACGACGCTGAACTTGCGCCGCACGAGCCAGGCGATCAGACAGAAGGCGGCAATGGTGATGAACGGATAATAGGGGGCAACGGCGGTATCCTCGACGAACCTGCCCAGAAGCAGCCAGAGGATTCCATCGATTGCGCTCTGCAAGATCGCGGCGATCATGTCGAAGAAGCCGCTGAGGTTCGTGGTCAGCCAATCGACAACGACCTTGGCCCCTCGGCCGATCATGATCTTGTTGTTATCATCCAGTAGCCAGCTATGGAGCCAGTCCATTCGGTTCCCCTTTTTGAGTCTCTCGATCGACGGGTATGGCGCGCGAGCTTTTCGCTCTCTTTTTGCGCTTTGTTTATTCTCGTTCCCCGGCAAACGTCTGGTCGGCCTGCGGCCCAATGTGTCCAGTTTACGCAAATGTGTCGCAACTTGAAGCCGCTTGTCTTCAATTCGGCGTGCGCAAACAAAAAAGGGCGGCCAAGCCGCCCTTTCCGAGGAATGTCTGGATCAGAGGCCAAGAGCCTTCTTGACCGCAGCGTCGGCGTCGCCGCCGTCCTTGGTCGTCACGCCGGCCAGCCAGGGCTTGACAGCGTCCGGATGTGCCTTCAGCCAGGCCTTCGCGGCATCCTTGCCCTGCATGCCCTTGTCCATGATCATTTCCATCATCTGGTTTTCCATGTCCAGGTTGAAGACCAGATTGTTGAGGAACTTGCCGACATTCGGGCACTCGGCGACATAGCCTGCGCGGGCCATCGTGTATACGGTCGCGCCGCCGTAGTTCGGGCCGAACGTGTCGTCGCCACCGGTGAGGTAGGTCATCTTGTACTTGACGTTCATCGGGTGCGGTGCCCAGCCGAGGAAGACGACCGGCTTCTTGGACTTGTCGAGCTTGCTGACCTGCGCAAGCATGCCCTGTTCGGAGGATTCGACAAGCTTGAAGTCCTTCAGGCCGAACTTGTCTTCCTTGATCATGTCGAGGACGTTCTTGTTGCCGTCGTTGCCGGGCTCGATACCGTAGATCTTGCCGTCAAGCTCCTTCTTGTGCTTGGCGATGTCCGAGAAATCCTTGATGCCGAGTGCTGCACCATATTCGTTGGTGGCCAGCGTGTACTTGGCGCCTTCGAGATTGGCCCGCACGGTGTCCACGGTCTTGGCGTCCGTGAAGGGCTTCACGATCTGCGTGGACGAGGGCATCCAGTTGCCGACGAAGAAGTCGAGCTGCTTATTGGCGAGGCCTGTGTAGATGATCGGCAGGTCGAGTTCCTTGACTTCGACCTTGTAGCCGAGGGCATCGAGAACCGTCTCGACGGCACCGGTTGTCGCCTGGATGTCGGTCCAGCTCACCTGGGCAACATTGACATTGCCACAGCTTGCCGGTTCTGCGGCCTGCGCCGCGCCTGTCGCGGCAGCGGCAAACAGGAGCACTGCGGCGGCCGTGGACTTGAAAATGGAACGGTTCATTTAGAGTTCTCCCTCTTATGGATGAGGTGCGTCATTCATCCTAGGCGCCAGCGAAGCATCAAATTTCGCTCAGTTCAAGGCCTAATCGGGCTGGTTTCGCACGGCAAGCCGCGGCCTTCGCAAATCCCAATATAAATGTCGCAAAGGCGTTATCGGTCAAAAAAACTGTGACTTGCGGGCGTCGCGGGATTGGCTTTGCGCGGCTGTCGGGGGCAAGGAAAACGCTCGTAATGCGGCAGGTCGGCAACCGGCCGCAAGCGTCTTCGGCAATGTGAGAGGGCAGGATGGCCAAGTTCTATTTCAGCTATTCGACGATGAATGCGGGCAAGTCGACCATGCTGCTCCAGGCCTCCTATAATTATCAGGAACGTGGCATGCGTACCGTGATCCTGATTGCCGCGTTCGACGATCGGGCCGGCACGGGGCGGGTCTCGTCCCGCATCGGCCTGACGGCGGATGCCATCCCGTTTCAGGCGACGGATGATTTGAAGCAGCTCATCGAGAGCCTGCTAAAGGACGGACCGATTGCCTGCATTTTTGTCGACGAGGCGCAGTTCCTGACGCCGGAGCAGGTCTGGCAGCTGGCGCGTGTGGTCGATCGGCTGAACATTCCGATCATGGCCTATGGGCTCAGGACCGATTTTCGCGGCAAGCTTTTTCCGGGCTCGCAGGAACTCCTGGCGATCGCAGACGAACTGCGCGAGGTCCGCACCATCTGCCATTGCGGCCGCAAGGCAACGATGGTTGTCCGGCTTGACGAGGCCGGCAGGGTGTTGAAGGACGGTGCCCAGATCGACGTGGGCGGCAATGAGAAATATGTGTCCTTTTGCCGTCTTCACTGGGATGACAAAATGCAGGAGACTTGATGTCGGTCAAGGCGAAGTTGCCGCCGGTATCGTAGGAGAGCACTGCTCGGGGACCGTCCGGCGTGGCGGGCAGAGCTCAATCGAGGTCTGAAAGGATAAAATATGTATGTTCGCATGCTGATTGCTGCCGCTGCCTTTGCCGCCAGCGCGGGTGTGGCGCTCGCCGATGGCGACGCGGCCAAGGGTGCGCAGGTTTTCAAGAAGAATTGCATGGTCTGTCACAACGCGACGGACGCCAAGGCCAAGGTGGGCCCGAGCCTTCAGGGCGTCGTTGGCCGTCCGGTCGCCTCCGTTGCAGACTTCAAGTATTCTGAAGGGATGAAGACCTTCGGCGCCGGCAAGACCTGGACGGAAGAAGAGCTGACCGCTTATCTGCCGAATCCCAAAGAGCTCGTGCCGGGCACGAAGATGGCGTTTGCCGGCTTGAAATCCCCGCAGGATATCGCCGACCTGATCGCCTATCTGAAGAACCCGCAATAACCGGTTCCAGTCCGAAATCGCGCCGAGGCGGAGCAAACTGCCTCGGCGTTTCCTTTGGCCAGATACAATCGATTTCCTCTGGCTAACCGTTAGCCTTTCTGCAATGGGTTCCAGACTTGGGCAATTGCAGTGCGGCCTGTCGAGGAGGGGTCTGCATCCTTCCCACGGTTGCTTTTCGTTAACGATATTTCTTTGACTTTTTGAGAATTTACCTTCCGTAAATTGACGGGCATACTATCGTCATCGGTCAGAAGCTGGTGAACGCTTCGATGGATACTGCAAGGACGTGGCCCAGGAGGCTTACTCCGGCAGCAATGATGGCGGGGGCCCAATCATGCATGAAGACGATGACGGCGCGTTGCCACGGCTGTTGCGGGACGCTGAGGCCATTGGCCTGTCCGAACGCGAGATCGTGGCATGCTTTTCGGAATGGCTGCTTTTCGACTGTTGGCGCTTTGACGGTGAGGATTTCCGCATTTTCGGGAACTTCCGCGCCGTCGACGATATCGGGGCCGTCGTGGAGGAACAGGGCGCCGTTTCCTTCCAGGGCAGGTTCGGTGACGAGGGGCGCAATATCGCGCTTGCCAAACTTCTTGGTGCGCTGGAAGCCAAGAGCAGCGCGATCGCGCATTATCCGCTCAAGATTGATGACGGCCCCGCTCGCGATTTCGTCTCGATCGGGGAATACAAGCCCCTGGCGAACGGTTCCGACGGGCTGATTGGAATTGCCTTCGAGGCGTTCCAGCCGCTGAGGCAGGTGTCGGTCAACGAAAAACCGGCGGCTGGCGCGGCAGAGTGACCGTTCCTTCCGCGATCAGGCGGGCGCCTTGTCTCCGGTTGCCGGGGCGCGCAATCAAAGACACTTTTGGGGCGAAGTAGCTTGAACCTTTATTATCAAATCACCCGCAGCCGGTCTCTTGGGCCTCTGCCCACCTATCTGGATATGAGCGACGCAGACGTTCTCCGGCTCATTCAAAAACATGTCCGGATCGGGATCTGGCGGTCGGACCTGGAAGCCGGTCACACCTTCTGTTCGGCGGAGGCTTCCCGGCTCTTTGGTGTGCCGGTAACCCAAGGTCCGATCGATTTCGGGATGGCCTCGAGGTCCATCCATCCCGAAGACCAGGCATTGGCGCTGGAACTCATAGAAACGGCTGCCCGGGAAAAAGGCTCCTATCAGTTCGTCATGCGCGTGAAGGAGGGGGGCGTCGGTCCCTATATCCATGTTCGCGTCATGGGACGGTTTCGTGCCAAGGGCAATTCAGGTGGCGAGATCATTGGCGTCTGTCACGAAATTCCCGCCGGAGTCTGACCCCGGCGGGATTTCAGATCGCTTCTGTCGCTGTGTTCGAAACGGCTTGCCCCACCTATCGGTCGAGGACGTCGCGAATTTCCTGGATGTTGGACCGGACGCGCAGCACGTAGAAGCCCATCGTGGCGAGGTGGGTCGGCATGATCCAGCCGTCTTCTGCACCATTCGAGATGATCGCCGGCTGGATTTTCAGCGCTGACTTGAACTGACCCTGCAGTCGATCCCAAAGCGGGCCCAGATTGCGTTCCTTGATCACATTGGCGAAGTCGGCGCGCGTGGCCGTCAGAAGCGCATAGTAGCCATAAAGCTGGCCATAGGCGAACCAGAAGCGGTCGTCGGCGCGCGTGTCGAACCAGCCGCCGCCATGATTTTCCGACCGTTCACGCAGGATGTCCGACGTCGATCCGAGCGAACTGGCAACGCGGTCGAGGAACTCGCGCAGATTGTCTGCGCGCGCGTCGAAGGTAGCCGAACAGGCGGAGAGTTCGGCGTTGTAGTTGGCGAGGTCCTTCATCGCGGACCGGTATTGCTTGGGCGTGGGGGTCAACGGTCCGAACGGGTCGAAGCTCCAGTACCAGTTTTCCTCGCCATACTGCAATTTGGAACGGGCGTTCTGCAGGTTGTTGTTGATGCCGGACGTGCCACGCATGCGGCCAAGCGTGTCGACAAGTTCGACGGTGGCGCGCCGCACCGCCTCGTTCACGCCGCGTTGGAAATTGGCCTTGTTGTCCAGGAAGGGCGTGTGATCCCAGTCCACGCCGAAGAAGCCGAGCTTGTAGAGGATCATCGACGAGATCCAGGCGTTCTGGTTCACGTTGAAGTCCGTTAGATCGACGGCTGTCTGGGCGATGGCCGAGGACTGGCAGGTCTGCGGCGCGCCATCGGCCTTTGCCGTCAGGGTCGCGCCTGCCGGAACTTCCCGTGCGGGATACTTATAGGCTTCGATGAAGCCGGGATTGAAGTTCGTCCAGACCTGCGTCTGCCAGACGAAATATCCATAAAGGCCGATCAGTAGCGCCAGCGCGACGGCCACTGGCGCCTTCACCATCCAGTGCCGGTTGCGAAACCAGTTTGCCAGAACCAGAAAGGGCCAGGCGATGGCGGAGCCAATCCTGCCCAGCACGCGCCCGAGGCTGAGAAAGACGGTCTCGAAGAACGTGATGATCGAATCCAGCATGCCACTTGTCCCTTCCCGTCGAATTTTCACTAGCTACGGGCCAGAGCATTAGATAGTCGACCCAAAGAGGTCGCGCAATGTCAGCATCAGTGAAATTCGCCTTTTGGTACAGGGATTCAGCTGTCTGTTACTTCCGCGCGAATAATATCATTCTAAATTAATGCTAAAATTGTCGACTTTTTGCAGAAACGGGAAAGCCTCAATTTCATTTATCGAATAAAAAGGCGAGAAAATTGCTTTCTGTCATTAGTTTTGGGGAGGCGCGCGACACAAGACTTTAGAAGTCATTAATCAATGCATGCGAAAATCCTTATGAATAACGGTAAGGTTTGCCGTTGGGGGCATGAGGGGACACCAATGTTTGGAATGAATTCGGGTCTGTCGAGCGCAAAGATGCGCTCGATCGATATGTTGCGCGCCAATGTGATGATCGCGGACTCAGATCTGCGGATCACCTACATGAATACTGCGGTGAAAAGCCTGCTGGCCGAGGTCGAGACGGAGCTCAAGGCCGAGTTGCCGCGCTTTTCCATGGAAACGCTACTGGGCAGCAATATCGACGTCTTCCACAAGAACCCGAGCTACCAGCGTGACATGCTGGCCAAGCTGACCAAGCCGCACAGCGCCACGATCCGTGTTGGGGGCCATGCATTCGACCTGCTGGTCACCCCCCTGATGGACAACGGCAAATCCAAGGGTTTCGTGGTGGAGTGGTCCAACGCGAAGGAGCGGCTGCTCAACAATGATTATCGCAACCAGATGGAAGCGATCTCGCGGGTACAGGCTGTCATCAGCTTTTCGCCCGACGGGCATATCCTGTCGGCGAACGAGAATTTCCAGAAGTCGATGGGCTATTCGCTGGGCGAAATCGTCGGCAAGCATCACAGCATGTTCGTCGACAAGGACTATGCGGCAAGCCAAGCCTATCAAGACTTCTGGCGCGACATGCGCGACGGGAAGTTTCGCGCCGACGAGTTCGTGCGCTATTCGAAGAGCGGCAAGCCGGTCTATCTGCAGGCCTCCTACAATCCCATCATGGATGAGAAGGGCAAGGTCATGAAGGTCGTGAAATTCGCGACCGACGTGACCGACCGCGTCAATGCGGTCAACACGCTGGGCGATGGCTTGAAGGAGCTTGCCGCCGGCAATCTCGACCAGCAGATCGACACGCCGTTTCCGCAGAACCTTGAGCGCCTGCGTCACGACTTCAATGATTCCGTGAAGCAGCTCGAGGCTGCGATCAATTCGATCGGCAGCAATGCCAACAATATTTCCGCGAGCGCCGAGGAAGTGCGTTCTGCCGCCGATTCGCTCTCCAAGCGGACCGAGCAGCAGGCAGCCTCGATCGAGGAAACGGCCGCCGCGCTCGAGGAAATCACCACGACGGTTGCCGACTCTTCCCGCCGCGCCGAAGAGGCAGGACAGTTGGTGGCCCGCACACGCGAGAACGCCGAACGTTCCGGCGAAGTCGTCAAGGAAGCCATCGAAGCCATGAGCGCGATCGAGAACTCCTCGGGCCAGATCGCCAACATCATCGGCGTCATTGACGAAATTGCTTTCCAGACCAACCTGCTTGCCCTGAATGCCGGTGTCGAAGCCGCGCGAGCAGGCGACGCCGGCAAGGGCTTTGCGGTCGTGGCGACCGAGGTTCGCGAACTGGCGCAGCGTTCCGCCAACGCAGCCAAGGAGATCAAGTCGCTGATCACGAAGTCGAGCGATCAGGTCAAGCAGGGCGTAGCCCTCGTTGGTCGGACGGGAGCGGCGCTTGCCGATATCGTGGTTCAGGTTCAGGACATTAACCGTAACGTCAACGCCATCGTAGATGCCGCGCGCGAGCAGGCGACCGGCCTCAAGGAGGTCAATGCGGCGGTCAATACGATGGACCAGGGCACGCAGCAGAATGCCGCCATGGTCGAGGAATCGAACGCACAGAGCGCCACGCTCGCGAACGAGGCCGAGGCGCTGGCTTCGCTCCTGCAGCAGTTCCGCACACGCGGGTCGGCACAGGCCGCCAGACGGGCAGCCCCGGGACGCGCACCCCAGGCGGCCACGTCCGCGTCGCGTCCGGCGGCTTCGCCCGCCCGGCAACTTGCCAGCAAGGTGGCGCGTTCGTTTGCGACCGGTGGCGCAGCCACCGCTGCCGCGACGGATTGGGAAGAGTTCTGAGCAAGCATGCCGGTTGATTGAAGGCCGCTGAGAGAATTGCAGTCGCAGGGAAGCCTTCCGGGGCCTGCCTGCGACTGTTTTGTCATTTTAGCTTCGCCTTAAGGTTTCGGAGACATCTTTTGTAAACGAATGGACTGTTATGTTCGCCTTAGGAAATGACAGCTAGTCATGTAGAGCCGCGCCTTCGTCGCGGAATTGCTCCGTTCATCAACGAGGTCGCGTGTGTTCAACATCTCTCCGGTTTCGCAGAACAACGTGTTCCGGAGGCGCCGGATTGCGCGCCTGAGCGGCATGATTGCAGACCATGTCGCGGCCAAGGGTCATTGCCGCCTGTTGGACATGGGCGGGACAACCGGCTTCTGGAGCGTCTGGCGCGATCTTCTCGATTTCGAGCACCTGAGCGTGACCTGCGTCAATCTCGCGGAGGTGCGGCAGGACGACACCGGCGGTCTGCCGGTGGTGGCGCGTGTAGGCAATGCCTGCTCGATGCCGGAATTCGAAGACAATTCCTTTGACGTCGTGTTCTCGAACTCGGTGATCGAGCATGTCGGCCTGTGGTCGAACAAGATCGGTTTCGCCCGTGAGGCGCGCCGGCTGGCGCCCAGCTACCTGATCCAGACGCCGAATTTCTGGTTTCCCGTTGACCCGCATTCCCGCTTTGCGTTCCTGCACTGGCTGCCGCGGCCCGTGGTCTATCGCGTCCACATGAACATGCGCACCGGCTTCTATCCGAAAACCTCCGATCTCGATGAGGCCATGACCTATACCGAGGATGCGGACATGCTTGACTGGCGGCAGATGGCGCATCTTTTTCCCGACGGCGCGATCGAGTCGGAAAAGTTCATGCTGATGACGAAGTCGCTTCTGGCGGTGCGTCACAGCAAGCCTTGATGCGCCACGTTTCGAACTACCAGCAATAGCGGTAGTCGCCCTTGCGCTTCATCACGTCGAGATGGAGATGGGTTTCGTGTGCCGCGTCGCTGGCCGGTCCGAGAACTGTGGTGAAGAAAAGGCATGCGGAGGCGGTAATCGCGCGTTCAAACGCGCCGACAAGTGTTGAATCCTTCTCGCGCGGTTCGATCACGAAAGTCTTGCCATCGGAGAAGGTGAAACCGGCAATGTCGATGGCATTGCCATGGGCATGTTCGGAAATCTTGCCCGTCTCGGCGCTGTTCCGGTTCCTGCAGGCATAGCTGGTTGCCTGGTTGAAGGCCGTGATGCGCGGCGCGTTCGGTCCATAGGCAATCGCGGCTGCGGGGAGGACGGAGGCTTTTGCCCAGCGGGAGAGCGCGAGTGCCGTCTGGCAGCGCATCGTGGCCTCGGGCTGGAGCCTGATGTCCGGCAGGACTGTGCGGACGATCAGGGGCTTATCCATGCCACAACCATTGCCGTCGTCGATCGGTGTGGTTTCCGAGAACTCGACGCCTGCCTCCTTGAGATCGGCGAGACAGGCGGCATAGGCTTCCATGTCTTCCTTTTCGGGCGGTTCGGCCTTCGTTTCGGACGGAGCGGCGGGGACCTTGCTATCGGGAGTGGTCGGCTCAGCCGGAGGAGGTGGCATCTGGGGCTGGGACGATTTCCCTTCTGCCGGTGGTTCCGGCTGCGTCCCGGCGGCTGGGCTATTGGGCTTTGCCCCGGGCTTATCCTCCGGCTTCTCCTGCGGGATGGGCGGTGTTCCCGGTGCTGCGTCGGGACGGCTTGCGGGAACGGGAACCTTGTCCTCCGGGATCGGGCCTTTAACGGTAGGCTCGGCCGCGATCGCTGCGCTTGCAGCGAAGAGAGCAGCCAGCAGAAAAACACGTCCCTGCACCATCGTATCTCCCAGGTGGATGGAGATGAAGCTTGCCGGTGTTAACGCCCTTGAGCTCAGGAGGTTCCGGCCCCGGAAAATCGGCCTTGCCAGTCGGCTCGCGCCGCTGTAACAATCGCGCCCATGAAAAACGCTCTGATGATCGCTAACTGGTGGTGGGCTCGCTGAAAGGCGGCCATTGCCAGTTGTTGTGTCAAGCAAACGCTGAAGCCGCCCCGGAAAGTTCCAGGCGGCTTTTTTTGTATGTGCCGTTTGGAATTGGGGCCGAACGGAAGAAGAGGACGACATGAATACGCGTGTTCTGGATGACGGTTCCGAACAGTATGTGACGAAGGGTGGCGTTCTGATCACCCGCAAGCGTCGCGAAGTGCCTTACGAAAACGCCATTTCCAGCTATATCGACAAGCTGGACGAGCGGCGCGGGGCGGTTCTGTCCTCGAACTACGAATATCCGGGCCGCTATACGCGCTGGGACACCGCAGTTGCGGATCCGCCGGTCGGCATTTCCTGCAACGGACGCACGATGTGGATCGAGGCCTATAACGGCCGCGGCGAAGTGATCCTTGAGATGATCGCAGAGTGTCTGGCAACTGTCGCGGACATCAAGATCGACGCCAAGGCCGCACGCCGTCTCGATTTCACCATCCAGAAGCCGAGCCGCATCTTCACGGAAGAAGAGCGCTCCAAGATGCCGACGGTGTTCACTGCGCTGCGTGCGATCACTGATCTCTTCCATTCGGAAGAGGATGCGAGCCTCGGTCTTTATGGCGCCTTCGGCTACGATCTCGCTTTCCAGTTCGATGCCATCAATCTGAAACTGGAGCGACCGACCGACCAGCGCGACATGGTGCTGTACCTGCCCGATGAAATCCTTGTCGTCGACAATTATTCCGCAAAGGCCTGGGTCGACCGCTACGATTTCGAGAAGAATGGTGAAACGACCAAGGGCAAGCCCTGGGACATTCCGGCCGAGCCCTTCCAGCCGACGGACACGATCCCGGCGCGCGGCGATCATCATCCCGGAGAATATGCCAAGCTGGTGACGAAGGCGAAGGAAAGCTTCCGCCGCGGCGACCTGTTCGAGGTCGTGCCGGGGCAGAAGTTCATGGAACGCTGCGACTCGAAGCCCTCGCAGATCTCGCGGCGGCTGAAGGAGATTAACCCGTCGCCGTATTCGTTCTTCATCAACCTCGGAAACCAGGAATATCTGGTCGGCGCATCGCCGGAAATGTTCGTGCGCGTCACCGGCCGCCGCATCGAGACCTGCCCGATCTCGGGCACGATCAAGCGCGGCGAGGATGCGATTGCCGATAGCGAGCAGATCCTCAAGCTGCTCAACTCGAAGAAGGACGAGTCCGAACTCACCATGTGCTCCGACGTCGACCGCAACGACAAGAGCCGTGTGTGCGAGCCGGGTTCGGTCAAGGTCATCGGCCGCCGGCAGATCGAGATGTATTCGCGCCTCATCCATACGGTGGACCATATCGAGGGACGCCTGCGCGAGGACATGGACGCCTTTGACGGCTTCCTGTCGCATGCCTGGGCCGTGACCGTCACCGGCGCGCCGAAGCTCTGGGCCATGCGCTTCATCGAAGCGCACGAGAAGAGCCCGCGCGCATGGTATGGCGGCGCGATCGGCATGGTCGGCTTCAATGGCGACATGAACACGGGCCTGACGCTGCGCACGGTGCGCATCAAGGACGGGATTGCGGAAGTCAGGGCAGGGGCGACGCTGCTCAACGATTCCAATCCGGAAGAAGAAGAGGCCGAAACCGAACTGAAGGCATCCGCCATGATTGCAGCCATTCGCGATGCAAAGGCCGGCAATACCGGCAAGGCCGGCCGCGACGTCGCCAAGGTTGGCGTCGGCGTGAAGATCCTGCTGGTCGACCATGAGGACAGTTTCGTCCACACGCTGGCGAACTATTTCCGCCAGACGGGCGCGACGGTCACCACCGTGCGGTCGCCGGTGGCTGACGAGGTGTTCGAAACCGTCAATCCGGACCTGCTGGTGCTTTCGCCCGGTCCGGGTAGCCCTAAGGACTTCGACTGCGAGACGACGATCAAGAAGGCGCGGGCGCGCAAGCTGCCGATCTTCGGTGTTTGCCTCGGGCTGCAGGCACTCGCGGAAGCCTATGGCGGCGAGCTTCGTCAGCTGGCAATCCCGATGCATGGCAAGCCGTCGCGCGTGCGCGTGCTGGAAGCCGGCACGGTCTTCTCGGGGCTTTCCAAGGAAGTCACCGTGGGCCGCTACCACTCGATCTTTGCCGATCCCGCCACGCTCGACCGTGATTTCATCATCACGGCGGAAAGTGAAGACGGGACGATCATGGGTATCGAGCACGCCAAGGAGCCGGTGGCTGCCGTGCAGTTCCACCCGGAATCGATCATGACGCTCGGCCAGGATGCCGGCATGCGGATGATCGAGAATGTGGTGGCGCATCTGGCCAAGCGCGCGAAGGTGAAGGCGGCCTGATCCGACGCATCCAGTCTTTTGAATTGCAATGGCGGCGCCCGGACAGGCGTCGCCATTTTGCGTTTTGCCTCAGCGATGCGAGGGCGGGGCTTCGACGATCAGCGAGACGATGCGACGGACGATCGGCGCGGCGATGATGGCCGCAGGGAAGGCGATCGGATAGGTGAGCATCCATGCGCCGAGGGTGCGGGCACCGAGATCGGGCGCGAAGCCGACGGCGCCGTAGGTTGCCGCGGCGGATACCAGTCCCGACATCATGAGGGAGAGGATCATCGGCGAAACGATGTGGGTGGCATGGTGCGGCAGCTTTCTGATGCGGCCGTGCCTGGAAACTGCGGTATGCATTGTCTGTCTCCGTGGTCAGTGGGTTGAAATGACAGGCGCACTGTACCTCCGCGCCATAATGTGCAAAATTCCCATAAATTTCTCTTTCAATGTGAATATCTGAACATGCTGAACTGGGATGACCTCAAGTTTCTTCTTCTCCTTGAGGAGAAGGGATCTCTGGCTGCGGCGGCCAAGCGGCTGGGCGTGGATCACGTCACGGTGGCGCGACGCATCGCATCACTGGAGGGTGCGCTGAGCGCCAAGCTTGTCGACCGTCGTCAGAAGCGCACGGTGATGACACCGGCCGGACTTCGTATTGCCGCGCATGCTCGGCGGATGCAGGAGGAGGTCCATGCGCTGGAGCGCACGGCATCGAGCGTCAGGCCAGAAGTTGCCGGGCCGCTCTCCATCAGCGCGCCGGCGCTGGTTGCCGCCGAACTGATTGCGCCCCGCCTTGCAGGGTTTCTCAAGGCACATCCCGCGCTTGAAGTGACGCTCAGGGGCGATGTCCAAACGGTTTCAATTACGAGGCGCGAGGCGGATATCTCGGTGAGGCTTTCCACGCCGACCGATCCGACATTGATCCGTCGCCAGGTCGGCACCCTGCGTTACAGATGCCTGGCTAGCCCGAATTATGTTTTGAAGACTGAGTTCGAGGCCTTTCGCTATGTTCTTTTCGACAATGGCGACGATCTCCTGCCGCATGAGGCGTGGATGAAATCGCTCGCCGGGTCGTCGTTTGAAATTGCCCTGCGGAGCAATGATCTTGGCATCCAGCTTTCCTCGGTGGCGGCGGGAGCGGGCGTCGCGGCTGCGCCGGAGATACTCGGGCGCAGGTTTGGCCTGGTCGATGCCCACCCGGAAAAGCTTTTCTTCGATCGCCATGTCTGGCTCTGCTGGCATGAGGATCAGAGAGGACAGCCTGCCATTGAGGCAGTTTCGGCGTTCCTCGCCGACTGCCTCAAAGCGGAACCTGCTTCCTGACGACCGATCCGGACCCGAATTTCTCCGCTCCGGCGACGGAGGGTTTGGACGCCCTTGCACCGATCATTTGGGGAAATGTGAGCAATTTCATAAAGTTGTCGCATTACAAAAAATTAATCCGTTCGGCCGATTGACGGGTTGACTATGACAATGTGCGGCGCAATATGGCGCTGCTTCCGGCCTGCCAAGGCGGGTATCGCCGGAGCGCCTCATCGTTTTGAATAGCAAGACATATCCGTGAAAAAGGGCATCCTGCCGATCTGCAGGGGCCCCAAGGCAAGGGTGAGCGCCATGACGCTTGTTTTTCGCATCCTTCAGCCCGCCAGATATCGTGACGAGTCCGTCGACCGAATAGGTCGCTGACCCGCAGCGCGCGGGTCCATTCGCCGGGGTTGATTTCAGCTCCGTCCGTCACGCCATATATTCTACGGATCATTGACCATGACCTTGCATCATCCGGCTCTTGAGGCCGGTCGCAAGGCGTCGCGTGTGCCCAATATCTGGGACGCCGCCGCCTTCGGCCTGCTGTTTGCAACCTTCGTTCTCTTCATTCGCGGCGGGCATGAGACCTTCGCGCCGATCGACACACTGTCATCGACGCCGATTTCGCTCGATCCGGCGAACCTGCCCGAATATGCGCTGCGCACCGTGCTGCGCATGCTGGCGGCCATTGTCGCCTCGCTGGTCTTCACCTTCGTCTACGGTACACTGGCGGCCAAAAGCCGCCGGGCAGGGCTCGTGCTCATCCCGATCCTCGACGTGCTGCAATCCGTCCCGGTGCTCGGCTTCCTCTCCTTTACCGTGACCGGCTTCATGGCGCTGTTTCCGGGGCAGGTGGTGGGTGTCGAGCTCGCCTCGATCTTTGCCATCTTCACCAGCCAGGCCTGGAACATGACCTTCAGCTTCTATCAGTCGCTGAAGACGGTTCCGGCTGATCTGGAGGAGGCTTCGCGCTCGTTCCGGCTCACCGGCTGGCAGCGTTTCTGGCGGTTGGAGGTTCCGTTCTCCATGCCGGGTCTCGTCTGGAATACGATGATGTCCATGTCGGGCGGCTGGTTCTTCGTGGTGGCTTCCGAGGCGATCTCGGTGGGCAACACGACGATCACGCTGCCGGGCATTGGCTCGTACACGGCGCTGGCCATTCAGGACAAGAATTTCGCCGCCATCGGCTGGGCCGTGGGCGTCATGCTGGCAATCATCCTCGTCTATGACCAGCTGCTGTTCCGGCCGCTGGTCGCCTGGAGCGACAAGTTCCGTGTCGAGCTCTCGGCCGGCAGCGAAGCGCCGCGTTCATGGCTTCTGGACATGGTTCGGCGTGCACCTCTGTTCAAGCTGGTGTTCGCACCGATCGCACACCTTGTCTCTGCCCTGCCGCGCCAGCGCATGGCGCTCCCGGTTGCCGCGCCGCGGGCCGCGATGTCGGTCTGGCGCAGCGTGTGGATCGACCGGCTGTGGATCGCCGCCGTTGCAGCAGCCACGCTCTACGCACTCTGGCTCATCGTCGCCTTTGTCGGAACGGAGCTCAACGAGGGCGAAATTCTCCATGTCGTCTGGCTCGGTTTTCTGACCATGTTGCGCGTTGTCGTCCTCATGGCGCTGGCTACGGTCGTGTGGGTGCCGATCGGCGTCTGGATCGGACTTCGGCCGAAGGTGGCGGAGCGCGTGCAGCCGCTGGCGCAGTTCCTGGCGGCATTCCCGGCCAATATCATCTTCCCGTTTGCGGTCGTCCTGATCGTGCATTTCAAGGCCGATCCGAACATCTGGCTTTCGCCGCTGATGATCTTCGGGACGCAGTGGTACATCCTGTTCAACGTGATTGCGGGGGCGAGCGCATTTCCGAACGACATGCGCGAGGCCAGCGCCATCTTCCGCATCGGCGGCTGGAGCTGGTGGCGGAAGGTCATCCTGCCGGGCATCTTCCCCTATTACGTGACGGGGGCGATCACCGCGAGCGGCGGATCCTGGAACGCATCCATCGTGGCGGAGGTCGCCAACTGGGGCGATACAAAGCTGACGGCGGTGGGGCTCGGCTCCTATATCGCCAATGCGACGACCGCCGCAGACTATCCGCGCATCGTGCTCGGCATCGCCGTGATGTCGGCCTATGTCATTCTCTTCAACCGCCTGCTCTGGCGCCCGCTCTATGCATTCGCGGGTAGCCGGCTCCGTATGAACTAAGGAGGCGTATCATGACGAACCTTGAATTCAATCTCGCTGAACACCCGATCCTCGTCGATGTCCAGGGCATGCGGCAGGTCTATCACAAGGGCGACAATCCCGATCTCGTCGTGCTCGACGATGTTTCCGTGCAGATCCGCGAGGGCGAGATCGTGGGACTGCTCGGCCGCTCGGGCTCGGGCAAGTCGACCCTGCTGCGCATCATTTCCGGCCTGCTGGAGGCGTCCAGCGGCAAGGTGCAGTGGTGCGGCAAGCCGGTCCAAGGCCCCTGCGAAGGCCTGTCCATGGTGTTTCAGAGCTTTGCGCTGTTTCCCTGGCTGACCGTTCTCGAAAATGTCGAGATAGGCCTCGAGGCGCAGGGTGTGCCGGCTGCCGAGCGTCGGCAGCGCGCACTGCAGGCCATTGACCTCATCGGCCTTGACGGTTTCGAAAATGCCTATCCGAAGGAACTTTCCGGCGGGATGCGTCAGCGTGTGGGCTTTGCCCGGGCGCTGGTCGTGCATCCGCGCCTGATGCTGATGGATGAGCCCTTCTCGGCGCTTGACGTTCTGACGGCGGAAACGCTGCGCACGGACATCATCGACCTCTGGATCGAAGGCCGGTTGCCGGCCAAGTCGATCCTGATGGTCACGCACAATATCGAAGAAGCGGTGCTGATGTGCGACCGCATCATGATCTTCTCGTCCAATCCGGGTCGGGTGGCGGCCGAGATCAAGGTTGACCTGATGCATCCACGCAATCGTCTCGATCCGCAGTTCCGCGCGCTGGTCGATGACATCTATGCCCGCATGACGCAGCGTGGCCCGGTCGAGAAGGTGGAGAAGCGTGTCACCGACGGGTTCTCCGGCACCGGTATCGGCATGGCGCTGCCGCGTATCTCGACCAATCTCCTGTCCGGTCTCATGGAGGCGCTGGCGGCCGAGCCTTATCACGGCGAAGCCGACCTGCCGGACATTGCGGGCGAACTGCAGATGGAGGTGGACGAGCTGTTCCCGATTGCCGAAACGCTGCAATTGCTGCGCTTTGCCGAGCTGGAGCAGGGCGACGTGCGCCTCACGGAGGTTGGCAAGCATTTCGTCGAGAGTGACGTCGATACGCGCAAGCGTCTCTTTGCCGAGCATCTCGTCAGCTATGTGCCGCTAGCGGCGCTGATCAAGCGCGTGCTGGACGAACGGCCGACGCATTCCGCGCCCTATGCCCGCTTCTCGGAAGAGCTGGAGGATTATCTGTCGGAAGACATGGCGGAGGAAACCATGTCCGCCGTGATTTCCTGGGGGCGTTATGCCGAGCTTTTCAGCTACGATGGCAACGTCCGGCATTTCAGCCTGGAGAACCCAAGCTGAGGTAATCCACAGGCGGCGGGGAAGTCAGGACTTCTCCGCCGTGGCGGCGCTCTTGCGTCGCAAGGCGCGCAGCAGCAACGTCGCCAGCGGAGCGACAAGGCCGATCAGTGACGAGTCGAAACGGCCGCGCAGAAGATTGCCGGCAAGCGTGAGGTCGCCCGTGGCGGATTTGGCTTCCGCAATCAGTGCGTCGAGCGCTGTGGCGTGTAGCTCCTGGGCGAGCTGCAATTCCTTGCCGGGCTTCTGCGCGCTCGCGACCAGAACGAGGATCAGGGCGATGAGGAAGCTGGCGCCGGCAATGACGAGCGCCGCCACGACCGCGCCCCAGAGTTCCTTCAGGAACTGGTAACCCGCGATGCCCAGCATGATCAGGCCGAATGTGCCGATGACGAGCGCCACCGCCAGCAGTGAGATCTGCGACAGGCGCGACCTGAATTTCAGATCGGCAATGACGGAATCGATCCGGATCAGAACTTTCAGCGATTGGATGAGGCTGTCTATGCGCATGATGGCAATCCTATCTGAAGGCGATGCGTCCGGCCACGAGCCCGAGCAGGAAGGCGGCGGCCAGAGTGGCGAGGGGGTGTTCTGCAAAGATTTCTTCGGCCTCGCCTGTCCTGGCGGCGAGGTAGGCCTGTAGTTCGTCCAGGGCGTCGGAGGCGCTGGAAGCCTCCGCCTCCGCGGATGCGGGCTCGGCTGCAGCGGTAACCTTTTCGGCATCGGGTCCGGCTGCTTGCGACTGTAACTGCCTTACCTCTTTCAGAAGCGTTTCCAGTTCCTTGCGGATCGTGTCCAGCTCGGCCATCGCGCTCTCCCGGCTTCGGTTTCATCGGTGAGGGACATACTACACGCGGCGGAATTGCTGACTCGTTGACATGTATCAAATCAACGCCAAGGCTATCGTTTATAGCTTGTGCTGTGAAAGTATAGCATAGGCTAAGTATCAGAGAATAAAGGGAAATTTCTGCGCCGATGCGAATTTTGGCTTGCTCTCCCGGGCTTGTGCGGATATGCCGCGGCGAACTCAATCCATCTTTGAAAGGGGCGAAGCCATGGATGCCGAGACATCTAAGCTGATCCGCCGCATCGCGTTCTGGGGCATTCCGCTCTCCCTTTTCGTCATGGGGTTGAAGGCGCTGGCCTGGTATGTGACAGGCTCGGTCGCGCTTCTGTCTGATGCGATGGAATCCACCGTCAACGTCATTGCGGCGGCGATTGCCTATGGTGTGATCAGCTATGCGCAGAAGCCGGCTGATGACGACCACCAATTCGGCCATCACAAGGCGGAATATCTTTCGGCCGTTGTCGAAGGCATGCTGATCATCGTGGCCGCCGTGATGATCGTATGGGAGGCTGTCGGGCATCTCGCGCATCCGACGCCGATGGACGCACCGGTCCTCGGCCTGGCGATCAACGGCGTTGCCGCGATCATCAATGCGGTCTGGGCCTGGCTGCTGATCAAGGTGGGAACGCAGCATCATTCGCCGGCGCTGAAGGCGGACGGACGGCATGTGCTCTCGGATGTCGTCACGTCGGGCGGTGTCATTATCGGCCTGGTCGCAGCGACACTCACCGGCTATGCCATCCTCGATCCCCTGATGGCGATCGGCGTCGCGATCAACATCCTCATCGAAGGCTGGAAGGTGGTCTCGCAATCGGTCAATGGCCTGCTGGACCGCGCCGTGACGGCGGAGGAGGACGAGGCGATCAAGAAGGCGATTGCCGAGAATGCGATGGGCTCCCTCGGCGTGCATGATTTGCGCAATCGTCGCGCCGGTCCGGCGGTCTTCATCGATTTCCATCTCGTCGTACCGGAGACCATGCCGGTGGGCCAGGCGCACGATATCTGCGACCGGATCGAGAATGCGCTGCACCAGGTGATTTCCGGCGCAAGCATTGCTATTCATGTCGAGCCGGAAGGCGAGAAGCCGCATGGCGTGCGGGTCAATCTGGCCGCGCACAAGCCAATGAAGAAGCGGGCCTGACAAAAGAACAATAAGGATGAGACGATGAGCAAGACCGATGTTTCGGGTCTGACGCAGCTCGGTGCTGCCGTTGAGGCGCCGAAGACGCCCGAAGAGGCGGTGCTGGAGCGTGTTCCCAACGGCAACGAGGGAACGAACTATGTCGTGCGCTTTACGGCGCCGGAATTCACCTCGCTTTGCCCGATGACGGGGCAGCCGGATTTCGCGCATATCGTGATCGATTACGTTCCCGGCAAATGGCTGGTGGAATCGAAGTCGCTCAAGCTCTTCCTCTTCGCCTTCCGTAATCACGGGGCGTTTCACGAGGATTGCTCGGTCTATATCGCCAAGCGGATCATCGACCTTCTTGAGCCGGAATGGCTGCGCATTGGGGCCTACTGGTATCCGCGTGGCGGGATACCGATCGATGTCTTCTGGCAGACCGGCGAGCCGCCGAAGGGCGTCTGGCTGCCCGATCAGGGCGTGCCGACCTATCGCGGGCGCGGGTGAGGGCGGAGAGGGCGGATTAACCGCCCTCCCGTCACATCAGGCATAATTGCTGTCGTCAAAGCCGCCGTCGTCGTAGCTGGAGTCGTCATAATCGTCGCCATCCGTGTTCTGGGTGGCATTGCTCATATCGGCCAGCGCCGATTGCTCGGTGTCATTGCCGTTCTGCCAATCGTTCGACTGGCCGGGCTGATTGCCATTGTCGAAGAAATTGTTGACCACGTTTTCCTCGACCACGGGGGCTCCGGCGACGCCGCCGGCCCCGAACAGGCCGCCCGCGCCGAAATGCGGTGCGAAAAGCGAGCGCACAGCATCCGCCATCAGCATGCCGCCGGCGACGCCCGCGGCAGTCGTCATTGCACCGGAGAGGAAACCGCCGCCGCGAGAGGGTTGCTGAGGCGCTGCATAGGAAGGTTGCGGCGGCTGAGACCAGGGACCTGGCTGCGGGGCGCCGCGGGTGTAGCCGCCGTCATAGGCGGGGGCCTGCGGCCCGGAGCGGCCCCACGGACCTGCTGGCGGCTGCTGAGGTGGGGCGGACTGTCCCTGCGGATTGCCGCCGAAGAGCGAGGAGAGGCCGGACAGGAAGCCGCCTTGCTGGCCCTGCTCATGCTGCTGGGCCGTTGCGCCCTGCTGCAGGTCCTTCACCTGTGCTTCCAACTGGCCAATGCGCGCGGCAGACGCTTCGAGGCCTTTTTCCTGCAGGATGACGGCTTGGGCAAGGTAGTAGGCCGCATAGGGATGACGAGCGAGCTCGTCCCGGATCAAGGCTTCCGCTTCCGGGTCGCGCGGCGTCGATGCTGCCTGGCCGACGCGAGCAAAAAGTTCGTTGAGCAACTGGCGTTCCTCGGGTGACATGGTCGGCTCCTTCAAAGGTTGGCGAAAGATCGCGTCCCTGACGTAGGATGTTGGCGTGAAGGTTTCGAGGCAGCCGGTAATTAAATGTCGGTAATATTTCCTCGGGCCGCCTGATCTTCTCGCGAGCAGGTCTCGGTCGGCAGCTTGAAGCAAGAGAGGCTTAATCTCTTTCTTTGTCTGTCTCCGAAAGTATCTTCAAGTCTTGAAATTCACTCTTGGGAAATTTCTCACGTCCCGGGCAATTCGATTGAAAAATATAATGATGGAAATTGTTCCCGAGAAATATGGTTCATTTTTTGAGGAACATGCCTGTCCGTCAGGAATTCTGTTGCCAGGGACGCCGCTCGCGCCCTTCAGCGAAAACCAAGGAAGGTAAGATCATGATGAACAAGATTGCAGTCGCGATGATCGTCGCATCCATGTCCGCCCTGCCGATGGCATCCGTCGCCTTTGCCCAGAGCGCCACTGGCACGAGCCAGTCCGGCCAGAAGCCGGTAGATACCAAGACCGGCATGCCGACGAATTGCCGCGAAGGCGACACGGCCTGCGAAAAGACCGACCCGAACATGCCGGCAGCCGGCACCACGGGTTCGATCGGGACGACGGACACGATGAACGGCACCTCCGGCGCGCAGAGCATGGACAGCAACGGCAACATGCAGGCTCCCGACGCTTCGCCGAAGTGCACCCCCGGCGACAAGGCCTGCGATCCGACGCCCAAGAACTGACCTTATGTGTCCGGACCAATCGCGAAAGGGCGGGGATCATCCCCGCCCTTTCTTTATGCGCCAACTCATTTACCATTCACAGGGCGCAAGAGCGCTTTCTCCCACTCGACCATTGTCATCAATCTGCGAAGCGATTACCTGTGGGTGAATCAGTTTAGGACAGGATGGTGCCCATGAACGAAGAAGACGACGACGACAAGAAGACAGAAAAGCCGCTTGGCAAGGACGCGGAGGCGAATCTTTTCAAGTCGCGATCCATCTTCATCTATGGCGGTATCACGCAGGAACTCGCCCAGCGCGTATGCGCGCAGCTTGTGGCGCTTGCCGCAGCCAGCGACGACGACATCAAGATTTTCGTCAACTCGCCGGGCGGCCATGTCGAATCGGGTGACTCGATCCACGACATGATCAAGTTCATCAAGCCGAAGGTCTGGATCATCGGCACGGGCTGGGTCGCATCCGCCGGTGCGCTGATCTACGTATCGGTGCCAAAGGAACAGCGCCTTTGCCTGCCGAACACGCGCTTCCTGCTGCACCAACCGTCGGGCGGTACGCGCGGCATGGCCTCGGACATCGAGATCCAGGCGCGCGAAATCATCAAGATGAACGAGCGCCTGAACAAGATCTTCGCCGCGGCCACCGGCCAGCCGGTCGAAAAGATCGCCAAGGACACGGACCGCGACTACTGGCTCTCTGCTGAAGACGCCAAGAGCTACGGCCTCGTTTCCAAGATCATCACCAGCCAGTCCGAAATCGGCTGATCGGTTTTGATCTGACATTCAAGGGCCTCGCGCTTTAGCCGGCGCGGGGCCCTTTCTGTTTTGCGGCGATGGCGTTGCGCAGCATCTGTAGCTCGTCACCGGTCAGCGCGCGGACCTCGCCCTTGCCGAGTTCACCGAGCGGCAGATCGCCGATGGCGACGCGCACCAGCCGCAGCACCTCGATATCGAGCGTTTCCAGCATGCGGCGGATCTGTCGATTCTTGCCCTCGTCCAGCTCAATCTCCAGCCAGGCGTTTTTGACACCTTCGCGCAGGATGTCTGCGCGGCGGGCCTGAAGCACGTCGCCGTCATGCTCCACGCCGGTGATAAAGGCGGCGAGCTTTTCAGGCATGACAAGGCGGTCGATCTGGACGTGGTAGGTCTTCGGCACATGCGTTTCCGGATCGAGCAGGGCTTGAGCGAATTCCGTGTCGTTGGTGAAGAGCAGGAGGCCTTCGCTGGCCTTGTCGAGGCGTCCGATGGGTGAGAGATGCGCGTGGTCGAGATGTTTCAGGCAGTCATACACGGTGGGGCGCCCTTGCGGGTCGTTTCGCGTCGTCATAAGCCCGCGCGGCTTGTTCAGCATGTAATAGGCGAAGGCTTCGGCGACAATCGGCTTGCCGTCCACGGCGATCTTCGAAGTGGCGAGGTCCACCCAGGTTTCAAGCTGTGTCGTCTTCCTGCCGTCCACGCTTACGCGGCCGGCCAGAACCAGTGCTTCAGCCTGCGTTCGCGAGCAGAAGCCGAGCTTGGAAAGCGCACGCGCCACGGTGACGCGCTTGCCGCCTGCTGCGGCCCCGGGGCGCGGCTCCGGCGGGCGGCGCGGGGCAGGCGGTTTCCTGTCGGCGGGCTTTCGCATTACGTCCTTCACAATATCATGCGACGGTTGACCCGTCTGACACGCTCACATAAAGCCTGAAGCACCTTATCGCCAAGCCGGCTGGATCAAAGACCATGCAGAATTTCGATGACATCACCCGCGAGCTTGCCACGCTGCGCGACTATTGGCGTTATGCGATCTCGCGCTTCAATGCAGCGGACCTCAGCTACGGCCACGGCACGACGACGGCGGCGGACGATGCCGCCTTCCTGCTGCTCGATTCGCTCGATCTGCCGATCGATGTGCTCGATCCGTTTCTCGATGCCCGCCTGCTGCCGGACGAGCGGCGGCTGCTGGCCGAGCGGATCGAGGAGCGCGTGACGAGCCGCAAGCCGTCTGCCTATCTCACCGGACGCTCCTATATCCAGGGCGTGCGCTTCCATGTCGATGAGCGTGTGATCGTGCCGCGCTCGCATATCGGCGAAATCCTCTTCACGGAGTACGGCAGCGAGGAGGGCTCGTCCTTCCTGCCGGACCCGGAACTGGTTGAGAGCGCCGTCGATATCTGCACCGGCTCCGGCTGCCTTGCGGTGCTCGCCGCCAAGTTCTTCCCCTTTGCCTCCGTCGATGCGGTTGATCTTTCGGAAGACGCGCTGGAAGTGGCGAAGATCAATATCGACGAACACGATGTCGAGGATCAGGTGACGCTGCATCACGGCGACCTCTTCGAGCCGCTTGAGGGCCGCACCTACGACCTCATCATCACCAACCCGCCTTATGTAGATGCCGAAACCTTCGCGGCCTATCCGCCGGAATATCAGGCCGAGCCGGAAATGGCCCATACGGGCGGCGAAGACGGGCTCGATCTTGTGCGCGTCATCCTGGCGGAAGCGCCGAAACACCTGAACCCGGGTGGCGGGCTGCTCTGCGAGATCGGTTCTGGCCGGGATATTCTGGAGGCGGAGTTCCCGCATCTGGAGTTCCTGTGGATCGAGACGGAGAATGCGCCGGATTCGGTGTTCTGGATCACGGCGGAGGCGCTCGGGGTGGAGTGAGGTCGAAAGAAGACCTCTCCCACTCTCCCCTTGTGGGGGAGATGGCGGCACCCAGACGGAGGAAGCTGCAATCGCCGAAGCCCGCGGCGGAACGGATATTTCCACCGCGCTGTACCACCTTCCGGCCCCTCCACCTTGCAAACGCACGCCCACTCTGGTCTGTCTCCCACCTCAAACAGATCAACGTCCGGTCGCATCATGCTCAAAGACTTCTCTCCGCAAGCTTTCACCATGGGCCTGCTTGCCGCTTTCGTGGGCTTTGCCAGTTCCTTTGCCGTCATCCTGCACGGGCTGACGGTGGTGGGCGCGACACCGGGGCAAGCGGCGTCGGGGCTTGCGGCGCTCTCGGTGGCCATGGGCGTTCTCGGCATCATTCTTTCGGTGTGGACGCGGATGCCGGTATCGGTCGCGTGGTCGACACCAGGCGCAGCGCTGCTGGCGGGCACCGGAGCCGTGGCCGGCGGTTTCAGCGTGGCGGTCGGGGCGTTTCTGGCGGCGGCTGTGCTGGTCGTGCTGGCCGGACTGTTGCGGCCGGTCGGCAATGCGGTGACGAAGATCCCGCAGGCGGTGGCCAGCGCCATGCTGGCCGGCGTGCTGATGGAACTGTGCTTTGCGCCGGTCAAGGCCGTGGCGGCATTTCCGGTGGCGGGGCTGATCATCTTTGCGGCCTGGGCGATCGCAGGCGCATGGAACCGGCTGATGGCGGTGCCTGCGGCACTTCTCGCATTCGCAGCGATCACCGTCTATCAGTTTCCCGCCGGCGCCTTTGCCAGTCTGCCGGCCGCCAGTCTGCCGTTTGAATGGGTGATGCCCGGCTTCACCTGGCAATCGATGATTTCCATCGCCGTGCCGCTCTTCTTCGTCACCATGGCGTCGCAGAACATTCCCGGCATCACGGTGTTGAAGGTGAACGGCTTTGAGCCGCCGCCAGGGCGGCTGTTCGCCGGCACGGGCATCATGTCCATCCTGGCGGCGCCCTTCGGCGGGCATGGCGTTTGTCTGGCCGCGATCACGGCCTCGATGTGCGCGGGGCCGGATGCGCATCCGGAGTCGCGTCGGCGCTACTGGTCGGCCATCATGGCGGGCATTTTCTATATACTTTTCGGTCTCTTCACGGGGTTGATCACATGGTTCGTGGCGCAGGCGCAGCCGATCCTGATCGAGGCGGTTGCCGGTCTGGCGCTGTTCGGTGCCTTCTCCGCTTCGGCAAGCGCGGCGTTCAAGGACCCGGACACGCGCGAGGCGGCGGCCGTTACCTTCATGGTGACGGCCTCCGGCCAGAGCTTTGCAGGCGTCTCCGGCGCATTCTGGGGACTGCTGGCGGGGATTGCGGTTCATGTCGTCAGGACGCTGGTCACGCGGCGAACCTGATCATCCGGAGCTACCAGGACCATGCCGGAGACGGTTGCGCTTTCAGTGATGTCTGCAGGCGCTGGGGCAAGGCCTCGAAAAAGGTGAAACCAGTCTGCTGTTCGACGGTTTTGACCGCCACGCGGAATTTCGGATCCGAATAGGCTTCGTCGCAGTGTCTGGCGTTGGGGATCAGGAAGGCCATCGCGCGTTTGTCGCGCGGCGCGTAGACAACCTTGAAATAGGCGTCGGGTACTGCAAGCTGAGTTCCCTGCTTGTCTTTCACCACATCGCCAATGGCTTTCAGCTTTCCAGCATAGACCGGACCTGTGAAAACGATGAGCCTCTGACGGGTGTTGACCAGATTGCGCAGGGATACTTCCAGTTCTTTCCAGATTCCGCGATTGAAGCAGGCGCCGACCTGCGGCCCCATATTCGACATGACGAAGGTCTGGTCCTGCATCGCCTGATCGGCGCTGAAATCGCCCGCCGGAACCTGATGACCGCGATCGAAGCCTGAATTGCGGTAGTCTTCGAGCGTTGAGGAATAATCCTCGACAGTCTTGTCGACCGAGAACCTGTTGCTGCGTTCAGCCTCCGTCCCCAGCTCGTCGGTCGTGATGTCCTCCGCGACCCAGTCGGGGATGCGGGTGATGGCATTCAGGCGTACGGCAAAGCCCTTGCCGTAGCACTTGTAGAGGACGGCCGGAGCCTTGTCGCCGTCCGCCGGGGGAGCCGGCTTCAGGCCGTTGGCATATACATAATCGCGCTCGTTGGCCCCATCGCGACCATCCGGTACACCGACCGGATCGAAGATGTCCGCGCATTCCAGGAGATCCGCGGGCGGAGCAAGGTTCGCTGCCCGTGTCGCGCAGCCGAATGGCCCGAACGGGACGATGCCGAGGATAACGCCGAGGAGGAGAGCAACTGTTCGCCTTGTCATCGTCAGCCCGCCTGTCCGCCGTCACGATTGCGACCGCGGTTGCGGGGACGTTGCGGACTGCCCCCGGCATTGGCGCCATCGTCGCCGTTGCCGCTCTCGCCGCCATCGGCTTTGTCGGGCGCAGCCTGCCGGCTCACTGGCGCGGCGGTGCTGCCCGAAGAAATGGTCTTCGATCCCAGATAGGACACACCGCTGATGCCCAGGAGCATCAAGGTGCCGTTCGGCACATCGATCAGATAGCCGGTCTCGAGCGACAGCACGAAGTAAAGACCCGCGACGACAAAGGTGAAGACCAGGAACTGGAAGCGGCTGAGGCTTGCCTTCATCTGCAACCTGCCGGCTCCATCGGTCGAGACCTCGGTCAGCAAGTTGGAAAGGTCGATCCTCCGCGTCCATATCAGCCTGACGACGGCCAGACCAATCGCGAGAATGATGACCGCGACGACGATGGCGATGAGCAGGGCAATGAATTGCGGATTGAGCAACATTATGGGTTTCCCCGGACAAAAGTGAATTTTCGAAAGAGGTAGAAGGCATTGCTGCCGCCAATCGCCGCCAGCAATTCGGAGCGCAGGTCATCGGGAATGTCCGGCATGACGCCATCGGGGGCCCCCTTGGCAAGGCCATAGCTGAAATAGGCGAGGCCTGCGAACAGGGTGATCCCCAGCAGGAAAAGCCGCTCCGGTTGCGCCGCTCCCTCATCGAGAGAGGGCACGAGAAGTCCGCGCATGTCGATCGTTCCGTTCAACAACTGGACAAAAACCACGGCAGCCATGAGTCCGATCACGCCGACCAATGCCATGGTGACAATCAAGGAGGCATCCGCAATCATGGCGCTAAACCCCTGTCGAAAATGCAACTATACAGATAATTTTTCATGGTTGCAATCTAGAGTTCTGATTGTTGCCGCGCATTCAAGCGCCTGCGAGATCGGCATGTTGCGGAAAATTTGATCAAGCACTTGCCAATTTCGCGGGCAGCGGTTATACGCAGCCCCATGACGCAGACATTGAAGAAATTCTCGAACGAAATCGCCCGCGGCCATCAGGCCATGCGGAGCCGTTCGGCTGCCGTCAAATCGCTTCTTCTTCTCGGCCTTACGCGCGGTTGCCGGGTCCTCTGAAGAAGCGCCCGGCGGCCGAAAGACCGCCTCGGGCTCTCAAATCGCTTCTTCGCAATCACCCCATGAACTGAATTTCGGGCCGTTTTGCCCGCATTCGTGTATCGCCAAAACTGCGCCCGTGCGCTAAGAGCGATCGCGACTGGAAGTTTCGAGAAGAAGCGATGATCAAGCAGACCTACCATCCCCAGGACGGCATGCCCAACGCGGCCGTGAAGTATCAGCCTTATCCGCAGATCAGCTTGCCGGACCGTACATGGCCGTCAAAGACCATCGTAACGCCGCCGATCTGGTGCTCGGTCGATCTGCGCGACGGCAATCAGGCGCTCATCAACCCGATGGGCCACGATCGCAAGGCGCGGATGTTCCAGTTGCTGCTCGACATGGGCTTCAAGGAAATCGAGATCGGTTTCCCCTCCGCCTCGCAGACCGATTTTGACTTCGCCCGCTGGTGCGTGGAAGAGGGCGGCGTGCCGGAGGATGTGTCGCTGCAGGTGCTGGTCCAGTGCCGTCCGGAACTGATCACGCGCACCTTCGAGGCGTTGGAAGGCGCCACCAAGCCGATCGTGCATTTCTATAATTCGACGTCGGAACTGCAGCGCCGCGTGGTGTTCGGCAAGGATGTCGCCGGCATCAAGCAGATTGCAGTCGATGCCGCCAAGATGATCCGCGACATGGCCGAGAAGGCCGGCGGCGGTTTCCGGTTCGAATATTCGCCGGAGAGCTTCACGGGCACCGAACTCGAAGTGGCGCTGGAAATCTCCAATGCCGTCATCGAGGTCATGCAGCCGACGCCGGACAACAAGTTGATCCTGAACCTGCCCGCCACCGTCGAAATGGCGACGCCGAACATCTATGCCGACCAGATCGAGTGGATGTGCCGCAATATTCACGATCGCGGCAATGTCATCGTCTCGCTGCATCCGCATAACGACCGTGGCACGGGCATCGCTGCCACCGAACTCGGCCTGATGGCCGGCGCGGATCGCGTCGAGGGCACGCTGTTCGGTAATGGCGAGCGCACGGGCAATGTCGACATCGTGACGCTGGCGCTGAACATGTTCACGCAAGGGGTCGATCCGAAGCTCGACTGCTCCGACATCGAGCGGATCAAGGCCGTCTATGAGTATTCCAACGAGCTGAAGATCCCGGAACGTCACCCTTATGTCGGCGAACTGGTCTACACGGCCTTCTCCGGCTCGCATCAGGATGCGATCAACAAGGGCATGAAGGCGATCAAGGTCGCCAACAAGCCGCAATGGGAAGTGCCTTACCTGCCGATCGACCCGCAGGACGTCGGCCGTTCCTACGAAGCGATCATCCGCATCAACTCACAGTCGGGCAAGGGCGGCATCGCCTATATCATGCAGGAAGACTACGGCATCAACCTGCCGCGCAACCTGCAGGTCGAGTACCGCGACGAAATTCAGCGGATCACCGACGAAGAGGGCGTGGAAGTTCAGCCAAAGCGCATCTACGATCACTTTATCGAGCGCTACGTGACGCAGCCTGGCGCGCGGCTGAAATTCGTCGATCACCATTCCTATGTCGATCCGGCGCATCCGGGCCTGCGCATCGTGGCTGCCGAGATCACCGACAAGGGTGAGAAGAAGCGGATCGAGGGCAGGGGTACCGGGCCGATCGACGGCTTCGTCAATGCGCTCTCGACCTATCTCGGTTTCGAGATGACGGTGAACGACTATTCCGAGCACTCGCTCCAGCACGGCTCGAATGCGTCCGCGATCTCCTATGTCGAAGTCTCCGCCAAGGGTAAGAAGCTCTTTGGCGCGGGCATTAACACGAATATCGTGACCTCTTCCCTTGAGGCGATCGTCTCGGCGGCGAACCGGTTCGTATCGGAGTAAGGTGAGTGTGCCGCGTCCCTTTCCGGGGCACGCGGCGCTCATCGCTATCTCAGCGATTTCAGCAGGATATCGAGCAGAGTCGCGCCACCGATGGGCGCGACGAGCATGAGAACGAGATTGATGGCCACGATCCAGAACAGGGTCTTCTGTTCCCCGGCCGTCAATGCGGGTTTGCGGTCGGGAATTTTTTCGGGGTTGTTGCCCGGCCCAAATCCGTTTGTGTCCAGAAACACTGCATCCACTCCGTTTTTCCCGTCGTTCTACGGAAAGTGGAAGTCGCCGGATTTCGCTTGGTCATCCGGTTTGCTGCAGAGCGCTTTCGGCTTCCACTTTCGCTCGAACGTCTCTCAGCGTAGCATCAGGTCATGGCGAAAACACAGCGCATGAAAAAGGGGCAGTTGCCGCAGAAGGTCTGCTTCGGCTGCGGGCGGCCTTTCGAATGGCGGCGGAAATGGGTGCGAGACTGGGATGCTGTCCGCTATTGTTCCGATCGGTGCAGGCGTGGAAAAACGTTTGGTTCCCGCGCCTGAAGAGCCTCAGGCGCAATTATTGAATGCGCCGCGCGCCAGCAGGGTTTCAAGCGGCTCGGGGCGACCGAGATAATAGCCCTGCATGGTATTGACGCCGAGGCGCTTGAGGAGGTCGACTTGTTGTCTGGTCTCTACACCCTCGACGAGGACATGGACGCCACGATTGCGGAGCAGGCGAACCATGTCCTGGAGCATGCTGGAGTCACGCATCGACTGGCAGTCGTGCAGGAAGGCGCGGTCGATCTTGACGACGTCAAAGTCGAAGCGGCGCAACCAGGCGAGACCGGCAAAACCGGTTCCGAAATCATCGAGCCAGACCTGAACGCCGAAGGCGCGAAGCTGTTCGATATTCTTCTGTGCCTGTGTCTCCAATGCAATGTCGATGCCTTCGGTGACTTCCAGCGCCAGTTTTCGAGGCGCGATGCCGAACTGGCCGATAATCTCGGTGACCTGCAACGGGAAGCCAGGCGTTTTCAACTGGATGGCCGAAACGTTGACGGAAACGACATTGCAAAGACCGTGATTGGCGATGTCATGACACGCCTGTTCAATTGCCCATCGTCCAAGCTGGTGGATGGCGCCAGTCTGCTCTGCGACGGGAATGAAAACGGCAGGGCTGATGACGCTGCCGTCGAAATCCCGCAGGCGCATCAAAGTCTCGTAGCCGATCACGCCATTGGAGCGTGTATCGATGAAGGGTTGGTAAACCACCGACACAAGGCCGCGTGAAATGGCGAGCTTGAGAAGTTCGGCGAGGTTTTCGCCCGACGCGTCGCGCGAAGCCTCAGTCGGATCATAAATCGTGTAAGTGGCGCGGCCCGCGAATTTCGAAGAATAGAGCGCTCGGTCTGCCTGTTGCAGCAGGACCGTGAGCTCCAGGCTCCCGTCGTTACGTGTCATGGTCGCGCCAGCGCTGATCGTCACGAAGTGCTTGTCATCGCCGCGGTCGGGATGGGGGATGGCAAGTTCCTCGACGCGCTGACAGAAGATTTCGGTCAGTTCACGCAAGCGGTCCTTCGAGTTCACTTTCAGCAGAATGACGAATTCTTCGCCGCCATGTCTTCCGGCGACCGCGCCCATTTCCTCGGCAGTCTTGGCAAAGAGACGCGCCAGAGCGATCAGGCATTCATCGCCGGCATGATGGCCCAGACTGTCGTTGAAGCGCTTGAAGTAGTCGACGTCGACCAGGATCAGCCCGATTTGCTCGTTTTCGGCAAGGCCGTTTCGCGTCAGGTTCAGGAAGTCCTGGCTGATGGCGCGGCGGTTGCGCAAGCCTGTCAGGGGGTCCGTCTCCGCGATCTTTTCCAGCTGCTGGCCCTTTTCGATCGCGACCTTTTCCTGGATCTGTGCCTGCAGCGAATGCAGGAAGGAGAAGTAGCGCTCAAGGCTCAGCCGCCAGGAAAGATAGAGCGACAAGGCGAGGATGGCGAAGAAGTAGAGCGAGAGGACGCCGCGCGCGACCGTGTTGGTGTCCAGCGAAAACAACAGACCATATATAAATGCGGCCGTCACGGTCGCCGAAGACAGGGCGGAGAGCCAAAGGCGGAAATTGAAGAAGAGGTTGGCTCCCAGAACGAAGATCGTCCCGAAAACCATGAATTGAGAGAGGGTGATCTGCTGGCTGGTCTGCAGAGCCGGAATGAGCCAGCCGATGGCTGCGACGACAATTCCCGTGGCTGCCGCTAGGTGCAGGGCAGTAAGCGAGCGCGTGGTTCGGGCGATCACTTCGATGATCGCGACGAACAGAAAGCCGACCCCGAGCCGAATGGCAATCAGCGTCGGAGCGACATCGGGCAGAAGAATATGGTCGAGGAAGCAGAAGAGTGCGTTGACAAAGGCGGCTGCAAACATGCCCAGACGAACAGTCCGTATGTTTGCCTCAGCATCCCGTTGCATGAGGAGACACAACAGAAAGGGATCGGCCGGTTTCCACCAAGGCCGATGCAGGGCTGCGACTGCGCGCCGTGCGACTTCGTCAGTCAGCTCCATAGGCACCCATTTCCCTTTGAGGCAGAAATATTTCACCCTTCGGGCGTTGTTTGTACGACCCTCTTTTTGCCTTCGTTCCTTTTACTGCCAACTCTGCTAACCCGCGGTAAACGAAACAAGCGAGATTTTCGCCAACGGTTGGGATCAGCCTAACGGAAAATACGCAAATTAACCAAAATTTAATTAAAAACTTTCCTATCCTGGAATTTGCGATAGGCTTTTCCTGTAAATTGTTGGCGGTCGATTGAGGAGTTGCGTAGATGCAGTCGACGAAATCGCATATTGACGAGCAGAGCATGATCACCCCGGCTCTTGTTGCCAGGTTTGGCCGTGGTACGGCTCAAGCGGTTGATGAGATCAAGTTGCGCGAGAAGCGCGCGCAGATGGCGCTGGTTCTTGAACTTGCACGCCAACGCTTCGAGCGGGGTCAAGACACAAGCGAAACGGTTGCGCGTCTGGCGGCCGATCTGCATGATTTGCGCGTGTCTTCCGGGCCCGGGGTTTGGAAGCAGCTCATCCCGGGGGCTCAGGCTCATCCGGTATCGGAATTCCTCCTGCAGGATCCGTTTACAAAATGGTCGTTTGAAAAGCCCCGCGGCTATTCCGGCGATGCCGGTCTTCTCGACATCATTTACCGTCATCCGGACGCCGCCGCAACGGTGGCCGCGGCGTCCGAACTCGGCTCGGAAATCTTCGCCTACACGATCGAGGCGACCACCTCGGTTGCCGCGCGCGAGCGTCGAGAAATCCTGGCGCGGGAGGTGGATGCCGCGTCCGACAGGACGGAAAAGGCGGACGTGCTGGCAGTTGCCTGCGGCTACCTGCGGGAGGCAGAGCTTTCCGAGGCGTTCAGGAACGGGAAGCTCGGACGCTGGGTGGCGCTCGATCAGGATGCCGAAAGCGTAGAGGTGGTTGCGGCCGCCAACCCGGATACAGCCATCGTCCCCATGATCGGCAATGTCAGCGGCCTGATGCGCCGGTCCTATGACCTTGGAAGCTTCGATCTCGTCTATGCCTCAGGGCTTTACGACTATCTGCCCTATGCCGTGGCGGTGCGGCTGACCCAGCGCCTCGTCGAGATGCTGAAGCCGGGCGGCGCCTATCTCTTTGCCAATTACAGCAATGAGATCCGCACCGATGGCTATATGGAGACCTTCATGGACTGGCCGCTTCTTCTGCGCTCGGACGAGGACATGTTGCAGATCGTGAATGCCGCTGTCGATCGCAATTCCGTCGACGTCGAGGTTTTCTACGGCGAGAACCGAAATATCGTCTACACGCGTATTCGCAGGAAGGGGGCGTGACCCATTCGGCTTCGCCCGGACACATTCCCTAGAGCATTTCAGCGTTTTACAGAAACACTGAAATGCTCTATCCCCTTGTTTTTACGCAATTCCTTACGCGAAACCGGTTTCCGCTTTTGCTGGAATTGCTCCAGGCAACCAGTGCATGACATCTCCATTCATTTTTCCGGCAATGCCAATTGCGCATTGCCGGATTTTTTTGTGCGAGGGTCAGCGTCGTTCGAGATAGGCGCGCCAGCCGCCGAGATCCGTGATGTCTTCCGCGCCGGCGATTCCTGCAGCCTCGCAGATAAAGCCCTTGACCGTTGAGCCGCCGTCCAGCTGGATCGTGCCGATGCCGAGCGGCGAAGGAATGCCTTGCATGAATTCGCCGAAGCGGGCGAGGGGTATCGCCCAGACTTCCAGCGCGATGGAACTCCCGTCGTCCGAACGGACCAGCCCCGGCCGCTTCGGCGGGCCGCCGGCAAGCGCGTACAGACGGTATTGTGGAGCGGTGCGGCCGGCGAACAGGAAGCGTCCGCCGCGACCGGCGATTTCATGGTTGAGCGGCAGGCCGGTCATATGTGCACCGACGAGGGCGATTGCCATCTCGTCTGCGCCGGGAGCGGGAGCGGGCATCGCCGCTTCCTCTGCCGGTAGCGGCCAGCCCGTCGCCCCGAGCGTGACCCCCGCACCCTCGTGCAGCAAGCGGGCGATGCCGGCCAGAGTGCCATCCGAACCGCTTTTGCCGAGCAGTGTCACACTGCCGGGGCGGCCGTCCTGGCGGGTGGCGACCGGCACGGCGATTCCAGCCATGTCGAGCAGGTTGACGAAATTGGTGTAGGTGCCGAACTTCGAATTGGGGCCGATCGGGTCCGCTTCCAGATCCTTGACGGTGAAGAAGCAGGGGATGGTCGGCACGCAAAGGCAATCCACCGTCTCAAGCATCGGCTCCGCCTTCCGCTTGAGGTCCGCCAGGCGGTAGATGCCCTTGAAGGCGTCTGCAGCGGAGAGCTTTTCCGCGCCGCTGATGATCTTTCGGGTGACCGGGTGCATGATCTCCGGCCGCTCCTTCATGATGCTTTCCGTCGCTGCATAGCGCTCCGCGACCCAGGCGCCTTCGTAGAGCATGGCGGCGACCTGATAGAGTGGCGTGAAGTCGAGTTCGACGATCTCGTGACCCAGCGTCTTCAGCGCCTCGCAGGAGGCGGCAAAGGAGGCGGCCTGCGCATCGTCGCCGAAGAAAATCCGGGTTTTCTCATTGGGTATGCCGATCTTGAGCCCCTTGGTGGGAGCGGTTCGTCGCATCGGCGCGAAGCGCTTCGAATAGGCGTCCGCCTCGTCATAGCCGCTGGCTGCGGAATAGGCGGCGAAGGCGTCATCCACCGACAGGGCAAAGATCGAAATCGTGTCGAGGGTCCGGCAGGCCGGGACCACGCCGGTGGCTGAGAGGCTGCCGAGCGATGGCTTCAGGCCAACGATATTATTGAGCGCCGCCGGGACGCGGCCGGAGCCTGCGGTGTCCGTTCCGAGCGAGAAGCTGACAATCCCAAGCGCGACCACGACCCCGGAACCGCCGCTCGAACCGCCGGGAACGATTTCCGGATCGAGCGCGTTCTTCGGGGCCGGGTAGGGGGTCCGCACACCGACAAGACCGGTGGCGAACTGGTCGAGATTGGTCTTGCCGATGACGATGGCACCGGCTTCCTTCAGCTTCGCCACAACGAAGGCGTCGGCTGTTGCATCATAGGCGAAGCCCGGGCAGGCGCAGGTCGTGGGCATTCCGGCGACATCGATGTTGTCCTTGACCGCAAAGGGGATACCCCAGAGCGGCTTGGCCGGATCATAGGCACCGAGCGCTGCGACTTTCGAGACTGCTTCCGTCTCGTTCGGCAGATGGATGAAGATGCCGGGGTCGTTGGCAACACGAATGCGTCGATAGACTTCCGCAATGACGGCTTCGGGCTTCAACCCGGCTTCGTAGGCTTTCCGGAGTGAGGGCAGGGTGAAGGGCAGGCTTTCGATATTGATTTCGGTCGTCACTGGCATTCTCTCTTCACTCAAGAATTTTCACGGGCTTTTCCCATTGGATCAGCACGACGCAGCCTTCCTGCGACTGAACCGAATGGACGGTGCCTTGCGGGTTGGTCACCAGCGTGCCGGTATCGTAAAGGCCGTTTTCGTCGCTTTGCGAACCTTCCAGCACCAGGATCGTTTCCAACCCCTCATGCAGATGCGCCGGCACTTCGGCGCCTGGCTGATAGCGGAGCAACGCGATTTCAGGCTCGCCGCGCACGAGGCGGCAGATTTCGACGCCGTCGCGGAAATATTCGAACTGGCATTCGCGCCAGCCGCCCTGCAGGAATTCGGGCATGTTGATCGCGCTCGTCATGACAGGGCCTCCACGATGCTGGAAACGGGGGCCGCCCAGCCGACGATCGCGCCCTGCGCGGTCATCATGTCGATGGCGGCCTTCTTGAATTCGGGGAAATAGCTTTCGGTGGCGTCTTCGGCGAGCAGGCATTCATAGCCGCGATCGTTCGCCTCGCGCATGGTTGTCTGCACGCAGACTTCCGTCGTCACGCCGGCAAAGACGAGCTGGGTGATGCCGCGCTCCTTCAGCAGGTCTCCAAGCGGGGTGGCGTAGAATGCGCCCTTGCCGGGCTTGTCGATGACGATCTCGCCTTCGATGGGATAAAGCTCCGGTACAATGTCCGCGCCGGGCTCGCCCGAGATCAGGATGCGGCCCATCGGGCCCGGATCACCGATCCGGAGCTTGGGATTGCCGCGATCCTTCTTGGCGGGCGGGCAGTCGGCAAGGTCGGGCCGGTGGCATTCGCGGGTATGAATGACCGGGAGCCCGGCCTTGCGGAAACCGGCGATGAGCGCCGCCGTTGCCGGGATGATCGCCTGAAGGCGGGTGACGTCATTGCCGAGTGTTTCGCCGAAGCCGCCGGGCTCGACGAAATCGCGCTGCATGTCGATGACGATGAGCGCCGTCTTCTTTGGTTCAAGTTGGAAGTCGAAGGGTCGTGCCTTGATCGTTGCCATCAGTGATGCCCTGCCATGTATTTGCCGATCTCGCCGATTTCGGCGCTCGCGGCCGGTGTCTCGTAGGCGAGGTGTCCTTCCGACATGACGAGGATTCGGTCCGACAGTTCAAGAATTTCGTCGAGGTCCTCGCTGATCAGCAGCACGGCGGTTCCCGAATTGCGGGCGGCCATGATGCGGGCGCGGATTTCGGCGACGGCCGAGAAATCGAGGCCGAAGCAGGGGTTGGCGATGACCAGTAGATCGACCTCGCCGGTGAGTTCGCGGGCCAGCACCGCGCGCTGCACATTGCCGCCGGAGAGCGAAGCGATGGGCGAAGCCAGCGAGGCGGTCTTCACCTTGTACTCGCCGACCAGACGCGCGGCTTCGGCCATCATGCGGCGGGTGTCGAGCCAGAACTGGTTCTTGCCGGCTTTGGCGTCGAAATCGCGAAAGAAGATGTTTTCCGCCACCGTCATCTTCGGTGCGCAGGCATTTTTCAGCGGTTCTTCCGGCAGGTAGCGGACGTTGAACTTGCGGGCCTCCGTGCGGGTCGCCTTGTAAGGCGTATCCTTGACGCGGATTTCGCCTTCCTCCAGCGGGCGCTGGCCGGCGAGCATCTGCATCAGTTCCATCTGGCCGTTGCCGGAAATGCCGGCAATGCCGACGATCTCGCCGGCCTTCACCTTCAGATCGCCGATCTCGATGGTCTTGAAACCGGAGCGGTCGGGGGCCTTCGCGCCCTTCACTTCGAGCACGACAGACCCGGAAGTCTCGACGCGCTTTGCTGAGCGGACGAGTTCCTTCTCACCGATCATCATGGCAGCCATGTCGGCGGTCGAAAGATCCGAAACCTTGCCGCCGCCGGCATATTCGCCACGGCGCAGAACGGAGACTTCGTCGGCAAAGGCTGTGACTTCGCGGAACTTGTGGCTGATCATCAGGCAGGTGAGGTCGCCCGCCGTCGTCAGCCCCCGCACCATGCCCAGCAGTTCGTCGGCCTCCGATGGCGTCAGCACCGAGGTCGGTTCGTCGAGGATGAGGAACTTGCGGCCGAGATAGAGCTGCTTCAGCAGTTCCAGCTTCTGCTTCTCGCCGGCGGCCAGACGCCCGACGGGCACGTCTAGAGGCACCTGGAAGGGCATTGTCGCCATGAAGGCGGCCAGCGCCTCGCGCTCGCGGCCCCAGTTGATCTTGGCCGGTACGTCGGCGCGGCTGATCACCAGGTTTTCGGCGGCGGTGAGCGATGGGACAAGTGTGAAATGCTGGTAGACCATGCCCAGCCCGAGATCGTGCGCGGCTCGCGGGTTGGGAACCTCGACTTCGCGGCCGTCGATGGTCAACTGGCCGGCGGTCGGTCGGTTGAAGCCCATGATGCATTTGACGAGCGTCGACTTGCCGGCGCCGTTTTCGCCCAGCAGCACATGGAAGGAGCCGGCGGGCACCTTGATCGAGACATCGCGCAGCGCCGTGAAATTGCCGAAGCGCATGGTCATGCCGAGCGTTTCGAGCGAGAGCGCCCGGGTCGGCGGGTGAGGGGAGCGTTCGAGAACGTGGTTCATGGCAGGGCACTCACCAGTTTCTCGCTGTCGGAGACGGAGCCGAAGACGCCGCCCTGCATCTTGACCATCTTGATCGCGGCGGCGTGGTTGCCTGGATCGGTCGCGCCGCAGCAGTCTTCGAGGATCAGGCATTCGAAGCCGCGATCGTTTGCCTCGCGCATCGTGGTCGAGACGCAGACATCGGTGGTGATGCCGGTGAGGATGATGTTCTCGATGCCCTTGGTGCGCAGGATCAGTTCGAGATCGGTGGCGCAGAAGGAGCCCTTGCCGGGCTTGTCGATGATGATCTCGCCGGCAATCGGATAAAGCTCGTCGATAATGTCCCAGCCCGGTTCGCCGCGCACGAGGATGCGGCCGCAGGGTCCGAGATCGCCGATGCCCGCCCCGATCTGCTGCGAGCGCCAGCGCTTGTTGGGCGGCAGGTCGGAAAGGTCGGGGCGATGGCCTTCGCGGGTGTGGATGATGTGGTAGCCCTTTTCGCGCATGGCGGTGAGCACCTTCTTGATTGGCTCGATGGGCGCGCGGGTGAGCGACAGGTCATAGCCCATCTTGTCGACATAGCCGCCGGGCCCGCAGAAATCGGTCTGCATGTCGATGATGATCAGCGCAGTGTTTTCAGGGCGCAGGTCGCCGTTATAGGGCCAGAGATAGGGGGCAGCCTTGACGGTGGTCATCGAGAAGGTCTCCAGTCGTTACTTGGTGATGCTGAGTTCGCCGGGAGCCGAGGTCATCGCCCGCGTGGTCGAACTGGTGGCAATGAGAAGGCCGAGCGTCAGGACATATGGCGCGGCGTAGAAGAGGTAATAGCCTTGCGTGACGCCGACTGATTGCAGCGCCGGGCCGAGTGCGCCGGCACCGCCGAAGAGGAGCGAGGCATAGGCGCAGTTGATCGGGCTCCAGCGGGCGAAGATGACGAGCGCCACAGCCATCAATCCCTGGCCAGAGGAGATGCCTTCGTTCCAGCTGCCCGGATAATAGAGCGAGAGATAGGCCCCGCCGATGCCGGCGAGCGCGCCGCCGGCGGCGGTGGACCAGAGACGGACGCGGTTGACGTCGATGCCCAGCGCGCGGGCGGCGTCTGCGCTGTCTCCGGCGACACGGATGGTGAGGCCGACTTTCGTATTCTTGAGCATCCAGGAGGCGGCAATGGCGAGTGCGATGCCGGCGATGAAGAGGACGTTGACGCGAAGTGCTGCCTGCACCTGCGGGACATCTGACCACCAGCCGAGCGAGATGGCCGGGAGATGCGGGGCGACGGGCTGGATGAAGGGCTTGCCGAAGAAGAAGGCGAGGCCGGAGCCGAAGATCATCAGGGCAATGCCGAGCGCGATGTCGTTGACCTTGGGCAGCTTGCAGATCCAGCCGTGGAAGAGGCCGAAAAGCATGCCGAAGAAGGCTGCAGCGAGAAGGCCGATCCAGGCGGAATTGGTCTGGTAGGCAACCGCATAACCGCTCATCGCGCCGAAGACGAGGGTGCCTTCGAGGCCGAGATTGACGCGACCGGAGCGCTCCGTCAGCGCCTCGCCGACCGAGACGAAGATGAAGGGCGTGGAGACGCGGATGGCGCCGCCGAGGATGGCAAGGGGCACGCCCCAGAGGCCGATATCGGTCGTCATGTGCGAGCTCCCTTCACGAGTTTGACGATGCTGACCTTGTCCTGCAGGGCATCGGAGAGAAGGATGGTGATGAAGACGATGCCTTCGAGCACGAGGATGGTGGCGTCCGGCAGGTCGAGCCGGCGCTGGATCAGGCCGCTGGAGGCCTCGAAACCAGCAAAGACGATGGCGGCGGGGATGATGGCAAGGCCGTTATGGCGGGCAAGGAAGGCGATGAGGATGCCCGTATAGCCGTAACCGGCGGCGAGCGAAGCATTGGCCGAGCCGTGGACGGCAGCGACCTCGAACATGCCGGCGAGCCCTGCGAAGGCACCGCCGAGCGCGGTGAAGCCGATCATCAGGAGACCCGCCGGAAGGCCTTGAATTTGCGCAGCTTTCACATTGCCGCCGACGATGCGGGCAGCGAAGCCCCAGGTCGTGCGCTCGATGAGCAGCCAGCAGAGCACGCAGCCGATGATGCCGACGGCGAGGCCCCAATGAACACCGACGCCGGGGATTTCGCCGATGCGCCAGGCATCGGGCAGCGGCGCGGTGGATGGCTTGTTGAGGCTGGCGGGATCGCGGAGCGGCCCTTCGACCAGATGGTTCATCAGCGCGATGGCGATATAGGCCATGAGCAGCGAGGAGATGGTTTCGTTGACGCCGCGCAGGTGACGGAGCGCGCCGATGCCGCCGATCCAGGCGCCGCCGACGAGAGCAGCGGCGATGGCCATGGCCAGGATGCCGATCGGACCTGGCAGGCCGGGCGCCAGCATCGCGACCGCGCCGGCGGCCACGCCACCGAGGACGATTGCGCCTTCTCCGCCGATGATGACGAGGCCCAGGCGGGCAGGCAGCGCCACGCACAACGCTGCCAACAGGAGTGGCGCGGCACGAGCCAGCGTGTTCGTCCAGGAGAAGCCGGTGCCGAAGCCGGCCTTGTAGACGAGCGCGAAAAACTCAAACGGCGATTTGCCGAGCGCGAGCAGGAAAAGCGAGAAGATCAGCATGCCGACGAGAAGCGCGGCGAGTGGCAGAAACAGTGCGTCCAGCTTGCGGCCGAGCGTTTCGGCCGTCTCGGCATTCATCGCCCCAGTCGCGGGGCCGGCAAGTCCTGCTTCGGTGGTCATGGCCTGTTGTTCCCTAAGGTCTTCAAGGGGAGCCGCGCGCCGCTGGAAGCGCGTGGCCGGTTCGTCGTTTCGTCCGGCCCTTCGGTCCGCCCCTCATCCACCTGGGCTGAGGGGCTTCACACGTCTTTACGACGTCGAGCCGACAACACCCTCGACGAGGTAGTCCATGCTCTCGAGCTTGACGTCGGTCTCGGCGAAGGCCTCGCCTTCCTTGGCAACCACATTGCCCTTGTTGTCCTTGAGCGGCCCCTTGATGACGGAGAAGCCGCCTTTCAGGATCTGCGCCTTGGTATCTTCGAACTGCTTGCGCGAGGCTTCGCTGACCGCAGGGCCGAGCGGGCTCATCTTGATGAAGCCTTCGGCAAGGCCGCCGCGCACGAAGTTGGGGATCGTCTCGCCCTTGAGCGTCGCATTGACCATGTCGGTATAGACCTTGCCCCAGTTCCATTCCGCACCCGTGAGGTACTTTTCCGGTGCGAGCTTCGACTGGTTGGCGTGATAACCGCAGAGATACATGCCACGGCCAGCACCGGTTTCCATGACCACCTTCGGCCCGTCGACATGGCAGGTAATGACGTCGACGCCCTGGTCGGCCAGCGCGTTCGTGGCTTCGGCTTCCTTGACCGCGAGCGACCATTCGCCGGTGAAGATCACCTGGCAGGTGATGGTGGGGTCGACGGCGCGCGCGCCAAGCAGGAAGGAGTTGATGTTGAGGAGCACCTGCGGGATCGGCTTGGCTGCGACGAAACCGATCTTCTTCGACTTCGTCGCATGGCCGGCCGCGATGCCGTTCAGATATTGGCCCATGCCGATGTAGCCGAAATAGGAGCCGACATTTGTCGGGTTCTTCGGTGTCCAGAGCCCGCCGCAATGCTCGAAGCGGACGTCCTTGTACTTTGGCGCGAGCGTCAGAATGTGGGGGTCGAAATAGCCGAAGGAGGTGGGGAAGAGGAGGGAAGCGCCGTCGAAATTGATCATCGACTCCATCGTCTTCTGCACGTCGACGGTCTCCGGCACCCGCTCTTCCTCGACGACCTTCACGCCCGGGATTTGCTTGACGACGGCAGCGCCTTCGGCATGCGATTGGTTGTAACCATAATCATCCTTAGCGCCGACATAGATGAAGCCGACCGTCAGGCCGGCGGCGCGGGCGACGCCGGCCGGCAGGATGCTGGAGGCGGCGGCAAGACCGGCGACGCCGGCGGAGGTCTTGAGGAATTGGCGGCGATTGGGTGTCCAGATTTTCGTCATTGCAATGCTCCCCGGTGCGGTTCCTGTAAATGAAAAATGGTCTGCTCTGCGCGCCCTGGTCCTCCTGAGAGACTGTCGCGCCTCAATTTCAGGCACACGTTATTCGGATGGCGGTGCAAATGTCTTGTGCTATGTTTTGGCCAGGCTGCTGCAAAAAATGCAGCAGCGATGGGGATGACGATGCGCCACCTGACGACCTTTCGCTATATCGATGCCGTGGTGAAAGCGGGCTCCATCCGTGGCGCCGCAGAAAGCCTGGCAATAACCTCAACCGCGCTCAATCGGCGGATTCTTGCCATTGAAGATGAGCTGGGCGTGCCCATCTTCGAGCGACTGCCGCATGGGGTGCGGCTCTCAAGTGCGGGTGAGCTTCTGATTCATCACATCCGCAACCAGATGTCCGACATGGAGCGCGTGCGCTCCCAGATCGCCGACCTGTCCGGGGTTCGTCGCGGCCACGTTTCGATCGCGTGCAGCCAGGCCCTCCTGCCCTACTTTCTGCCGATGGAGATAGCGCTCTATCGCAAGGAGCACCCGAACGTGACCTTTGGCGTGCATGTGCGCGATCGCGAGGCGGCGGAGCGGGCGCTGGTCGATCACACGGCCGATATCGCCATTGTGTTCGAGCCTGTGCGGCTGGCTGACTTCATGACACTGATGCGTGTCTTTCAGCCGGTCCATGTGGTGATGGGGCAGGGGCATCCTCTGACGGCGAAACAGGTTCTGCGCCTCAGCGATTGTCTGGCCTATCCGATCGCGCTGCCAACCGCGCCCTATGGCGTGCGGCACCTCATCGACATAGCCATGCTGGCAGCCTCGGTCAGGGTGGAGCCGGTGATCGAGTCCGACAGTTTCGAATTTCTGCGGAATCATGCGGTGGCGGAGAACATTCTCTCCTTCCAGATTCCCATCGGCCTGTCGCAGCAGACGAGCACGGGCGAGCTAGTCTCGCGGCCGCTCGATCGGCGTGACGTGCCGGCGGGCGTGCTTTACATGGGGCAGTTGAAGGGACGCACCCTGCCGGTCGCGGCGGCGCGCTTCGCCGCGCAATTGTCGGCGTCGCTGGCGTCGAAGTTCGAGGTATCCTGAAACAAAAACGGCGCCCCGAAAGGCGCCGCTCCGATGAAAATGGCCGATGCCGGCTCAGTCGTCCATCGTGTCCAGTTTGCGGCTGAAGGCAATCGCGCCGAGCGTGCAGACCGCGCCGGACAACAGATACATGCCGACATAGGCAACGCCGAAGGAGGTCGCGAGACCAAGAGCCACCAGCGGCGCAAAGCCGGCGCCGATCAGCCAAGCCATGTTCGAAGTCAGCGCCGCACCGGAGTAGCGATAGACCTTGCCGAAGCGCGAGGCGACAGCTCCCGCAGCCTGACCGAAGGACAGGCCGAGCAGGGCAAACCCGATGATCACGAAGGCATCAAGACCGCGCGAACCATAGGAGAGCAGGACGGGGGCGATGATGCTGAAGATCGCGATCAGAACGGCAGCCACCGAAAGCTGACCACGGCGACCGATTTTGTCGGCGAGAAGGCCTGACAGGATGATCGTGCCCGTGCCGACGATTGCGCCGACCAGTTCCACCAGCAGGAAGCCGGAAATGTCGTGGTCGGTTGTCAGGGTCACCCAGCTCAGAGAGAAGATCGTGACGAGGTGGAACATGGCGAAGCTGGCGAGCGGCGTGAACGTGCCGATCAGCAGGTCGATGCCATGGTTCTTCACCAGGTCGACGGTGCGGACGGGCGCCAATTCGGCGCGGTCGAGCAAGGCGCCGAACTCGGTGGTCGCAACCAGGCGCAGGCGGGCAAAGAGGGCGACGACATTGATCGCGAAGGCGACGAAGAACGGATAGCGCCAGCCCCACTCCAGGAAGTCTGCCGCATTGAGGGCGGAGTGGAAGTAGGCGAACAGGCCGGCGGCGAAGATGAAGCCGATCGGCGCGCCGAGCTGCGGCATCATTGCGTACCAGCCTCTACGGCTCTGCGGTGCGTTCAGAGCCAGAAGCGAGGCAAGACCGTCCCAGGCGCCGCCGAGAGCGAAACCCTGGCCTAGACGGAAGACGATCAGCATGACAATCGCCCATTTCCCGACTTCGTTGTAGCTGGGCAGGAAGGCCATGGAGGCCGTCGAGCCTCCGAGAATCAGGAGAGCGGCGATCAGCTTCGTGCCTCGGCCATAAGCACGGTCGATGGCGGTGAAAACCACCGTGCCAACAGGCCGGGCCAGGAAGGCGAGCGAGAACACCGCGAACGACAGGAGGGTGCCTGTCAGATGATCGGTGAAGGGGAAGAAAAATTGTGGGAAAACAAGGACCGAGGCGATCCCGTAGACAAAGAAGTCGAAGAACTCCGAAGACCGACCAATGATCACGCCCAGCGCGATATTGCCGGGATCGGTCGTGGAGTCGGCATTGATACGCCGCGCATCGCGCTCTATGGACGCCGAACTCGGCGAGTGCGAACGGGGCTGGTCTGCTGATGCAATGTATGAACTCATGGGCTGCTCCTCCTGCAGAAAACGCGGCTCCCGGGATTTTGTTTCGAACCAAATTCTCCCAAATTGGTTCGACCCCCGAAACAGCGCCTCGAACACACTATGCGCCTGCAAAATTGCTGCGTCAAATGGCCTCATGAGCAATTGCAGCGCAATCCGAAAAAAATGTTCTGCATCAATCTGTTAAAGTGTTAGCGAACGCAAAAGGCTTAAATCTGCCACAATTTTTCTTGCGGTGCGGCAACACAGCCTATGGCCTTATTGATCCAGATCATTTACCTGCCCGTTTCGGGAGGGAAGGGATGAAGCTGGAATCGAAAAATGCGACCTGAAACAAAGATGTTATCAAAGGCTGCGCTTATTGCTGCGCTTGCCTTGCCTCTTGCTTCCTGCAACATGGTAGTCATGTCGCCTTCGGGCGATATCGCGGCGCAGCAGCGTGACCTGATCGTTGTCTCGACGGTCCTCATGCTCCTGATCGTGGTTCCCGTGATCTTCCTGACGCTGTTTTTCGCCTGGCGCTATCGCCAGTCGAACCAGACCGCCAAGTATGATCCCGAATGGCATCATTCAACCCGGCTCGAAGTCGTGATTTGGTCTGCGCCGCTGGCAATCATCATCGCGCTTGGCGCGATCACATGGATCAGCACGCATACGCTCGACCCCTACCGTCCGCTTGACCGTATCTCCGCAGATCAGCCGCTGTCGGCGGACTATAAGCCGATGACGGTCGAAGTGGTGGCCCTCGACTGGAAGTGGCTCTTCATCTATCCGGAGCTTGGCATCGCCTCCGTCAATGAGCTCGCCGCACCGGTCAATACGCCGATCCGCTTCAAGATCACGTCCGCTTCGGTGATGAACTCCTTCTATATCCCCGCGCTTGCCGGCCAGATCTACGCCATGGCAGGTATGGAGACGAAGCTCCACGCCGTGATCAACAAGCCCGGCGAATATGAAGGCTTCTCTGCCAACTATTCCGGCGCCGGTTTCTCCCACATGCGCTTCAAGTTCCACGGTCTCGACCAGGCCGGCTTCGACAAGTGGGTTGCCGACGTCAAGGCCAGCGGAACCAAGCTTGATCGTCCGACCTACATGCAGCTGGAAAAGCCGAGCATCAAGGATCCGGTTCGCCACTATGCCTCGACCGATTCGTCGCTTTACGGCGCGATCGTCGACATGTGCGTCGAGCCCGGCAAGATGTGCATGAGCGAGATGATGGCGATGGACAAGGGTCTGATCTGCCGCATCCCCGAGCCGACAACCGCGGCCCGTGAAGAAAAGGCCATCCGTCCGGCCACCTGAGTCGTATATTCGATATGATCCCGGCCGCTCTGTCCTGCGCTTCGGCGCTCCCAGCGGCCGGTTGAACACCGTTTCATTTGCAAGAACGAAGTTGAGGTAATCCGATGACTACGGATTGGACATCATTGCTGTTCGGGAAGCTTACTCTCGAAGCCATTCCCTATCACGAACCTATCCTGGTTGTGACCTTTATCGGGGTCGCGATCGGCGGTCTCGCCGTTCTGGGGGCGCTCACCTATTTCCGTCTCTGGGGCTATCTCTGGAAGGAGTGGTTCACCTCGATCGACCACAAGAAGATCGGTATCATGTATATCGTCTTCGCGATCGTCATGCTGTTGCGCGGCTTCGCCGACGCGCTCATGATGCGCTTCCAGCAGGCGATTGCCTTCAACGGGCATGAGGGATATTTCCCGCCGCACCACTACGACCAGATATTCACTGCCCATGGCGTGATCATGATCTTCTTCGTGGCCATGCCGTTCGTGACGGGTCTGATGAACTTCGTGGTGCCGCTGCAGATCGGCGCCCGCGACGTGTCCTTCCCGTTCCTCAACAACTTCTCGTTCTGGATGACGGTCGCTGGCGGTATCATCGTGATGATCTCGCTGTTCGTCGGCGAATTCGCCAAGACGGGCTGGCTGGCCTATCCGCCGCTCTCCGATATCACCTACAGTCCTGACGTCGGGGTCGACTATTACATCTGGGGGCTGCAGGTCGCGGGTATCGGGACCTTGCTGTCAGGCGTGAACCTGATCGCGACCATTCTCAAGATGCGCGCGCCGGGCATGTCCATGATGAAGATGCCGATCTTCACCTGGACCGCCTTCTGCACCAACATCCTGATCGTTGCTGCCTTCCCGGTTCTGACGGCCGTGCTCGCCCTGCTGACGCTCGATCGTTACGTCGGCACGCATTTCTTCACGAACACGGATGGCGGCAGCGCCATGCTCTACGTGAACCTGATCTGGATCTGGGGCCACCCGGAAGTCTATATCCTGGTTCTGCCGGTCTTCGGCGTGTTCTCGGAAGTGGTTTCGACCTTCGCACGCAAGCGCCTGTTCGGCTACACCTCGATGGTCTACGCGACCGTGGTCATCACGATCCTGTCCTATCTCGTGTGGCTGCACCACTTCTTCACCATGGGTTCGGGCGCAAGCGTGAACTCCTTCTTCGGCATCACCACGATGATCATTTCGATCCCGACGGGCGCGAAAATGTTCAACTGGCTGTTCACGATGTATCACGGCCGCATCAAATACGAAGTCCCGATGCTGTGGACGATCGGCTTCATGGTGACCTTCGTCATCGGCGGCATGACCGGCGTTCTGCTTGCCGTTCCCCCGGCCGACTTCGTGCTGCACAATTCGCTGTTCCTGATCGCGCACTTCCATAACGTGATCATCGGCGGCGTGGTGTTCGGCGTCTTCGCCGGCATCAACTTCTGGTTCCCTAAGGCCTTCGGCTTCCGTCTCAATGCGTTCTGGGGCAAGATGTCCTTCTGGTTCTGGTTCATTGGCTTCTACTTCGCCTTCATGCCGCTCTACGTGCTCGGCCTGATGGGCGTGACGCGCCGCATGAGCCAGTTCGACGATCCGTCCCTGCAGATCTGGTTCATTATCGCCGCCTTCGGCGCCTTCCTGATCCTGCTCGGTATCGGTTCCTTCATCATCCAGATCCTCTATTCGGTCTGGAAGCGCGATGAACTCCGCGACGAGACGGGCGATCCGTGGGATGCGCGTACGCTGGAATGGTCGACATCGTCGCCGCCGCCGGCCTACAACTACGCCTTCACGCCGGTCGTGCACGACGTCGACGAATGGTGGTTCATGAAGAAGAACGGTTACAAGCGTCCGCTTTCCGGCTTCATCCCGATCCACATGCCGAAGAACACCGGCACGGGCGCAATCCTCGGTGGCTTGAGCGTCGTGTTCGGTTTCGCCATGGTCTGGCATATCTGGTGGCTGGCGATCGTGTCCTTCCTGGCGATCATCGCGACCACGATCCACCACACCTTCAACTACAACCGCGACTTCTACATCCCGGCCGACGAGGTCGCTGCCGTAGAAGCCCGCCGTACGCAAATGCTGCCCGCGGAGTGAGCCGATGAGCGCCAACACCATGCATAACGCGCAGCCGGCTGGAGAGCTCACCTTCTACATGAAGGAGGAGCACCATCCCGAGCAGAGCACGATGATCGGCTTCTGGATCTACCTGATGAGCGACTGCCTCATCTTCGCGATCCTGTTTGCCACCTATGCCGTTCTCGGCCATTCCTTCGCCGGCGGACCGTCGGCGAAGGAGCTGTTCGACCTGAAGCTGGTGGCGATCAACACCGCCATGCTGCTCTTCTCCTCCATCACCTACGGCTTTGCCATGCTGGAGATGGAAAAGGGCAACAAGGGACAGCTGATCAGCTGGCTGATCGTGACCTTCTTCTTCGGTGCCTGCTTCCTGGGAATCGAACTCTATGAGTTCCATCACCTGATCGAAGAAGGTGCGGGTCCCTGGCGCAGCGCCTTCCTGTCGTCCTTCTTCACGCTGGTCGGCACCCACGGTCTGCACGTGACCTGCGGTCTTGTCTGGATGGCTGTGCTGATGGTGCAGCTCAGCAAGTTCGGCGTGACGGCTGCCAACAAGCGCCGTCTGATGACGCTCAGCATGTTCTGGCACTTCCTGGACGTCATCTGGATCGGCGTCTTCTCCTTCGTCTATCTCATGGGAGTCCTTTGATATGGCGTCACACGCACATTCGAACGCCCACGGCGATCACGGTCATCACGATGATCACCATCACGGCGATCATGCCAGCCACGGCACGTTCGGTTCCTACATGACCGGCTTCGTGCTGTCGGTCATCCTGACGGCCATTCCGTTCTGGCTGGTGATGGGCAATGTCATCGATGACAAGACGGTTCTGGCGGTCTTCATCATGGGCCTGGGTCTGGTGCAGATCGTCGTCCACATGATCTTCTTCCTGCACATGGACACCAAGTCCGAAGGCGGCTGGAACATGATGGCTCTTCTCTTCACCGTCGTGCTCGTGCTCATCGCGCTCTCGGGCTCGCTCTGGGTCATGCACAACCTGAACGCCTACATGATGCCGGAACTGACGCCGGACGCGGCAAAGCAGCTTCCCTGATTGACGCATGGCGGCCCGCTTGATCGGCGGGCCGCTGTTTTCTTGCTGTACAACTGCGGGGAGGGGAGGTTCGAAATCATGAACGACATGCCCATCTCCGAAAGCAAGGCTCCGAAGGCCCCGCGCAAATCGCGCCTCATCGGCATCGGCCTTCTCACCCTCTTCTTTTTCGCCACCTTCGTTGGCTTGTGCGTCTGGCAGGTCGAAAGACTCTCGTGGAAGCTCGACCTGATCGCGCGCGTCGATGCGCGCGTGCACGCGGATGCGACCTCAATTCCTGATGAGGCGTCATGGCCCGCCGTGAATGCAGCCAATGACGAATACCGCCACGTCACGGCCTCCGGCCGCTTCCTTCATGACAAGAGCGCGCTCGTCTATGCCTCGACCGAGCGCGGGCCCGGATATTGGGTTCTCACTCCCCTGCAGATCGAGAGCGGCGCTGTGGTCTACATCAATCGCGGCTGGGTACCGACGGACCGCAAGGATGCTGCCAGTCGCGCAGAGGGCGACCCTGCGGGCTTGGTGCAGGTGACGGGTCTGCTGCGGATCACCGAACCTGGCGGTACGCTGCTTCGTTCCAATGATCCGGCCGACGGACGTTGGTATTCGCGCGATGTCGAGGCGATGGGCAAGACGGCAGGGCTTACCCATGTGGCGCCCTTTTTCATCGATGCGGATGCGACACCCAATCCCGGCGGCCTTCCGGTGGGCGGCCTTACCATCGTGAGCTTCCCCAATTCGCATCTGTCCTATGCGCTCACCTGGTTTGCCATGGCGGCTTTGTCGCTGGTCGGCGGCGCGATCCTGATCCGGGCCGAGCGGCGGCGCTGAAATCCTCTCCGTACTCATAATTCTGCCTGAAACAAACTGTGTTCTTGTGAGTTCCAAAGCGCTTTGGATTTTTCCTTGTGCCGCGTCGTTTCTCTTGGCACAGTCAGCCAACACCATTCAGCCAAATCAATCAGGGAGAGAGTCATGACCATCCGCGTCACCGTCTGGGGCGAGAACGTCCACGAGCAGAAGAATGAAACCGTCCGCGGGATCTATCCGGATGGCATGCACAATTGCATCGCCTCGGCGCTCAACAGGAACGAAGGTATTTCGGCTTCGTCTGTCGTGCTGCAGGATGCCGAGCATGGTATGACGGAAGAGCGGCTGGCCGAGACCGACGTTCTCGTGTGGTGGGGCCATGCGGCGCATGGGCAGGTTGACGACAAGATCGTCGAGCGCGTCTGCGAGGCGGTCTGGTCCGGCATGGGCATGATCTTCCTGCATTCGGCGCATTTTTCGAAGCCCTTCAAGCGGCTGATGGGCGCGCCCTGCAATCTCACCTGGCGCGAAGCCGGCGAGCGCGAGCGGCTGTGGGTGACGAGCCGAAACCATCCGATCACAGCCGGCCTGCCGGACCATTTCGAGCTCGAGAACGAGGAAATGTATGGCGAGCCCTTCGGCGTGCCGGAGCCCCTGGAAACGGTGTTCGTCAGCTGGTTCCAGGGCGGGGAAGTGTTCCGTTCGGGCCTCACCTACAAGCGTGGCGCGGGCAATGTCTTCTACTTCCGCCCCGGCCACGAGACCTATCCGACCTATCACGATGCCAATGTGCAGACCGTGATCCGCAACGCGGTGAAGTGGGCCTATAACCCGATGGCGCGCGTCGCCAAGCCGACCGATGCGCCGAATGTGCCGGTCGACAAGGCGCCGGAAAAGATCGAGGAGCGCGGCCCGAAGCTGCATCAGGCCGGCGAGCAGGGCCTGCGGTAAGGAGTGCCGGACATGACGATCAGACTTCTCATTCTCGGCACCGGCGGCATGGCCAACAACCACGCCGAGGCCTTCAAGGCCATCGAAGGCGTCGAGGTTGTCGCGGGTGTGGACACACGACCGGTACAGCTTGAGGCTTTCTGCGACAAGCACCAGATCGAGCACCGCTTTGCCACGCTTGATGAAGCCTTGGCTTGGGGCGAGTTCGATGCGGCGACGAATGTGACGCCGGATTCGGCGCATTACGTGACCACGCTGGCACTGTTGAAGGCCGGCAAGCATGTTCTTTGCGAGAAACCGCTCTCGACCGAGTATGCGAAGGCGAAGGAAATGGCGGATGCCGCCAAGGCCGCCGGCGTCGTCAACATGGTCAACCTGTCCTACCGCAATGGGGCAGCGCTGCAGCGCGCCGCCGAGATGGTGGCGAAGGGAATGATCGGCCCGGTCCGGCATTTCGAGGCACAGTATCTCCAGAGTTGGCTGACGCAGGCGGCCTGGGGCGACTGGCGCACCGAGCCGCAGTGGCTTTGGCGGCTCTCGTCCAAGCATGGCTCCAAGGGCGTGCTGGGCGATGTCGGCATTCACATTCTCGACTATGCGACCTTCATTGCCGGCAGTTTCCCGGTCTCGATCTCCGGGCGGCTCAAGACCTTCGAAAAGGCCGAAGGAAACCGGATCGGCGAATATGATCTCGACGTGAACGACAGCTTCGTTTCGCATATCGAGCTGGCCAACGGCGCGATGGGCACCGTCACCGCGACGCGCTTCGCCTCCGGCCACCACAACGACCTCAAGCTCTCCATTTATGGCGATGGCGGCGGGCTGGAAGTGCGCTACATCCAGAACGAGAGCAAGTTGCTCGCCTGCCTTGGCGCGCAGGACATGGCGACGCAGACCTGGCGCGAGATCGAGACGCCGGCTGTGAAGAAGGTCTATGAGGTCTTCATCGACGCCATCAAGGGCGAAGGGCCGATGATCCCGGATTTCGAGCGGGGTGCAGCGCTGCAGTTCCTGCTCGATGCGGCGGAAGAATCGGACCGGCAGAAGGGGGCGAGTGTCGAGGTGACGCTGGGGGCGTAATTCGTTCGGCCCTTGCGGGCCGCCCCCTCATCTGTCCTTCGGACATCTTCTCCCCGCCGGGGAGAAGCGGGAGATCGCCGCAGCCTCGCTGTTTCTCCTCTCCCCTTGGGGAGAGGGTCGCATGCCCTCTCATCCGTCATCCTAGGGCCTGTCCCTAGGATCTGCTACGGTTACTCCGGCCGCTCCGTGAATGGCCTGGAACGCGACTTCGCTGCGTCCGAACTGCTCTTTCGGCACCGTCGAAGTCGCGGTTTTGTCAGTAGATCCTCGCCACAGGGGCGAGGATGACGGTCGAGTGTGAGGCGACGGCAAAGGTTCGCGAACGACCGGACGAACATAGCCGATCCCCTTGATGGCTCCTTCGTCCCAATATCACAATACAATCTGCAACTTCACGTCCGTCGGCCGGGCTTCCACCGCGCGGTCAAACGCTGCGACCGAATCCTTGAACGCGAATGTCTCCGTGATCAGCGGCTTGAGATCGATCTTGCCCGAAGCGATCAGGGCAATCGCGCGGTCATAGACATTGGCGTAGCGGAAGATCGTCTTGAGCGTTGCTTCCTTTGCCTGCAGGCCGACGATGTCGACCGGGACGGGATCGACAGGCATGCCGACCATGACGCAGGTGCCGCCGGGGGCGACGACATTGGCAACGTCGAGCACGGCGGGTGCTGCGCCCGAGGCTTCGAAGACGATATCGGCGCCCCAGCCTTCGGTCGTTGCACGCACGCAATCCACAAGCTTGGTGTTACGCACATTCACCGTTTCAATGCCCGGATAGGCGCCGATGATGTCGAGCTTCGGCTGGGCGACATCGGAGACGATGACGCGGGAGCAGCCGCCGGCGAGTGCGGAAAGCGCGGTGATCATGCCGATGGGGCCAGCGCCCATGACGACGGCGGTGTCGCCCGGCTTGATACCGGCCTTGAGGGCCGCCTGGATGCCGACGGCCAGAGGCTCTACCATCGCGCCTTCGGCAAAGCTGACATTGTCCGGCAGCTTGAAGGTGAAGGCGGCGGGGTGGACGACTTCGGGCGTCAGGCAGCCGTGGACCGGCGGGGTTGCCCAGAAGCGGACGGCGGGATCGACATTGTACATGCCGAGCCGCACCGCCTTCGAGTTGAGGTCCGGAATGCCCGGCTCCATGCAGACGCGGTCGCCGACCTTGAGGTGGCTGACCTCCGCGCCGATCGCCGTGATTGTGCCGGCCGCCTCATGCCCGAGGATCATCGGCTCCTTCACCACGAAGGGGCCGATCTTTCCGTGGGTGTAGTAATGCACGTCCGAGCCGCAGATGCCGACCGTGTGAATCGCGATGCGGACGTCATGCGGGCCGAGGTCGAGGCTCATGGGGAAATCCCTGAGGCTCAACCGGCCCTTTTCTTCCAAGACCAGTGCCTGCACTTACGCTGCTTCCTTCGACAGAGCGACATAGCGCGCGACATGGTAGTCCACGTCGCCGAACATGTGGTCTATCATCACCAGACGCTTGGCAAAATGCCCGACGGCATATTCCCAGGTCATGGCGATGCCGCCATGCATCTGGATGGCCTCTTCGGCGACCAGACGACCGATCTTGCCGGCGAGCGTCTTGGCGGCTGAAACGGCCATTTCCCGTTCGACGCGGGAGCCGTCGAAACGGCCGGCGGCGTTGATGACGGAGGAGCGGGCCTGCTCGATTTCCAGAAGCACGGTCGCCATGCGGTGTTGCAGCGCCTGGAACTTGCCGATGACGACGCCGAACTGCTTGCGGGTCTTCAAGTATTCGATTGTCATGTCGCGGGCGACTTCCATCGCGCCGATGGCCTCCGAGGCGAGCGCCAGATTGGCCCGCGCGATGACGTTCTCGATGGCCGGCCACGCCTTGCCTTCCGCGCCCAGCAGCGCATCCGCGCCGACTGTCACGTTGTCGAGCTGGATTTCGGCGGCGTGGAGGCCGTCGATGGAGGGATAGGAGTGGCGCGTGACGCCTGTCGCATCGGCGGGGACGAGGAAGAGCGAGAGGCCGTCTTCATCCCACGCAGCTCCCGAGGAGCGGGCGGAGACGATGAGCGTGTCGGCAGCACCGCCATTCAGCACCACGGCCTTTGCGCCGTTGATGACATAGCCGTCGCCGGACTTCTTGGCGGTCGCCTCGACATGGCTGGCATCGTAGCGGCTCTTCGGTTCGCCATGGGCAAAGGCAAGCTGCTTCGTGCCGGCGATGACCTCTTCGATGACGGCCTTTTGCTCGGCATTGCCGAGTTCGGCAATCAGCCCGCCGCCGAGGATGGCGGTGGCGAGGAAAGGTTCATTGACGAGGCCGCGGCCGAGTTCTTCAAACAGAACCGTGACGTCAAACGGTGCGCCGCCGAAGCCGCCGTCCTCTTCCGAAAACAGCGCGCCGATGGCGCCAAGTTCGGCAAATTGCGCCCATTTCTCCGCGCTGAAGCCGAGATCGGTTTCGGCGGCCTTGTTGCGGGCGTCCAGCGTGTAGGTGTCGGCGATGAAGCGCGCGACCGAGTCCTTGAAGAGCTGGCGTTCTTCCGTGTGGGTAAAGTTCATGTGCCTTGCTCCCCTTACAGTCCCATGACCATTTTCGAGATGATGCCGCGCTGGATTTCGTTCGAGCCGCCGAAGATGGTGATCTTGCGGTTGTTGAAGTAATCGGGCGCGACGCCGAGGGCGTAATCGGGGCCGATGGGCTCGCCGTTAAAGCCTTCTTCCAGCGCTTCGGAGACGAAGGGCATGGCATAGGGGCCGATAGCGCGGCGGGCGAGATCGTTGATCGCCTGGCGGATTTCTGTGCCCTTGATCTTCAGCATGGAAGAGATCGGTCCGGCAGAGGCCGCCGCATCCGGCGAGGAAAGAACGCGGAGATTGGTGGTCGAGAGCGCGTCGAGCTCCATTTCCACCTGTGCGATGCGGGCGGCGAAAGCGGTGTCGTCGGCGAGCGGCACGCCGCGCACCGTTTCGGCCTTGGCGATGCGCTTCACCTCGGCGAGCGCCGCCTTGGATGCGCCGACGCCCGCGATGTTGGTGCGCTCGTGGGTCAGGAGATATTTGGCATAGGTCCAGCCCTTGTTCTCCTCGCCGATCAGGTTTTCGGCCGGCACGCGGACATTGTCGAAGAAGACTTCGTTGACCTCGTGCGTGCCTTCCAGAAGGATGATCGGGCGCACGGTGATGCCGGGGGTCTTCATGTCGACCAGAATGAAGGAAATGCCTTCCTGCGGCTTGCCTTCGGTGCCGGTGCGCACGAGGCAGAAGATCATGTCGGCGTACTGTCCGAGCGTCGTCCAGGTCTTCTGGCCGTTGATCACATAATGGTCGCCGTCGCGCACTGCGCGCGTCTTCAGCGAGGCGAGGTCGGAACCGGCGCCCGGTTCCGAATAGCCCTGGCACCACCAGTTGGTGCCGTCGAGAATGCGCGGCAGATAATGCGCCTTCTGTTCTTCCGAGCCGAATTTCATCAGCACGGGGGCGAGCATCTTGAGCCCGAAAGGAATGATGCGCGGCGCGCCGGCGGCAGAGGCCTCGTCATCGAAGATCTGCTGCTGCACCGGCGTCCAGTCGGCCCCGCCATATTGCTTCGGCCAATCCTGCGCCAGCCAGCCGCGCTTGTTGAGCGTGGCGTGCCAGCCGACCATGTCTTCCTTGGTCAGCGTCTTGTTGTGGCGCACCTTGTCGGCGAGCGCCGGCGACAATTCCGCCTTGAGGAAGGCGCGGACCTCGGCCTGAAAGGCGAGGTCTTCGGGAGAGAAGTTCAGGTCCATGACTGCCTCCGATCAGAAGATTTCGATAAGCCCGGCTGCGCCCTGGCCGCCGGCAATGCACATGGTCACGACGGCGTATTTGATGCCGCGACGCTTGCCTTCGTAGAGCACATGGCCCACCTGCCGTGCACCTGTCATACCATACGGATGGCCGATCGAAATGGACCCACCGTTGACGTTGTAGATCGCCGGATCGATGCCGAGGCGGTCGCGGCAATAGAGCGCCTGGCTCGCGAAGGCTTCGTTGAGCTCCCAGAGGCCGACATCGGAGACCTTGAGGCCGGCGCGTTCCAGCAGCTTCGGAACGGCGAAGACGGGGCCGATGCCCATTTCGTCGGGTTCGCAACCGGCAACCACGAAGCCGCGAAACGCGCCCATCGGCTCCAGCCCGCGCTTCTCGGCTTCCTTCGCTTCCATCAGGACGGAGGCGGAGGCGCCGTCCGAGAGCTGCGAGGCGTTGCCGGCGGTGACGAACTGGCCGGGGCCACGCACGGGTTCGAGCGCCCGCAGGCCTTCAAGCGTCGTGGACGGGCGGTTGCAGCCGTCCTTGTCGAAGGTCACCTCGTGATAGCTGATCGCCTTGGTTTCCTTGTCCTGCACGGCCATCTTCGTGGACATGGAGATGATCTCGTCGGCGTAGCGGCCGGCCTTCTGGGCCTCTGCCGTGCGCATCTGGCTCTGATAGGAATACTCGTCCTGCGCCTCGCGCGAGACATTGTAGCGGGCCGCCACGATGTCGGCGGTCTCGATCATCGGCATGTACATGGCCGGCTTGTGTTCGAGCATCCAGTCGTTCTGGTACATGAACATGTTCAGGTGGCTCTGGACGATGGAGATGGATTCCAGCCCGCCCGCCAGCATGGCCGGCGCGCCATATTGCGTGATCTGGGACGCGGCCTGGGCAATAGCAAACAGGCCGGAGCCGCAATGGCGCGACACCGTGCCGCCGGTCATTGAAAGGGGCAGGCCGGCGCGGACGCCGATATGGCGGGCAATGTTGCCGCCGGTCGCACTTTCCGGCATGCCGCAGCCGAAGATCGCGTCTTCGAGCAGGTTGGGGTCAATGCCGGAGCGCTCGACGGCGGCCTTTGCGGCAGCTGCGCCGAAATCGGCCCCATGGGTCGCATTAAGTTCGCCCCGGAAGGCCTTGGTGATGCCCGTACGGGCGGTGGAGAGAATGACGGCTTCGCGCATCGTGTGGTTTCCTTTGAATTCAGACGTTTCCAGACAACCAACCCCCTCACCAGTCATTTCTAACACTTAGCTGAAGCTAAGATGTTGAAATGACGTCCTCTCCCACAAGGGGAGAGGTGGCGCCGCAGCCTGCCTCTCCCCTTGTGGGAGAGGATACAAAATCATGATCTTGGCTTCAGCCAAGTCATAGATTTTGTTGGTGAGGGGGTCTTTGTCTGCACTCAGTTGTTTCCTTTACTCGGCCCCATTGAGGCTCGAGAAATTCTTGCCGCTTGCCACCAGATCCTCGATCAGCTTCGCCGGAGCCCAGAAATCCGGGTCTTCCTTGCCAAACTCGCGGATATCCGCGAGAACCTTGTCCAGCCCTTGCATGTCGGCATATTTCATCGGGCCGCCGCGATAGCGGGGGGAACCATAGCCGGCGAGCATGACGACGTCGACGTCGAGCGGGCGCAGCGCAATGCCCTCCTCGACCACTTTCGCACCTTCGTTGATCATGGCGGCCATGTAGCGGCGCATGATCTCGTCGGCAGAGAGTTCCGGCTTCTGGGGGATGCCCTTCTTTTTCCGGATATCCTCGATGGCGGCGAGGAATTCCGGGTCCTCGATGCCCTTGCGCGCGCCGGCGGGGTAGATGTAGCAGCCGCGGCCGGTCTTCTGGCCGAAGCGGCCCTGTTCGGCGAGCCAGTCCAGATATTCAAAGGCATAGCGGCCCTTGTAGCCCTCGGCGATGCGGCGCTTGCGGGCCATGAAGCCGATGTCGAGGCCGGCAAGGTCGCCCATCTGGTGCGGACCCATCGGATAGCCGAAATCGACCACGGCCTTGTCGATGGCATAGGGGCTCGTGCCTTCCTCGACCATGTGGGCGGCGATGCGGAGATAGCGTTCCAGAATGCGGTTGCCGATGAAGCCGTCGCAGACGCCGGCGCGCACGCCGGTCTTGCCGAGCTTCTTGGCGAGCGCAAAGCCGGTGGCCAGCGCGTCCGGGGACGTCTTGTCGGCGACGACGATTTCCAGAAGCTTCATGATGTGGGCTGGCGAGAAGAAGTGCAGGCCGAGCACGCTTTCCGGCCTGCTGGTCATCGCGGCGATCTGGTTGATGTCGAGATAGGACGTGTTGGATGCGAGGATGGCGCCGGGCTTGGCGACCTTGTCGAGCGTCGTGAAGACACCCTTCTTGACCTCCATGTCCTCAAACGCCGCCTCGATGATGAGGTCGCAATCGGAAAGGGCGTTGAAGTCGGTCGTTACCGAATAGAGTTCGTTGGCGAGGCGGTCGCGATAGGCCTGGTCGTATTTGCCACGGGCGACGCCGTCGTTCAGCACCTTTTCGACATTGGCGCGGCCGCGCGCGGCCTGTTCCTCGTCGCGCTCGACCATGGTGACCGGCAGGCCGGCGAAGAGCATGGACAGCGTGATGCCCGAGCCCATCGTGCCGCCGCCGATGACGCCGGCCTTTTTGATCTCCTTGGTCTGGCCCGCTTCAAGGCCGGGCACCTTGGAGACGGCGCGTTCGGCGAAGAAGGCGTGGACGAGGGCTTCGCGCTGTGGATCGGCGAGGAGCTTCATGAAGATGGCGCGCTCGCCCTTCATGCCGTCCGCGAAGGGAACGTTGGCCGCAAGCTCCAGCGCATCGATGCAGGCGACGGGCGAAATCTGGCCGCGCGCCTTTCCGGCGACGGCGGCCCGCATGCCGTCGAAGAAATCCTTGTCGCCCCTGCGAGATGCGACCTTCTCGTCGTTCTGGCTGATGCGGCGCGGCTGCATGCCCTCGTCGATCATCTTGCGCGCAAAGGCGAGGCCGGCGGCCTGGGGGTCGGTGCCTTCGTCGAGCAGATCGAAGATGCCGAGCTTGAGGGCTTCTCCGGCGGAGACCTGACGTCCGGAGGTGGCAATGTCTGCTGCAGCTTCGAAGCCGATCAGGCGGGGCAGGCGCTGTGTGCCGCCAGCGCCGGGGATCAGGCCGATATGGACTTCCGGCAGGCCGACCTTGGCGCCCTTCATGCCGACGCGGTAATGGCTGCCGAGCGCCAGTTCGAGGCCGCCACCAAGGGCCGTGCCATGAACAACGGCGACGACGGGCTTCGAAGCGTCCTCGACCTTCTGGATGACGTCGGGCAGGAAGGGTTCGAGTGCGGCCTTGCCGAATTCCTTGATGTCGGCGCCGGCGACGAATGTGCGCCCGGCGCAATAAAGCACGGCGGCTTTCGCGTTGGTTTCGGCCTCGAAGGCTGCGATTGCTTCGACCACGCCGGTGCGGACCGCCACCGAAGCGGCGTTGACCGGTGGGTTGTCGATTTCAATCAGAAAGATATCGCCCTCAAGGCTCGTTTTGACCGCTTGGCTCATGCCGTACTCCTTCTTTCAGCAAAATAAGACCCGGCGACGGACCTCGATCCTTCGCCGGGCCGGGTTCATCACGGATTGACGCGGGCAAGCTCCTTCCACTCGCCGTTTTCAATCTTCGAAATCACGACGGGGTCGCCGCCGATATGGTCGTTCGGGCCGAACTTGATGTGCACGCCCGCGATCTTGTCTTCGTAGTCGAGGCTCTCCATGCCCTTCTGGAAGCTTTCCGGCGTCAGGTCCTTGCCGGCGGCTTCGAGGCCGCGGACCAGCGATTCAGCGGCCGAGCGGCCGAGAAGCGCGCCGGTGGAGGGAAATTCGCCGGCAGCCTTCTGGTAGCTGTCGACCCAGGCCTTGACCTCCGGAACGTTCATGCGGGCGACGATGTCGGGCCAGCCGGCACCGGCATAGAAGCCGTCCGTCACGCCGCCCGGCACCTTGGCAATGGCGGTGTGGAAGGAGGCGGATGCGCCGATGAACTTGACGTCGTTCCAGCCCATCTTCTTGGCGGTGGCGACTGCGGTGATGACCTGACGCACGCCGAGCGCGATGGCGATCGTGTCGCAACCGGCGCCCTTGAGCTTGGTGAGCGAACCGGCAAAGTCTTGCTCATCCGGCTTGTGGGTGGTTTCAGCGACAAAGGTCAGGCCATATTGCTTGACTGCGGCATCCACGCCGTCCTTCAGCTCCTGACCGAAGTCGGACGGAATGTACATGGCGCAGATCTTCTTGGCGCCTTCCTTCTCGGCCAGGTATTTCAGCCCCAGACGCGTCTGATCGAAATAGGACGAGAAGCCGGCATATTTGTAAGGCGATGGCGGCTCGACCATCTGGCGGGCCGAGGTCAGCGGCGCAATATTGGCGACCTTGTTCTTCTCCAGAAGCGGGAAGGACGCGATGTTGATCGGCGTGCCGAGCTGCAGGAGCATGGCGAAGATCTTGTCCGAATTGACCAGCTTGTTCAGGTTCTGCATGGCCTTGGGCACCTGATAGCCGTGGTCCTCCACCACGAACTTGATCTTGCGCCCGTTCACGCCGCCCTTGGCATTGATCTCGTCGAAATACATGCTCGCGGCCTTGACGGCGGGTGCGCCGAAGGCGGCGAAGATGCCGGACATGTCCTGGTTGGAGCCGATCACGACTTCCGTGTCGGTCACTCCTTGCGCGCCGGCAGCGCTGGCGGCTAGAAGGCTTGCGCCGGCCAGAAGACCGGCAATGGCTGCTTTCATTCCCTTTTTCATGTTCTTCCTCCTCCAAAAGTTCATGCTGCCTTCTCCTCGGCATACATGTCGTCGATCAGCGCTTTATGTTTCTTTTCCACGAAGCTGCGCTTGAGCTTCATGGTCGGGGTCAGCTCATCGTCCTCCGGCGTGAGCAGTATGTCGATCAACCGGAACTTCTTGACCTGCTCGACGCGGGCAAAGTCCTTGTTGACCCTTTCGATGATCTCGCCGATCAACGCCTGGACCTCGGCCCTAGCGCAGAGCGAAGCGAAATCCGAAAACGGGATGCGATGGTCCTGCGCATATTTCTGCACATTCTCCTGGTCGATCATGACGAGGCAGGTGAGATATTTGCGGCGGTCGCCGATGATCACCGCATCCGAGATATAGGGTGAGAATTTCAGCCGGTTCTCGAATTCGGCGGGCGTGATGTTCTTGCCGCCTGCGGTGATGATGATGTCCTTGATGCGGCCGGAGATGCGCAAGTATCCGCGCTCGTCCATCTGGCCGGTGTCGCCGGTCCGGAGCCATCCGTCCTCCGTCATGGTCTCGGCCGTCTTTTCCGGGTTCTTCCAGTAGCCGCGGAAGACATTGCCGGCGCGGTACTGGATCTCGCCGTCGGGTGCGATGCGGATCTCGGACCCAGGAATGGCCGGCCCGACCGTGCCGACGCGGTTGGCTTCCATCGTGTTGACCGACATCAGGCCCGCACTTTCCGACATGCCGTAGCCTTCCAGCACCGGAACGCCGATGGCCTGGAACCATTTGAGGATTTCCGGCGAAATCGGAGCGGCGCCCGTTGTCCCGCGACGGAGCTTGTCGAGGCCGAGCATGCGGCGGAGGTTCTTCAAGAGGAAGAAATCCCAGAAGGCAAAGGTGAGGCGGGTGAGGATTGGGACCGGCTTCCCGGCCAGTTCGTATTCGACCTTTCTGGTTCCCGCAGCCACGGCCCGGTTGAACGCCCAGCGGCCAAGCGGCGTGGCGTCGGTCGCCATGATGACCACCTGCGAATAGATCTTTTCCCAGACGCGCGGCACGGCGGTAAACGCTGTCGGGCTGACCTCGCGGACGTTTTCGAAGACCGTCTCGGTGCTTTCGGCGAAGTTCACCGTCGAACGGGCGGCGATGGGGCCGGAGACCGAAATCATGCGCTCCAGGATATGGCAGAGCGGCAGGAAGCAGACCTGTTCGTCATCCGGGAAGACGGGCAGCAGCAGCACGTTGGCGGCAATCGTGTACATCATGTTCGAATGGTCGATCATGACGCCCTTGGGCATCCCAGTCGTGCCGGAGGTGTAGATGAGGATCGCGATGTCTTCGGGTTTGGACGCGGCGATGTCCTGCTCGATGCGGTTCGGCTGGCGGGCGAGTTCCTGCCGGCCCATCTCGTAGAGGTCTTCGATGAAGATCACGTTCGGGTCGCGGAAGTCGTGCAGGCCTTCCGGATCGAAGACGATGACCTTCACAAGACCCGGCATCTGGTCGCGGACTTCCAGATACTTGTCGAGCTGTTCGTCGTTTTCGAGGAAGAGGAATTTCGAGCCGGAATCGTTGACGATATAGGCGAGCTGGCTTGCGGCATCGGTGGTGTAGACGCCGGTGACGATGCCGCCAGCGCACTGAATGCCGAGGTCGGCATAGAGCCATTCCTTGTTGTCCTCGGAGAGGATGGCCGCCACGTCGCCGCGCCCGAATCCCATGGAGATGAGACCTAGGCCGATCAGGCGGGCATGCTCGTACCAGTCGGCCCAGCTGTAGGAGAGCCAGATGCCGAAGTCCTTCTCGCGATGCGCGGTGCGGCTCCCGAGCTCCTTGCAGCGCTTTTCGAAGAGCTTGGGCAGCGTGTCGCAGCCGTCGATAAAGAAGGGGCCTTGAGAGAGGTCGGCATTGAGTTCGACACCATGAACCTTCTGCATGGGCGGAATGTTTGCGATCATGTTCATCGTTCTTTCCTCCCTCAACGCCAGGTCTTGCGGTTTTTCCAGCGGCGCTGTCCGCGCTGGCTCTCGCCCTGCTGGCCGAGATAGAATTCCTGGATGTCCTTCGATGCCCTCAGCTTCTCGGCCGGCCCTCCCATGACGATGCGGCCAAGCTCCATCACATAGCCATAATGGGCGGCGTCCAGCGCGATCTTGGCGTTCTGCTCGACCACCAGCATCGTCACCTTCTGCTCGGCGTTCAGCCGTTTGATGATGGCGAAGATTTCCTTGGTCAGAAGCGGGCTGAGACCGAGGCTCGGTTCGTCCAGCAGCATTACGCGGGGCCTTGCCATGAGCCCGCGGCCGATCGCCAACATCTGCTGCTGGCCGCCCGAAAGCGTGCCGGCATCCTGCTTCGCGCGCTCCTTCAGGATGGGGAAGTAGCTGTAGACCATGTCTATATCGGCGGCGATGCCGGCGCGGTCGGTGCGCGTGAAAGCTCCCATCTTCAGATTGTCCTCGACGGACATGAGCGGGAAGATCTCGCGGCCCTCCGGCACTTGGACCACGCCCTTGCGCACCGAATGGTCCGGGTCGCGGCCCTGGATTTCCTCGCCGTTCAGCTTCACGGTTCCCTTTTCCGGGTCCATGACCCCGGAAATGGTCTTCATCAGCGTCGTCTTGCCGGCACCGTTGGCGCCGAGCACGGTGACGATCTGGCCTTCATGGACTTCCAGGCTGACGCCCCGGATTGCCATGATCGGCCCGTAATAGCTTTCAAGATTGTCGATCCTCAGAAGCGGTTCGCCCATCACGCGGCCTCCTCTTCGTCGGAGCCGAGATAGGCTTCGATGACGCGCGGGTCGGTCTGCACCTCGCGCGGCGTTCCGAGCGCCAGCTTCTTGCCGTCGGCGAGCGCCAGCACGCGGTCGCAGACGGAGGAGACGAGATGCATGTCGTGCTCGACCATGAGCACGGTGATGCCCATGACCTTCTTGATGTCCTCGATCCAGAAGGCGACGTCCTGCGTTTCTTCGACGGACAGGCCCGAGGCCGGTTCATCGAGCAGCAGGAGCTTCGGCTGGATGGCGAGCGCGCGGCCCATTTCCACCACCTTGCGCACGCCATAGGGCAGGCCGGCGATCAGCTTTTCGCGGTAAGGCTGGAGATCGAGGAAATCGATGGCCTTCTCGACCGCCTCGCGGTGTCGATGCTCCTCGCGCCGGACAAAGGGCGTGAAGAGGAGTTCGGTCAGGAAGTTCGAGCGGCGATGCGTGTAGCGGCCGACCAGCATGTTCTGAAGCACGCTCGCCTGTTCGAACAGTTCGATATTCTGGAAGGTGCGGGCGATGCCGAGACCGGCGATTTCGTGCGAGGCCATGCCGAGAATGCTCTTGCCCTCAAACAGGATGTCGCCGGAATAGGGCGTGTAGAAGCGCGAGATCATGTTGAAGATCGTCGACTTGCCCGCGCCATTCGGGCCGACGAGTGCGAAGACCTCGCCTTGCTCGACGGAGAAAGAGACATCGTTGACGGCGGTGAGGCCACCGAATTTCAGGGTGACGTTTTTCAGTTCCAGCAGGCTCATCTGATGCGCTCCGTCTTGAGGTAGCTCTTCTGGCGGCGGAACATGTCGCGCCGGGCGAAGGGGAACAGCTCGAAATAGGTGCGGATCTTTACCCATCGGCCATAGATGCCGAGCGGCTCGAACAGGATGAAGAGGATGAGGATGGTCCCGAAGATCCCGGTCTCCAGGCCGGGGATCGCGATGGAATCGAAGTGGAAGATGCTGCTCAGCCCGTCGCGGGCGAAGGCGATCGCCTGCGGCAGGAAGCCGATGACGACGGCGCCCAAGAAGGCACCGTGAATGGTTCCGAGCCCGCCGATGACGATCATCAGGATCAGGTTGATCGAGATGACGAGATTGAAGGTCTCCTGGTTGAAGACGCCGGCGAAATGGCCCATCAACGCGCCACCGATGCCGGTCATGAAGGTGGAGATCGCAAAGGCCATGGCCTTGGTGCGCGCCACGTTGATCCCCATGGCCTGCGCCGAGATTTCGGAGTCGCGCACCGCGGCAAAGGCGCGTCCCAGCGGTGAGCGCTGAATATTGCGATAGGCGAGCACGATCAGGATGGCGATGGCGAGGATCAGCCAATAGAGGCCGGATGCATTGCCGTAGCGGTTGAAATTGACGCCGAAGATGTCGATGTCGGGTGCCATCAGGCCATTGACGCCGCCGGTGAGCGGCTCGGCGAGAATGATGATGTCTTCCATCATGACAGAGACGGCGAGCGTGGCGATTGCCAGATAGATGCCGTGCAGGCGCGTGACCGGCATGGCGAAGAGACCGCCGGCAATGCCGGTGATGATCCCGCCGAGTGGCAGGGCCAGAATGAAGGGAACACCCGCGCTCTCCAGCAGGACACAGGAATAGGCCCCGATGGCCATGAAGGCGGCGTGGCCGAGACTTGCCTGTCCGCTCTGGCCGACGAGCAGCATGAGGCCCATGCCGCAGATCGCCCAGATGAGAACGTTGGTGGCCTCGCCGGTCAGGAAGTCGCCGAGGAGGAAGGGCGCGGCAATCGCGACGATCAGCAGGAGCGCGTACCAGAAGGCCTGTGCCCCATGCTTGAAGAGGCGGATGTCGGCCTCGTAGGTGGTCTTGAAAACGATCCGCATCGGCTCACACCTTCTTTGCGCGGACCTGCGAGAGCAGGCCGTGGGGGCGAACGATGAGGACGATCAGCAGGATCAGATAGGGCATGATCTGCGACACGCCGGCGGCAACATAGCGGGACGACAGCGGCTCGACGAGGCCGATGATCAGGCCGCCGAGAAGTGCGCCGGGCAGGGAGCCGAAACCGCCGATGATGGCGGCGGCGGACGCCTTGATGCCGAGAAGGCCGGTCGACGGGTCGATCGTGCCCTTGGCGGCGAAGAGGATCCCCGCAATGGCCGCGACCCCGCCGGCGAGTGCCCAGACGAGAGCGTGAACGCGCTTCACCGGGATGCCCATGTAATAGGCGGCGAGCTGATTCTGCGAGGCGGCCTGCATGGCGAGCCCCAGTTTCGTCCTGGCGAAGAAGAGATAGAGGCCGGCAGTCAGCAGGATTGTGACGATGATGATGGTCAGATCATCGAAACCGAGCACGAGGCCGCCGACACGAATATCCTTGCCCGCCAGCGGGCTTTCCAGCGATTGCGGTTCATGGCCCCAGATGACGCCTGCGACAAAACGCAGCACGATGCCGAGCGAGATGGTCAGGATGACGATGGCGATCTGGCTCTCGCCGAACATGCGGCGGATCAGAAGCGCTTCGACGAGATAGCCGACCACGGCCATCACCGCCACGGCCAAGATGCAGGCGAGCCAGAATGGCAGGCCGAGCTCGTTGGAATTTGCGAAAGTGAGGGTCAGAAATGCCCCCAGCATCATGAAATCGCCCTGGGCGAAATTGACGGCTTCCGTCGCCTTGTAGATCAGCACGAAGCCGAGGGCGATCAGACCGTAGACGCAGCCATTTGCCAGGCCGCTGATCAGCAATTGCAATAAATCCACTTAGAGGTCCCTCCCTGAACCCTGGCCGTCAGGCCATCGTGTTTCTTGCGTTTCGGCAGCCCCCCGCTGCCGGATCATCTTTCTCCTTATGCATTCAGGCGTGCCGCAGCCGCCGGATCTCCCAAGCCGGCCAGCGCATAATCGGTACATTGCTGAGCAATCCGTCGACGGTCTTCTGCCGTTTCGCCGGGGCGCTGCTTGTACCAGAAGATCGGCGAGTTCAGCGCCATGAACATGAGCTGGCGCGCGATACTCGGATCACGATAGCGTATATGGCCATCGCGGACGGCTTCTTCCATGACCGACCTGAAAAGAGCCGAATAGCGTTCGCGGCTTTCGATGAGTGTGTTGAGCCGCTCGCGCTGTTCCGGCGTCGTCGAGCCGCGAAGATGGATTTCCACGCCTTGCCAGACGGAGTGCTGGTAGGCTTGGGTTTCGATCATCGACATGCAGTGCGCAAACGCCATGTCGCGCAGGCGCTCGATGGCGGGCGCGTCCTTCTTCAGGCTGGTATCGATCGCCGCATAGTTGAATTCCATGCCGACTTCGGCGACCGCAAAGAAGAGGTCCGCCTTTGACGCGAAGAAGTGATAGATGCGACCCTTGGTGGAGCCGAGCCGGCGGGCAACGTCGTCAATGCTGGTGGAGGCGAAGCCACGCGCCATGAAGCATTGCGCGGCCATCCGCAGGATCTCGACCTGGCTTTCCTCCACAATGTTGCGCTCAAGGCTGCTGATTGCGGACGCATTCGCGGTCATCCGGCCCCGTCCTCCCCTGTCTGGCGCCGCACTCTGATCTCACGGCTTTCGTTGTCGAAAATTAGACATACTACCGAGTATGTTGTCAAGCGGTCCCGTTGTGGAACACTACCTGCGGCTTAAGGATTTCTTGTCCATATTCCTTAGGTCGATCTTATCCTGCCTGTGATTTCCTTCAGTCATCGAAAAACTATGCTTTCGCTGTCTGTTCCGAGAAGGAGAATAAGATGAAGGACAAGATCAGGGAACTTCTGGCCAAGCTGGGCGGTCTGCCGGTGGCGGTTGATACGCTCGCGGACGGCGCGGACCTCTACGCGGCCGGACTGTCCTCTTTTGCTTCGGTTCAGCTGATGCTCGGCATCGAAGACGCTTTCGATATCGAGTTTCCGGACCACCTTCTCAACCGAAAGTCGTTCGCGTCGATCGACGCCATTGCCGAGACCGTGACGGCAATTGTTGATGGTCAGGAAGCTGCGTGATGAACATGATGTCCGAGATTCGAGGTGCCGGGCTCGTTGAGCGTGCCCGCGAGGTAGCGGCCGTTGCCGCCAAATATGCCGATGTCGTCGACAAGGAAGGCCGCTTCCCCCACGAGGCCGTGGCGGCGATGAAGTCGGCGCGTCTTTTCGGCATCCAGATTCCGATCCTTCTGGGCGGCGAGGGGGCAACCGTTGCCGAGATTGCCGAACTCTGCTCGATCATCGCGCAGGAATGTGCGTCTTCGGCCATGATCTTCGCCATGCATCACATCAAGCTGTCGAGCTGCGTCTCGCATGGCATGGGCGACGCATGGCACGAAGCCTTCATGCACCGCATCGTGCGCGAACAGCTGTTGCTCGGCTCGGCCACGACCGAGGCCGGCATTGGCGGCAACCTGCGCAACTCGATCTGCGCCATTGAGGTCGACGGTGACATCTGCCGCCTGACCAAGGAGGCGACCGTCATCTCCTATGGCAAGCAGGCCGATGCGATCCTCATCACCTCACGTTCGCACAAGGATGCTGCCTCGACCGACCAGGTCATGACCGTGTTCCTCAAGGACCAGTACACGCTCGAGCAGACTCATGTCTGGGACACGCTCGGCATGCGCGGCACCTGCTCGGACGGGTTCCTGTTCAAGGCGGAAGCGCCGAAGGAACAGATCCTGCCTAAGCCCTTTGCCGAAATCGCGGCCGAGTCCATGCTGGCGACCTGCCATCTTCTCTGGTCGGGCGTCTGGTATGGTATCGCGCTTAATGCCGTGACCCGGGCCCAGGCCTTCGTGCGTGCCGCTGCGCGCGCCAATCCCGGCACGACACCGCCCGGCGCCCTGCGTCTGGCTGAAGCCACTGCCGAACTGCATCTGATCAAGTCCAACGTCATTGCCGGTATCGAGCGCTTCGAAGCCGCCAAGGAAGACCCGGCGCAGCTTTCGTCCATGGGCTTCGCGGTGGCGATGAACAACGTCAAGATCGCGACCTCGCAGAAGATCCTTTCCGTCATCAACCAGGCGATGATGATCTGCGGCATTGCCGGCTACAAGAATGGCACACCCTACAGCCTCGGCCGCCATCTGCGTGACGCGCATTCGGCCCAGCTGATGATTTCCAACGATCGCATCCTGTCGAACACCGCGACGATGCTGACCGTTCATAAACTCGATACGAGCCTGATGGGATAACGTGATGGATATGCAAGTGACCTTTCTTGACCGACTTTTTGACAGCGGCCTCCTCATCGACACTGGCGTCGAAGGCCTTTACGCCCGCTCCGGCACGTTCGAAGACGTCATTACCGGCTTCGAGCGCCTCATCGACAAGTTCTCCGGCGAAACGGGTGCCGAAGTCATCCGCTTCCCCCCCGGCATGAACCGCAGCTATTTCGAAGGCTCGGGCTACATGAAGAACTTTCCGCAGCTCGCCGGCACCGTTCATTGCTTCTGCGGCGATGACATGGCGCACGCGAGCCTCATCCAGTGCATGGCCGAGGGCAAGGACTGGACGGAAGGCCAGAAGGCCTCCGACATCGTTCTGACGCCGGCGGCCTGCTATCCGCTCTATCCGATCGTGGCGAAGCGCGGCAATCTTCAGGCGGGCGGCGGTCTCTTCAACATCCAGTCCTATTGCTTCCGCCACGAGCCGTCGATGGACCCGGCCCGCATGCAGCTCTTCCGCATGCGCGAATTCGTCCGCATGGGCAAGCCGGAAGACGTCATGGCCTTCCGTCAGGAATGGATGGAAAAGGGCAAGGAACTGATGGCGCAGGTGGCGCTGCCGGTCGATATCGACGTGGCCAACGACCCCTTCTTCGGCCGCGCCGGCCGTCTCATGAAGAACAACCAACGCGACCAGAACCTGAAGTTCGAGCTGCTGATCCCGATCACCTCCGTCTCCAAGCCAACGGCCTGCATGAGCTTCAACTACCATCAGGACCATTTCGGCAAGACCTGGGACCTGAAGACCGTCGACGGCGAAACCGCCCACACGGCCTGCGTCGGTTTCGGCCTGGAGCGCATCGCGCTCGCGCTCTTCCACCACCATGGGCTCGATCCCAAGCTGTGGCCTCGTGAGGTCCGCGACGCCCTCTTCGGGTGATCCGATGACGGGCATTCTGAACGTCACGCCCAACGGTTATCAGCCGCATGCGCTCCATTCCCCGGAGCGCATGTGGCCCGAAACCAATTGCTATACCGATCTCTGGATCGAGCTTCTGGCAGCCCAAGGCCTTGCGCCGCAATCCATGCTGGCCTTCACGCTCACCCAGGATTTCGAGGGCGACCAGATGACCTTCTTCAAGGTTCCGCTGGAAGACCTTGAAACGCTTTACGGAATTGTGGTCACCGAGTTGGCCATCTACGACAGGGTCGAGGCCCATGTCGCCGAACAGGCGGCGCGCGGCCGCATCTGCCTGATCGAGATGGACTCATTCTACATGCCCGACACGCAGGGCGTCGCCTATAAGCTTGAGCACGGGAAGACGACGGTTGCGATCAACCGGATGGATCTCGACGCACGAGAGCTCGACTATTTCCACAATGCCGGCTTCTTCCATCTGTCGGGCGAGGATTTCGACGGGCTGTTCCAGCTGAACGCGCCGGAAGGTGCCTTACCCTTCCTGCCCTATACCGAATTCGCCAAGCTGCCGGATTTCTATCCGGATGAGCGCGAGCTACGCGAGGAGGCATTCTCGCTCGGCCAGTATCACTATGACCGCCGGCCGGCCGAAAACCCGATTGCCGCCTTTTCGGCCGTCTTTCCAGAAGCCGCCGCGAAGGTGGCTGAACGTCCCTTCGGGTTCTTCCACAAATATGCCTTCAATACGCTTCGTCAGGCGGGCGCGAATTTCGAACTCTGTGGCAGTTATTTCGAATGGCTCGGGCCGGACTTTGCCGAGCCCGCGGCTCACGCGATGCGGATTTCGGAAGTGATGAAATCGGCGCAGTTCCAGCTGGCGCGCGCGGTAACGCGGAAGAAGTTCGAGCCGCTGACGGGCGCGCTGGAGCCTGCGGCGGAGGCTTGGGAGAAGCTGATGGAAAGTGCGGGCAGGGCGCTGACCTGACTCCCTCCCCCTTGTGGGGAGGGTTGGGGAGGGGTCTTTCTTCGGCAAACTCGGCCTCTGCGCGAAATACCCCCTCTGGCTGCCGCCATCTCCCCCACAAGGGGGGAGACGGATAAAGGCACACTCTTCTCCCCTCGGGGAGAGGTCCGCCGAGCGGGGCGGAGGCGGCGTGAGGGGGCACCTTGCCGTCTCCTCCAAGGAAAGATCGAAGAGACCACCATGACCGACCACGTCACCTCATCCGCCCAACCCACAATCCGCCGTCTCGATGACGGCTGGGTGATGGAAATGACGCGGGCGGGCGCGTGCGCGAGCCCGGACGAGATTGTCGGGATCGAGGACTTCATCCCCGCCTTTGTGCCCGGCACGGTCGCGCAGGCGCTGGAGGCGGCGGGGCGGTTCAACCGGACCGATCCTGTGCCTCTGGACGACCGCGACGCGTGGTATGTGCTGCGTCTCGATGAGGAGCCGGGCGATGCCATCTTGCGCTTCGAGGGGTTGGCGACAGTGGCCGAGGTGTGGCTCAACGGCGACCGGATTCTTTCGAGTCAAAGCATGTATTTAAGCCACGACGTTACCGTCCACCTTCAGGGCGGGGACAGGCTGGCGATCTGCTTTCGGGCGCTGGGTCCGCTGCTTGGAAAGAAGGGGCCACGGGCGCGCTGGCGGCCGCAGATGATCACGCCAACAGGTGTGCGGCTCTTCCGCACCACGACGCTGGGGCGCATGCCGGGATGGTGCCCGGACGTGCATGCGGTCGGGCCGTGGCGGCCGGTTTCGGTCATTCGACAGGCCAAGGATCAGCCGGGCGAGGCGCGCATTTCGGCGCGACGCGATGCGCAGGGTTGCGGGCATCTGATGGTCCGGATCGAGAATGCGGAAGGGGCGACAGTGACCTGTGCCGGGGCAAGCGCAAAGGTGGTTGACGGTTCTGCCGTTCTTGTGCTGCCCGATGCTGAGCCCTGGTGGCCGCGCACCCACGGCAAGCCGGTTCTGCATGACGTGACGCTCGAATGGGGCGGCGAGACGGTGCTGCTTGGTCGCACCGGCTTTCGCCATATCGAAGTCGATCGTGACACGGACGGGCAGGGCTTTGGACTGAAGGTCAACGGCGTTCCGGTCTTCTGCCGCGGGGCGGTCTGGACGACGGCCGATATCGTCAGTCTGCCGGGCGGGCGAGAGGACTATCGCCCGTGGCTGGAAAGAGCCGCGAGCGCGAACATGAACATGATCCGTATCGGCGGAACCATGGCCTATGAAAGTGCCGAGTTCTTCCAGCTTTGCGACGAACTCGGCCTGATGGTCTGGCAGGAGTTGATGCTCGCCAATTTCGATTATCCGGCGAGTGATGCCGCCTGGCTGGCCGACATGAAGCAAGAGGTCGCGCAATTGCTCGACCGGACCTCGGCCTCGCCGTCGCTCGCCGTCGTCTGCGGCGGCTCGGAAGTTTATCAGCAGGCGGCCATGCTCGGCCTGCCGGAAGCGATCTACAAATCAGACCTGACGGAAAGCATGCTTCCCGAGCTTGTGCGTGCACATCGGCCGGACTGCATCTGGGTTCCCAATTCCCCCTCCGGCGGGGCGATGCCCTTTTCGCCCAATGCCGGCGTCACGCATTACTATGGCGTCGGGGCCTATATGCGACCTCTCGAAGATGCCCGGCGCGCCCATGTCCGCTTTGCCGCTGAAAGCCTTGCCTTCGCTCATGTGCCGGAGCAGGCGACGCTCGACAAGTATCTGCCCGTCGCCCCTGTTCACGATCCGCGCTGGAAGGCTCGGGTGCCGCGCGACCGAGGTGCCTCGTGGGATTTCGAGGATGTGCGGGATTTCTACCTGAAGCTCCTTTACGAGGTCGAACCGGAGCGGCTGCGGCGCGAAAATCCGGGGCTCTATCTCGATCTGTCGCGGGCCGTGACGGGTGAAGTGATCGAGGCGACGTTTGCCGAATGGCGTCGCGCTGGCTCGTCCTGCCGGGGCGCGCTACTCTGGACATTCCAGGATCTTCTACCGGGCCCGGGTTGGGGGCTGATTGATGCGACCGGCACGCCGAAGCCTGTCTGGCACGCCGTGCGCCGCGCGCTGCGGCCCCTGCAGGTGATGCTGACCGATGAGGGAACCAACGGCGTCGATCTGCATATCCTCAATGATCTCAGCGAGGCGACAGATGTGAGTGTCGAACTCGTTTGCCTGCGTGATGGAGCCGTGCCGGTGGTCTCCGGGAGGCGCGATCTGACGCTCGATCCCCATTCTGCGACGACCATTGCGGCCACTGATCTCTTCGGCGCCTTCTTCGACACGGCTTATGCTTTCCGCTTCGGCCCGCCCTCGCATGATGTCACGGTGGCGCGGCTGATCGATCGGCTGAGCGGCGAAGAGATCGCCAGCGCCTTTCACTTCCCGCTCGGGCGCTCGACGGCCCGGCATGATGTGACATTCACGCTGGAACTCGTCGAGTCGGATCAGGGCCTTGCGCTGGAGATTTCGACCGACCGCTTGGCCCAGAATGTGCAGATTGACGTGGCCGGTTTCGATGTTTCGGACAACTGGTTCCACCTCGCGCCCGGCCGCCCGCGCCGCATTCTGCTGAAGGGTGAAGGCAAGCCCTCCGGCGAGGTTCGCCTCGCCGGTGGACGTAGCCTCTCAAGGTTTTGAGAAGTTGAGTCCGACCTGCGAGGCAAGCCGTTTAACTCAAAAGGAAAACGGGCTCAAACCCGTTTCAGGAAGCCGTCCGGCGAGGCGGTGATTGCCAGCTTGTGCTCGAGCGTCTTGTCGATCGCAAAGCTGAGAGGCTTTCCATCGCGGGCCGTGCGGCCCTCGTCCTCCAGAGCCTTCATATAGGCCCAGACAGCGGTCTTGGGATTGTTGCCCTTGCCCCAGGGACGATCGGCGCACATGAAGTCCGGAAGGTCTTCGACGCCTGTGTCCCAGACGACGCAATAGGAGCCTTTCGAGGTCAGCGGTGCATAGAGTTCCAGTTCGGCGAGCACGTGGTCATGCGTGTGATTGGAATCGAGGAACACCATCACGCGCTCGTATCCCTCGGCTTCCTTCAGCACCTGGGCAAACACGTCATCGGCCACGGAGGAGCCTTCGATCATCGTGATCTTGTGGCGCAGTGGATGCGCATCAATGCCGGCGCGATTGTGGGCGCGAATGTCTATGTCGACACCGACGACCTTGCGGCGGCTCGCCTTGGGGTCGAGGATCTGTCCGGTCTGCACGGCGTCGCAATAGTCGAGCATGGCCAGCATGGAGGCGCTCATGACCAGCGAACCGCCATGGGCGATCCCGGTCTCGACAATGAGGTCCGGCCGGCAGGCCCAGATGAGTTCCTGGATCGCATAGGTATCTTGCGGCACCTGGACGATCGGGCGGCCGAGCCAGGAGAAATTCAGCGCATAGCGATGGTGGATCGCCTCGCGGTTCCATATGTTGGAAAGGCCAAGGAAATCGCGGTCTTCGCCGATACCCTTGATGTTGTTGGCGACGTATTGGCGGAATTCTTCGTTCGGGTCCATGTCCCTCGGTCCTGTTCGGGCGCTGCGATGTCAGGGCAGCGCGGGTCGATCCGGGATGGCGCGGTGAGGTGTCATCCGCGTTCTTCCGGAATGGCGTAGATCACCGCGCCCGTGCCGCACCAGCTATGGAGGCGGAAGAGGAAGCGGTGGCGGGTGAGCGTGTGCATCAGCCATCGGGCTGTCGCGTAAAGGCCATCGGCATTGTGATAGACGGTGGCCATCACGATGGGGCGATGCGTGGCGAGTGTCGCGGTTGCACCCTTCAAGGCCGGAAGCTCATGGCCTTCCAGATGCAGCTTGAGGATGGTCGGGGCGAGGCCGAGCGAATCGATGGTGGCCGTCTGGCGTCTGGTCTCGCCGGTCGCGGCGATCTGCGAGGCATAGCCCAGCCCTGCGTGGAAGCTGCGGATCTGCGACGCGTCGTCCAGAACCGCGTCGAGCAGGCTGCATTTCGCCGACTGATCGGCGGGGAGGGCGGCGAGGGTCTGGCGGAGCGTGAGAAGGCTTTTCTGATCGGGTTCGATTGCGGTCAGCGCGCGAAATCTGCCCTGGCGTTCGTCAATAAAGCGGCGTCCCACCAGGCCGTAATGCGCTCCGGCATCGATGTAGTGCTCCTCGTCGGTCATTGCGGCCAACACTTCAGGAATGAAGAAGCGGTCGCCGACGATCACGGGGGCGTCGCCGAAGGTCCATTCCTGCCGCAGGCGTCGCCAGGCCAGAAACTGCAGATGATGGGCGCGGGATCGATCGTCGGCCCAGCCGCTCAGAACCTCCTCCAGCGCGGTCGTGTCCGCCTCCGTGAAGGGATCGGCGATCCAGCCGTTCGAGAGCGGATGGCGGTCGCGGAAGCTTTCGGCGATATCGTAATAGGGCACCACATTCGCCCATCCGGCGGCGCGCAGCGAGGCCTGCAAGGGGGAGAAGGGGCTGGTGGCGATGCTGACCGCGAGCATGGCTTCGCGCTTGAAGGCGGGATCGACGGCGTCGGGATGCAGCACAGGAATGCCGGCCCAGCCCGGATCGGCGGATATCGCCTCCGCATTGCGGTCGATGACCGCCGCGATCGGAATATCGAGATAGCGCAGGTGATCCCGGGCAAGCCGGCCCAGATCGCCAGCGCCATAGAGGGCGAGCGGCTGATTTGGCCGAAGGGCGTGCGCTGCCGATTCTGCGGCGGCGATTTCGCTCAGGAATACGCATGCTTCGGCGGATGACGGCGCGGTCGCGAAGGCGCGCGCAATCACGTCCGCATTCGGCGGATCGTTTTCCGTCTTTTGCCGTACTGCGCTCACAGCGTCCCCGAGGCCGTTCAACATGGATTTCACTTAGCAGCGACAGGCTTTCCCGTGGCTTGTCATCGGCAGAAGGAGGCCCAGATTAGCAGAGTTAGCCATGACATTGGGCGCGTGGTAGGCTGAAACGGCAAGTTTGGCGCAATCGCGATCTGCTTATGCTCGCACGATATCTGGCGCGACAGGTCTTGACCCTGTTTACTGCCATCTGGAGAAAGACATGAAAGCCCAGTTGAAGCCGCGCATCAACCTCGAAGGGCGCACGGCGCTTGAGACGGTGATTCCGATCGAGACGCCCTTCATCGTCTTCATCGATCCGGCGAGCTCGTGCAATTTCAAGTGCACCTTCTGCCCGACCGGTCACCGCCAGCTGATCGCGGAGACGGGCCGTTTCCAGGGCGCGATGAAATATGATGTCTTCACCAAGGCGATCGACGATCTGGCTGGTTTCAACAAGCCGATCAAGGTGCTGCGCATGTACAAGGATGGCGAGCCCTTCCTGAACCGGCGGCTTGCCGACATGATCGCCTATGCCAAGAAGAGCGGCTATGTCGACTATATCGACACGACGACCAACGGCACGTTCCTGACGCCGGAGCGGCTCGGCCCGGTCATCGAGGCGGGTCTCGACAAGATCAATATTTCCGTCGACGGGATGACGCGCGAGACCTATCGCGAGTTCACCGGCTTCGACTTCGATTTCGACAAGTTCGTCGCTGGCGTCAAATGGCTCTACGAGAACAAGGGCGAGATGGAAATGTCCATCAAGATCCCCGGCGAACTCATCACCGAGCCGCAGCGGCAGGAATTCTTCGACACGTTCGGCGACCATTGCGACCGCATCTTCATCGAGAATTTCGCGCCCTGCTGGCCGGAATTCAATGTCGAGGAGCGCTCAGGGATCAAGATCGGCAATGTCGGCATCTATCAGCAGGAGCTGCGCCCGACCGACACCTGTCCCTATATCTTCTATGCCATGAGCGTGAATGCCGACGGGCTCGTCTCGTCCTGCTTCCTCGATTGGGGCCGCAAGCTGATCATCGGCGATGTGCGCAAGGAAACGCTCGTCGAGATCTGGAATTCGGACAAGATGAATGCGTTGCGGTTGCAGCATCTGGAAGGCCGGCGCTGCGAAAACCAGGTCTGCGGCAATTGCGGCCAGCTGACCCATTGCCTGCCCGACAATATCGACGATCACCGCCCGATGCTGCTCGAACGCTTCCGCGAGAAGGTGAAGATTGCCGATGGCGTGGTGGCACCCGGCGGCGTGCGCAAGATCGTACCGGTGGCGGCCGAGTAGCCGCCAGCGCTTAACCTGCCTTTGCGCCAGCCTCCATGGCCACGCGCGCGATTTCATCGATGACGATCTTCTGTGCTTCCGGCACCGTGACATTATGGTCGCTGTCGCCTAGCGAAACGAAGCGGGTATTGGTGTAGCGCTTCAGGCCGGCGAGGTCGCTGCCGAAGACCATGCGCGCCTGTTCAATGCCCGGATCGTGTCGGCCATATGCGAGAACGACAGGCGCGCCGCGGTCGGCAAGCGACTTGAACGCCGAATGGATCTCCGATTTCAGGCGATTGCCAGCCGAGAGATTGCCGAGCGCCGGTTCGATCCTGTTGTAGGTCTTGGCGATGATCAGTCGGAGGATCGCTCGAGCCGCCGCGTTCAGGTCGACCTGGCCGCGCAAAAGGCGACGGAAGGTCTCCGGATTCATCGCGCGCTTGGAATAGTCGCCCAGCGGACGAGACACTTTCTTCAGCGCCTCCTCGACGCTCTGGCTCGTGTCCCAGACAAAGGCATAGGAGTTGACGACCACCACGCCGGCCGCATTGCGGTTGCCGACGCTGGCATGGAAGGCGTGGTAGCCGCCGCTGCAGCGTCCTGCTAGAACGGCCGGCTTGCCTGTCAGCGCCGCCAATTCCTTCAGGGCCATTGCAACATCGCGGTCGAGGCTTTTCGAGTAGAGCATCTGGGCCGGATCGCCGGGCGCCGAAGGGCTATCGGCGATGCCGGCGGCGTCGAAGCGCAGGCTCGCGATCCCGCGCCGTGCGAGTTCGCGGGCGGTTGCCGCACCGGAATTGGCCCAGGCCGAGGCGCGGTCATAGCTTGTGCTGACCAGAAGGACGGGGGCTCCACGCGTTTCACCAACCGGTTCGCAGAATGTGCCGATCAGTCTGCCGGCGTCTCCGAAGCGACGGCCGGTCTCGCGATAGCCTTCCCCGGCCAGCGGCTCGACGCATGCAGGCTCCTGTGATGCAAGCGGCATTTCCGTAGCGGCGATCCCGCGCACCCAGCCGGCGATTTCGCCGACAAGCTTGACGGGTGTTCTGGAAATCAGGGGATTGACGACGAGGGCGTCGAAGCCGTCGTAGGGGAGGCGTGTCACGTCAGCTCCGCCGCCGGCGAGCGCATCGGCCAGCGCGCCGTCGCTGTCGCGACCCTGTCGGCAGACGGCGAGAACGGGTGCCGGACGAGAGAGACCGAGGCCGGGATCACGCAGCTTCCGGACCTCTGCTGCAACGGCGTCGGGCATGGTCATGCCGGCAATGGTCAGCGCGCCGGTTTCGGTATATTCCGGCCCGAGCCCGAGGTCCGCGGCGATCATCTTCCACCACAGACCCGTTTCGCGCGCGTAGAGGCGGCCGGAGGTGACGGGTGCCAGCAATGCCATGCCGGCGAGGTTTCCGATGCGGCCTTCTGCCAGCAGCGCCAGCGTTGCGCCCAGGCCGTGGCCCAGGAGAACGAGCTTTGATGTGCCGGAAAGCCTGCCTGTTTCATGCGCAGCGCTGGCAATGGCCGTCAGCCAGCCGTCGAGGGTGATATCCGCTGCCGCTTCGGCGGAATCGCCGCTGCCCGGCAGGTCGAAGCGGAGGCTCGCGATGCCTCGGGCTGATAAAGCCTCGGCAATCTCACGATAGAATTTGCGCACCGACATGTCCTCGAAGCCCCAGGGGCTGATCAGGAGGACCGCGGTATCGGATGGTGTAGCTAGCGGCATGGCGGGCGTGAAAATGCCGGCCATCCGGTCGAAGCGAACGGGCGTTCCAGCCTGGGAAGATGCATCGGTCGTCATGATGTGGGCGTTCATGGAAGTTCAACCTCACCCGTCTGGGGTGCAGCAATATTGACAAGACGAATATAGAATGGGCGCACGCGAAGCGGAACGCGGCCGGAAAGCCCTGTGAGGACGGTTCGGTCCGCCGGGTCGATGGCCCGCATGATGCGCAGCGCCGGAACATAGGCAACCGCACCGGCAATGATGCCGGCAACCACGCCCAAAATCCCCGGCAGAATCCGCGTGGCAGCATAAGCCAGCGCCGCAGTGACGAGGGCGGCGGCAGCGATGCGAAGGATGCGCAGCACGATGCCGCTGTTGCTACCGGATTTCGGAATGTAGCGCATGATGAATGCGCCCATGATGACCAGTGTCAGGTTCCGCATGGCGGCAGCGCCTTCGCCACCCAGGAAGGGGACGGCGGCGAAGAGGCCCACGGCCATCACGCACGCGCCGACGACGGTGGTGCGCAGCCGAATGTCCTGGCGGTCCATCGAGAACACATATTGCGTGCAAAGCTGGAGGAAGACGGCGGCGGGTACGCCGGCCGCCAGAATGGCGACGATAATGCCTGCCTCGCGGTAGGCTGGACCGTAGATGCCGGTCACCAGCGGCTCCGCGACGGCGGCCAGGCCGAAACTCATCGGCAGCGTCAGATAGGCGAAATTGCGCATGACGGTGACGAGCAGGTCGGAGGAGAGGGTGCCGTTCTTCTCCGAATGGGCCGCATAATAGGGAACGAGGCTGCCTGTGAGCTGGATCGGAAGCTGCAGCGCAAGGTTGGCCAGTGACGTGGCGACCGCATAATAGCCGACAGCTTCCGACGAGCGGAATTCCTGCAGGAAAACGATCTCGGGCCGCGCCAGGAAGATGGCGGTGATGATGAATTCGATGACGATGAGGAACGACGTGCTGGCAATTCGCCTGGGCTCCATGCCGCAACTGTCGGGTCGCTTGCGCAGCACGTTCAGCGTCGTGAGGAACAAGGGGATCTGGCCGAGCGCATAACCGGCAAGCGCGCCTTCGATGCCCCAATACCATGCGCCCACACCGACACCAGCGACCTGCACCACGGCGCTGAGGCTCGAGACGCGGAAGAAAAAGCCGAGCTGCTGCTCGCCGATGAGGTAGTTCTTGGCGAAGGAACCGAGCGACTGGACGATGAACAGGCCGCCGGTCAGCAGGGCAATTACCGGGGTCGAGGCGAGTCCATGGCTGTGGCCCTCATAATGCAGCCAGACCGTGGCGGCGACGGCGAGCCAAAGCGTTGCTGCCGTTACGGGCCAGGCGAGGAAGGAACCGAAGCCACGCCGCGCCTCGCTGTCATAACCGCGGGCGGCAAGTTGCGGCAGGATCCGGAGCATGGAGATGCCGGTGCCGAGTTCCGCGATGAGGGAGCCGGTCACCACCATCCAGAGCGAAAAGGCGATCATGCCGTTCGCTTCAGGGCCCAGCAGGCGCGCCACGATGACGGACGAGACAAAACCGGTCAGCAGCAGCGCGAGCCCCGCGGCCGCGTTGAGGACCGAATTTTTCACGATGCCGTTGTTTGCAGGTTTCATGTCATTTCCATTGCAGGCAGACGGGCTATCCGGCGCGGCATGTCGCGCGACATTTCCCGTCTCTTAATTTTCATGCGGTTCCGGGCGCGAAGCGGATGCGCGACCGCCGGAACAGCTCAATCATGTGCCATTTCGGGATGGGAGCCTAGCGCTCAAAGCTTAAGACATCCGAACGGGTCGGTGCGCACGTCTCCGGACTTCCAGCCATGGTTTATCACGCCTTAAAATTGCGCCAGCCGTAAAGGCGTCCGCGCATGATGGCGCGCGAGCGTCGCGCGAGCGTCGGCTTCATCGTGACCGTATAGACGAGATAGCCGGCGGCGGGGCGGAGCAGTTCCGGCAGGAATTCGGCCAGCGAATAGCCGTGGCGGCGCATCACGAAGCCCTTGCCGCGGCTGTAGCCATGCATCTTGGCGATATGCGCTTCCGGATTTGCGCTGGGCTGCTCCTCCGGATGGTAGCCATAGAGTGCGCGACGGAAATAGCCTTTCGCGCCCTGGGAGAGACAGCGCAGCACGAGATCCTGGCCTTCGCCCGAGTTCCACGGCGTACCGGAGCCGGCACCGAGGTCCTCGTCGAAGCCTCCGGCCTTGCGGAAGGTGTCTGCACGGAAAACGATGACCCATTCGATCAGCACATGCCAGATGTTGGCCCGCGAAATCTGTGCATCCTCGCCAAGGAAGGAAACCATAATCTCCTTTCCATCCTTGTTGAGCGAACGGCCGGAATAGATGTCTGCCGGCTCCGTCTCGATCAGGCGGCGCAGCGTCTTCAGGAAATCCGCCGGATACCAGCTGTCGTCGTCGGGAAACAGAAGCCAATCGCCCCTGGCGTGACGCGCACCGAGATTGCGGCCGCGGTCGAGACCCTTCTCGCTCGACCTGATATGGCGGATCGGGAAGCGGGCCTCGTAATCGGCCAGGATCGGGACGAGCCGGTCATCCTGGTTCTGGTCCACCACGATCAGTTCGAAGCGGTCGTCGGCCTGCGCGCTCAACGTTTCGAGAAGCAACCGCATCTCGACATCGCGTCCCAGTGTCGATGCGATCAGGGAGATCAAGGCAGGCGAGGCGTTGCTGGTAGGCTCTTGAGACATGTTCCGGTCCGTTTCGACGTCATGCGGCGCAGGATACGGGAGTGCCGTTAATGATTGGCTGCGATCGCGCCTCAACCGGGAAACGTGGTGAATCACTTCTCGCGCCGATTGACCGATTGTTAATCATAATCTGCGAGTTTCGATGCCCGAAGCCTTTTTCTGTTGGCCAGTTTTTCGGGATCGTATTGCGTATGGATATCGATATTTTTCAGCTGCCAGGCATCCTTCGTCGTCGCTGGGTCTATCCGGCCGCGTCAACGGCTCTTTGTGGTGTGCTGGCTCTGGGCGTCGCCTTTCTTCAGACGCCGACCTATCGTTCCACCGTGGCGCTGATCCTCGATCCTGTCGCCCTGCAGACGCCGGCAAGCGATCCGAATGCGGCAGGGGCAGCCGGACTTGTCGCGCAGGCGACGACGGACAGCCAGCTTTATGTCATGCAGTCGGCGGAAGTCCTTGGTGCCGTGGTCGACAAGCTGCAGCTGCAGAATGACACGTGGCTTGCGCCTCCGCGATCCGGCGGGCTGCTTGCTCATATCATCGGAGGCAAGGTCCTGACCGAGGCGGAGCGCCGCCGCGAGGCGATGGACGCCCTGGCTGACGACCTGCTGGTCCAGCGAGCCGACCAGTCGCTTGTTTTCGCCATTACTGCCAAGCATCCCAACGCCAAGATGGCGGCCGAGATCGCCAATGCAACGGCCGACGCCTATCTGACCCAGATCGACAAGAGCCGCACCGGCAGCTCGAAGCGTATCGGCACGTCGCTTAACGAACAGGCAGCTGCGCTGTCTGCGAAGCTGCAAAAGGTGCAGGCCGAGGTCGAGGATTACAAGGCCGCGCATGGTCTCTACTCCACCCCGACCGGGGGGCTTGTCGCCGACCAGCAGCTCGAAGCCCTGAACCAGCAGCTTGCTGCGGCCAGGACACGCGTCGAGCAGCAGAAAACGATCTACGATCAGGCGCAGAAGATCACGATGGCCGATGTTCAGGCCGGGGCGATTCCCGAGGCCCTGCAGTCGAACGCGCTTGTCAGCCTGCGCACCCGCTACGCCCAGCTTCTCGATACCGAAGCGCAGCTTTCGGCCAATCTTGGAGAACAGCATCCGCAATTGCGGGCAGCCCGGGCCCAGGCCGCCAGCATGCGTGCCTCGATCACGGCGGAGCTTGATCGGATTCGCGCATCCCTGAAGAACAACTATCAGCGTGCCGTTGGGGATCGCGACGCATTGCAGGCTCGCTATGCCGATCTCCAGAAGGCGATGGCGAAGACGAGCGATGCTCGCACGACGCTCGCCCAGCTGCAAAGCGAAGCGCAGGCGCTGAAGGAAATGTATCAATCCACACTGGCCCGGGCAGAGGTGCTTGGCGGCAAGGCGGCGCAGGACCCGACCACGGCGCGCGTCATTTCCGCAGCCGTTCCCTCACCGAAGCCTTCCGGCGCGCCGAAGCTCCTCATTCTCATCGCCGGACTTCTGTTCGGCGCGGCCGCCGGCTCCGCGCTGGCTGTGCTGCGCGAATTGCTGGATCGTGCGGGAACGCCTGGTGGCCCCGGTCGGCGGCGGATGCCGACCGATGAGGTCGCCAATGCGCCCGAAGTGCCGAAATCCCCCCCGGAAGTCGTTTCCCCCGGGCCGGTCAGCCGGGCGCGTCCCAACGCGCCCGTCATCCGGATATCTCCTGCTGCGCAGAACGAAGTGCAGCGGGCGGCCGAGGCGATCCGGAGCGCCTTCGGAGACAGCAATGCGACCCGCGCCGAAATCCTGTTTTATCCGGCGAGCGGCGTCTCCAGTGCCGAGGAGGTTATCCGCGAGGTGGCGGAGGCGCTGATCGAACGGGGTTCGGTCGTTCTGGTCTCCGACGGCATGGAGGCGATCGCAGAAGCGCGTGCGCGTCTGGTTCGGCGTGGTCCTCGGGTCGCGCTGGCCGCGCCCGCAGATCCGCAGGATGGAACGCTGCGATATCGGGCGGCTCCGGGCACGTCGCTGATCCGTCAGGAAGGCTGCGGGCCCGTCATGCATCTTGCAGACGGTTCCGGCGACGCCGCGATTGCCATGCTGCCTGGCATCATCGACCGCGCCGACGGTACCTTCATGATCATCGATCCCACGACGCCGGTCGAGGAAATCGAGAGCCTGATGGAAAGCCTGTCTCAATGGGACAGCAAGTTCCTGGGCGCCATCGTGACCGAAAGCCGGGTCTGACATGGCGAGCCTGACGGGGGCAGTTCCGCCTTTGCCGGTCGGTGGGCGTGCGCCCGTCACGGCTGAAGAGCGCGGCACCAGCCTCGCCCGGTCGCTCTATCTCCTGGCAATCCTCGCCGTCTTCGGCAGCTTGCTGAACAACACCTTCCTCTGCTTCGTCAACACGCGCATGTTCGCCGTGCGTGACAGCCACGTCATGCTCGGCGAGCTGATCTGTATCAGTTGCGCCCTGATCGTGGCGCTGGACCGCAAGGTCGGACTTTACATGAGCTTCGGCGTCTTCCTCGGATACATGCTGGTGCTCTTTGCCTTTCGCCAGCAATTCGACCCGAAACCGATCCGGGATATCCTGGTCCCCTTCGCCTTCTATTTTGCGGGGCTCAGGCTCGCGAGCCCGCGTCTTGCCGACTTCATGGTGGTCGCCTCTGCAATCCTGGTCGTGGCCTTTGGGCTGTTCGAATACTTCGCTGTGGAGACTTTCCTAAATTATTTCAACGTTCTGGGATACTATCTCGCGCGCGGCTCGCTCACCCTCACCGATACATTCGGCCATACGCGAGGGCTGTTCATCAGCGGCCTGCGTGCAGAGCCGCGCACGATCTTCCCGTTTCTCGGACCGCATCGCGTCTCGTCAATCTTTCTCGAGCCCGTTTCAACGGGCAATTACGGCGTGATCGTCTATGCCTGGGCGCTTTTCCGGAAGGAGATGCGGTTCCGCTGGGTGACGTTTGCCTGCGCCCTGACGATGATCGTGCTGGCGGACGCGCGCTTCGGACTTTATTCCTGTATCGTCATGACGGTGCTCCGGCCGTTTTTCCAGATCATCCCGCGCACGGTCTGGCTGGTCCTGCCGTTCCTCATCCTGACGCTTCTGACCATTTACGGCGTTGCTACCGGAACACATGGCGGACCCAATGACATCAGCGGCCGCGTGGCCGTCACGGCACACCTGATTACCCAGCTCAGTCTGCCGGTCGTGTTCGGGGTCCAGATGACCGACCAGTTCACGGCCGATTCGGGCATCGCCTATTCGCTGACGCAGTTCGGTCTGTTCGGCTTTGTCGGGCTGTGGGCGCTCTTCGTGTTTGCCCGGGGCAGAACGGCGAAAGCCTGGAACTTCCATTCCATGGCGATCATCTATTTCCTTCTTCTGATGATCATCTCGAATTCCGGTTTCTCGCTGAAGACCGGCGGTGTGTTGTGGTTCATCCTCGGCACGGCGAACGGTGTTGCGCCGCGTGACGAGGCGGATCAGAACCCGGCACAGGACGTGTCGTCGAGCCCGGGGCCGAGCAGGCTTGCCAGCTGAGGCCGGTCACCGTCTTTGGTGGGTGTTATGTTGTTGGCCTCCGTTGCAGGCCACCAGTCGCCCGCAACCCAGTATGTCCAGCCAATCCAGACATCCTTGGCCGTATTGACTGCTTGCACCATGTCGGCAATGCCCTTGAGACACTCGGGCTTGCCGCTACCGCCGAACTCGCCGAGGTAGCCCCGCCGCTTGTTCGTCCGCAGCCAGTCGGTGACCTTGCTGATGGCATCCAGCGCATCGGCAGCGCGAGGGCAGGTGTCATGCGTCCCGGAGAAGTCGCTGTCGAGATACTGGTGGAATTCGTAGGCGAAATTGTCGCCCGGGTCGGTCACCTTGATCATTTCCGCAGCACTTGCGCGCTCCCATTCCCGCGCCGACGTCCATTCGACGCCCGGGACGAGGATCAGGTTTTTCGCCCCCGTCTCCCGGATCGCGGCAATGGCGGCATTGGCGCTGGGCAGCCATTGCGTCGCCGGCATGTGGAACGGCTCGTTCATCAGGCCGAAATAGACACCCCGCTGGTTGCCGAACTCCACCGCCACCCTACGCCAGAAGTCGGCGAAATCGGCGCTCGAGACGACGCGCGTGCCGATCTGAATGTCGTTGTAGGTGGCGAAGTTGTGCGGATCGATGATAACGCCGAGGCCTGCCTTGCGCATCTGCGCGACAGAGGTCTTCAGGCGGCTGAGTTCTTCCACGTCGAGCGGCTGGTCCAGGACCGGCTGCAGGCGCTCCCAGAGGATCGGCAGGCGCACGGTGTTGAGCCTCTTCGAGGCGAAGTAATCGATGATCTTTTGCGACGGGTAGGTGTAATCGGTGTTCACCTTGGCGCCGCGCCCGTTGAATTCCGCGCCCGACAGGTTGATGCCGCGAAAGCAGGTGGCGCCTGCGGGGGCTGCGATGGAGGCTGCGAGAATGAGCGCAAGCAGGCTCCTGGAGACAGTGCGCATCGTCGTCGGCTCCCGGTTCATGTTTTCAGGATGCGATCGTAGAGTTCGCCATAGCGCCGGGCAACCCGTTGCCAGGCATAATCGTCGGCCTCGCTCATGGCCTCGGCGCGAGCTTCGGGTTCGGCCGTGAGTGCATCGAAGGCATTTGCGATGGCGACGGCGGCGGCGTGCGGTTCGGTAAATTCGGCGAGACGAACGGCCGTATGGCGAGCGGCGAGTGTCCGATAGGCGTCGTTGGGGTGGAGGACCGGGATCAGTCCGGCGCTCATGGCTTCGACGGCGACAAGTCCGAAGCCTTCGTAATCCGAGGCGGAGACGAAGAGGCTCGCATTCTCCATCAACCGGGCAATTTCGTCATTCGATGCGCCGATCACAAGCTGCACGGCGTGATCCAGCCGGTGGGCCGAAATGGCGTCCCGCAGATCGGCTTCACTGAGGTCCGAGGGTACGCCGGCGATGGTCAGGCGCCAATCCGGATCAACATCGACGAGAGCTCGCATGCATCCGATCAGCCGCGGCAACTGCTTGTTTGCCGAGAAGCGGCCAATGGTGATCATGCCTTTTTGCGGCATGGGGCTGGCGCGATTGGCGAATTTGTCCGTGTCCGCACCGTTTTCGATGAGTCTTGCGCGACGGCCTGCCACGGGGGCGAAGGTCGCCAGATCCGACTGGCTGCAACAGACGATATCGCGATAGGCGGATGCGGAGAGGCGCGTCAGCGTGTTGAACCACACCGACTTGAGCGCGGCGTGTTTTTTCGTGTGGAAGAAGCCGCCATGGGTGGTCGCGATCATCGGCTTGCGATGCAGCACCCGGCCCAGTGCCAATGCGTCGAAGAAGAAATCGATGGCATGGACATGGACGAGATCGGCATCGGACAGATGCCGGAAAACCTGAGGGGCGACGGGATAGCGGCTGGAGCCTTTCCACGGGATGCGGACGATCTCTATCCCGTCTATCGTCTCGTGCGCGGGAAGGGTCCGGTGCGGCTCGACGAAGAGACGATCCAGTGTCACAACCCGGGCCCGGTAGCCGAGCGCCGGCAATTGTCGGCACAGATTGGCCACGACATCTTCCAGCCCGCCCCGATTGGGCAGGAATTGCCTGACAACATGGGTGACCAGTGGCTGCGTTTTCGGCATTCGGGATATGATCTCCGGACAATCCGCGCGATCATGAGCGGCAAGCTTGAGCATTCAATTAATCGCGCGCCAGCAATGGGGGCAAAACGTACCGGAATGGTGAATATCAGCTTTACCCGTCCCCTCAATCGATTAAAAGCAGAATAGTAAGGCTCCCTTGGGAGGGATGCCGGGGAGAAAACGGGTGGAACTTCTGCACAATCCGGCCTTTCTGATCGCCGCTTTTTTTGCCGTGGGCATTGCCGGGCTTTCCAAGGGCGGCTTTGCGGGGGCGGGGATCATTGCGACGCCGATCCTGGCGCTGGTTGTGCCGCCCGTCGAGGCTGCGGCGATCATGCTGCCGATCCTCCTCGTGCAGGATGCCTATAGCCTCTGGACCTATCGCGGCACGATCGACCGGCGCAACATCCTCATCCTTCTGCCGGCCGCAGTGGTCGGGATCGCGGCGGGCTATTTCCTGGCGGCCTATCTGTCGGAATTTGTCATCAGCGCCATGATCGGTGTCATCGCGACCGTGTTTGCGATCCGCAGCCTGTTTTTCGCCAAGGCCGAGCTTGCGCCGGCCAAGAAGGCCGACGTGCCGGCGGGAGTTTTCTGGGGCGCGATTGCCGGTTTCACCAGTATGATCCTCCATGCCGGCGGGCCGCCTTTCCAGATCTATGTGCAGCCGCAGAAGCTGGAGCGGGATCTCTTCATCGGCACCAGCACGCTTTTCTTCGCGGCCGTCAACTGGATCAAGGTGCCGCCCTATCTGATGCTCGGCGAATTGAACCTCGATATCCTGAAGGTCTCGCTTATTCTCGCGCCTCTGGCGCTGATTACCACCTATTTCGGGGTGAAACTCGTCCGCCGGTTTTCGACGGAGAGCTTCTACAAGATCATCAACGTCCTGCTGCTGCTCGTCGGCTTGAAGATGATGTGGTCGGCGGGCGTGGATATCGTCCGCTTCTACGCCTGAACCGCTTCGTTCAGAGCAGACGCAGACCGAGTTCGTAGGCGTCTGCTCCGGTTTGCAGCGACAGGGGACCATCGGCGACGAGCGCGACGGCGTCGCCTGCCGCCAGGGATAGAATGCCCGTCACACCGGCGGTCACCACCGGCGAGGTGGCGGCGCTTGCATTCCAGCGCAGATTCGAGGCCGTTCCGTTGATGGCAATGGCCAGCGACGCGGCGCCCGTCGCCTGCAGGTTGGCGCGCATCGCGATCATGTAGAGCCCCGCAGCGGGCGCGATCAGCGGCTTGCCGCGCCCGCCTGCCAGTGCCGGACCCAGCTGGAAGCCACCCTGCATGACGCTCATCGTGTCAAAGCCGACAAGGTGGCCGGAGGCGAGTGCATAGGTCGCGCTTGCCAGCGTGGCCGAAACGATCGGCCGGGCTGGCATGCGGGCAATCCCGTCACCGCTGATTTCCAATCCGACGCTCCAGCCGCTGCCATCCGGGCTTGTCTTGAATTGCAGTGCATCGTTGCCCAGCAGACCGATCTCGGCGCGGCCGGACCAGTCGGACTGGAAGAGCAGCGACGCGGTATCCGCAGCCGCCTGCTTGTTCAGCTTCATCCGGTGGCTGTGGCCGGCATGATTGAAGAGGCTGGCGTCGGATGAGACGGCGAGGCGGTTGGTAACGTCTGCAGTGGCGGAAATGCCGAGCCGATCGATGGAGGGGCTGGAAAGCGGATCAGTCCAGGCGGTGCCGTCGAAGACGCGGGTGCGGCCATCCTCGGCGAACCATGCCCGCCAGCCGGTGCGCGGAACGAGGAAAATCCATGCGCCGTCAATGAAGAAGGCGAGCCGCCCATCCTTGCCGCTCCAGTCGGATGTGGCGGAGGCGCCGACCAGATAAAGTGCGCCTTCCACCGGCGATGCCGGCGGGGTGCTCAGCGACGCGACGATGACGGCATGCGTCGTCGCGTCGAGAATTTGCAGGGCCTCGTTGTGCGTGATGTGCTTCATGGCCTGCGAAGGCAGGATATAGGGCAGGTTCAGGTTCGGCGTCGTATCGGTCATGGCAGCCTCGTCAGCGAATGGTGCGGACAAGGCTAGAGCCGATCCTGGGGGGAGGGACGATTGCGGGAGCAGGCGTTGAAAAGCCTCGACTTTTGGCGGGCAATATCCACGAGGAGATGGTGCCTGCCTTGACCGCAGCGCGCGCTTACGTCGTTTAACGTAGCCGTGCGGCGTGCCTTGTGCTTGAACACATACCGCCGCCATGCTTTTGATAACTCATGCCAGCGAAGCTCATGCCATGACAGCCAGACAGCGCATCATACCCGTTCGACGGGACTATAACCGCTGGGTGGCAAACCAGACGCTGGAAGATTATGCGCTGCGATTTACCGCGAAGAGTGCTCGCCAATATTCGCCGGCCCGGATCTCGCAGACGGCCATCGGGGCGATTTCGTTTCTGGCTCTGGAGGCGGTGGGCGGGGCGATCACGCTTTCCTACGGCACGACGAACGCGATCTTCGCCACCGTCGCAGCTTGCGGGCTTCTGCTGCTGATCGGCATTCCGATCAGCCGTTATGCGATCCGACATGGCGTCGATATCGATCTGCTGACACGCGGCGCGGGTTTTGGCTATATCGGTTCGACGCTGACGTCGCTGATCTATGCGAGCTTCACCTTCATGCTCTTCGCCATCGAGGCGTCGATCATGACCGGGGCGCTGGAACTCGCCTTCGGTGTTCCGCCATGGGTTGGTTACGTCATCTCGGCGCTGGTCGTCATTCCGCTGGTCATGTACGGCGTGCGGCTGATCTCGCGCTTCCAGTTGCTGACGCAGCCGATCTGGATCGTGCTCAACATCCTGCCCTTCGTTTTCATCGCGTTTGCCGACTGGCAGAAGGTGATCCTCTGGCTCGGATTTTCGGGTGTGGGTAACGCTCCCGCGGCCCAGGGACAGATGGCCCCGTTTCATCTCGCCGAATTCGGTGCCGCCTCGGCCGTCATCCTGGGGCTGATGTCGCAGATCGGGGAGCAGGTGGACTTTCTGCGCTTCCTGCCGGCTGATCACAAGCCTGCGACCGTCTGGCAGCGTGTCGCCCGGTTTCTGGCGGGGCCCGGCTGGGTGGTGGTTGGAGCGCCGAAGCTTCTGGCCGGCTCTTTCCTGGCGGTGCTCGCGCTCTCCTCGGGCATACCCGCCGGTTCAGCTGCCGATCCGGCGCATATGTATGTCACGGCTTTTGGCTACATGGTGCCCAATCATACCGTAGCGCTGGGGCTGACCGCGGCATTCGTTGTCGTCACGCAGCTGAAAATCAATGTGATGAATGCCTATGCCGGGTCGCTGGCCTGGTCCAACTTTTTCTCGCGGCTGACACATAGCCATCCGGGCCGCGTCGTCTGGCTCTTCTTCAATGTGGCAATCGCGCTGCTTTTGATGGAGCTTGGCATCTACCGGCTGCTGGAGGAGACGCTGGGCGTTTTCTCGATCATCGCGGCGGCCTGGCTCTGCACAATTTCGGCCGATCTCTTCATCAACAAGCCGCTGGGGCTCGCGCCGCCCGGGATCGAGTTCAAGCGGGCGCATCTCTACGACATCAACCCGGTTGGGACCGGCTCGATGTTCATTACGGCCGCGATTGCGCTGGCGGCGCATTTCGGCGCATTCGGAGATCTGGCGGCATCATTGGCGATCTATATTGCGCCCGTCGTCGCCTTCATCGCCGCGCCTGCCATTGCCTGGGCCACAAAGGGCAAATACTATCTGGCGCGCAAGCCGCGAGCGCAGTGGAAGAACCTATCCACCATCACCTGCTCGATCTGCGAACATCCTTTCGAGCCAGAGGATATGGCCTGGTGCCCCGCCTATTCGGCACCCATCTGTTCGCTCTGCTGCTCGCTCGACAGCCGTTGTCATGATCTGTGCAAACCGAAGGCGCGGCTGAAATACCAGGTGGCGGAGGCGGCTTCGTCAGTCCTGTCCAAGCCGGTGGTCGAGAAGCTTTCGACCCGCCTCGGGCGCTATCTGATGATTGCGACGGCGGCGATTGCCGCCATTGGCGCCATTCTCTGGATCATCGCGGCACGCGCGAGCCGTGGGGCGCCGGAAACCGCGCATGTGGTGGACGACATCACGTTTGCCGTCTTCTTCGTCTTTTCAATACTGGCCGGCATTGCCGCCTGGTTTTTCGTGCTGGCGCATGACAGCCGGGTGGTGGCCGAGGAGGAGTCCTCCAGGCAGAATTCGCTCCTGCTGCGCGAGATCGCGGCGCACCGCAAGACGGACGCGGCGCTCCAGGACGCCAAGGACGCGGCCGAGGCCGCCAATCGCGCCAAGAGCCGCTATGTCGTGGGCTTGAGTCACGAATTGCGGACCCCACTCAATGCAGTGCTTGGCTATGCGCAGATCCTTGAACGTGACGCCACCATTCCGCAGCCGCGCCAGTCGGCGATCAAGGTGATCAAGCGTTCGGCGGAGCACCTGTCCGGCCTCATTGATGGACTTCTCGACATTTCCAAGATCGAGGCGGGGAGGCTGCAGGTCTATCAGGGCGAGGTCAACATGCATGATTTCCTCGACCAGATCGTCGACATGTTCCGCCCGCAGGCGCAGGCGAAGGGGCTGGAATTCCTGTTTGAGCGCCAGCCTGCGCTGCCGCGCCATGTCCGCACCGACGAAAAACGGCTGAGGCAGATTCTCGTCAACGTCATTTCCAACGCAATAAAGTTCACCGACGAGGGACGTGTCAGCGTGCGCGCTGATTACCGCAGCCAGGTCGCGACCTTTACCATTTCCGATACGGGGCGGGGGATATCCGAAGCGAACCTGCCGCATATTTTCGAGCCCTTCCAGCGCGGCGACGCCGACAGTATCCGTCCGATGCCCGGGCTTGGCCTCGGGCTGACGATCACACGTCTGCTCACGCATATGCTCGGTGGCGAAATCGCCGTGGCCAGCGAGCCGGACCGGGGCACGACGTTTTCAATCCGTCTTGGCCTGCCGCCCGTCAACCGGGCGGGCGTGGCCGAAAGCGCGGAGCGTTCCATCAAGGGTTACGCCGGCGCGCGGCGGACCGTCGTGGTCGTGGACGACAATGCCGATCATCGCGACCTGATGCTGGAGATTCTTCAGCCGCTGGGGTTCACTGTGCTGACGGCGGAAGGGGGCGGTGAGTGTCTGGCATTGGTCTCTGCCTGTACCCCCGATCTTTTCTTCGTGGATATCTCGATGCCCGGCATGAATGGCTGGGAGCTGGTGAAGCGGCTGCGCGAGGGCGGGACACGCGCGCCAATCCTCATGCTCTCGGCCAACATCGGCGACGGGGCGAGTGCGGCGGGAGAGACAGGACATGACGATACGATCGCCAAGCCTTTCGACATCAGGCAGCTTCACGCCAAGCTGCAACTGCATCTGCAGCTGACCTGGATTTACGAGGACGACGTGGAAACGGCGGTTGCCGTGGCCCCTGCGGATGAGCCGCCGCTGCGGGTGCCCTCGCATTCGCAATTGCGCGAACTCGTCCAGCTTGGCGAAATCGGCTATATCCGGGGTATCGAGACCAAACTTGCGGATATGGCGGAAGATCCGACCTATCGGCCGTTCGCCGAAGCGCTGGGACAATATGTGAAGGCATTCGACATGGCAGGCTATGTGCGCTTCCTGGAAGGCATGAAGACGGAGGCCGCCGATGGCTGAGCCGCGCGATATCGTGCTGATCGTCGACGACAGTCCGGAAGCATTGGGCTTTCTCACCGATGCGCTGGAGCAGTCGGGCTTTTCCGTATTGATCGCCACATCCGGGCAGGCCAGCATCAACATTGCCGGCAAGATCACGCCGGATATCATTCTCATGGATGCTGTCATGCCGGCCATGGACGGTTTCGAGACCTGCCGGCGGCTGAAGGCCGACGCGGCGATTGCGCCCGTGCCGGTCATCTTCATGACCGGGTTGACCGAGACGGAGCATGTCGTCCACGCGCTGGAATCCGGGGGTGTCGATTATCTGACGAAGCCCATCAACATCGACGAGTTGCGAGCGCGCATCCGCGTGCATCTCGCCAATGCGCGTTCGGCGCAGCATGCCCGTGTGGCGCTGGATGCGGCGGGACGGCATCTGATGGCGGTGACGGCGGATGGAGAGCTCAAATGGACCACGCCGCAAGCCTCAAGGCTGTTGAGCCTGGCCTCCGGCAGCGAGGCAGGGCAGGCCGCAATAACACGGGAGATTGCGCGCTGGCTGGGCGCACGCGCAAGTGCCGGCTTCTCAACCGAAACGCCTCTCGCCATCGGTCTCGGTGACCGCGCCAGCCTGCATCTGAACTATCTGGGCGAAGTCGGTTCCAACGAAATCCTCTTCCGCATCACCTCCGCCAACAAGGAGGCCGACGACGAAATCCTGAAGCGCCAGTTCGGGTTGACGACACGCGAGGCGGAAGTCTTGGTCTGGATTTCCAAAGGCAAGGCCAACCGCGATATCGGTGAAATCCTGGGCCTGTCCTCGCGCACGGTGAACAAGCATTTGGAGCAGATCTATGTGAAGCTCGGGGTGGAAAACCGGGCTTCTGCGGCGGTGAAGGCGGCTGCGGTGTTGCACGAGGGGTGATGCCGTCCGCGTTCTTTCTGGACGAGTATAACCGAGTGAAACTGGACAAGGCTTTCGACTTCGAGTCGTCGACAGTCCGTCGGCAGTGTCAGCCCCGTGTTTCTGACCCGCATTGCTGCGACTGTGAAAGAGGCAGCGCGCATGCGCCGCCTCTCTGGCGTTGCGCGTTCGTAGAACCGCTCACAACCCCTTCGCCTGTTCCCGCAGAATGAACTTCTGGATCTTCCCCGTCGAGGTCTTCGGCAGCGGGCCGAAGACGATGGTCTTGGGGGCCTTGAAGTGGGCCATGTTGGCGCGGCAAAACGCGATGAGGTCGGCTTCGGTGACGGTGGCGCCGTCCTTCAGGCCGACGAAGGCGCAAGGCGTTTCGCCCCACTTTTCATCCGGCTTGGCCACCACGGCGGCTTCCATGACGGCGGGGTGACGGTAGAGAACGCCCTCGACCTCGATGGAGGAGATGTTCTCGCCGCCTGAAATGATGATGTCCTTGGAGCGGTCCTTGATCTGGATGTAACCGTCCGGATGCATGACGGCGAGGTCGCCGGAGTGGAACCAGCCGCCGCTGAAGGCCTTGTCGGAGGAGGAGGGGTTCTTCAGGTATCCGCGCATGACATTGTTGCCGCGGAAGAAGATCTCGCCCATCGTGTCGCCGTCGGAGGGCACCGGCTCCAGCGTTTCGGGATCGGCGACCATCAGACCGTCGAGCACCGTATAGCGTACGCCCTGTCGGGCCTTCAGCCGTGCCTTTTCGGATATGTCGAGATCGTTCCACTCGTCATGCCAGGCGCAGACGACTGCAGGCCCGTAGGTCTCGGTGAGGCCATAGGCATGCGTCACGTCGAAGCCGAGCTTCTCCATCGCCTCAATGACGGCGGCGGGTGGGGCGGCGCCAGCGGTCATGATCGAGACCTGATGGTCGATGCCTTGTTTGAGGGCATCCGGCGCATGCGCCAGGAGGTTGAGAACGATCGGTGCGCCGCAGAAATGCGTGACCTTCTCGCGCTTGATGAGGTCGTAGATCGGCTCGACGCGGACGGCGCGCAGGCAAATGGACGTGCCGGCGGCAGCCGCAATCGTCCAGGGGAAGCACCAGCCGTTGCAGTGGAACATCGGCAGGGTCCAGAGATAGACCGGATGCTTGCCCATGCCCCAGTCGAGGATATTGCCGAGTGCGTTGATATAGGCGCCGCGGTGGTGATAGACGACGCCCTTCGGGTCGCCCGTCGTCCCCGACGTGTAGTTGAGGCTGATGGCGTTCCATTCGTCCGACGGCCAGACCCATGCGTCGTTCTCGTCGCCTTCCGCCAGCAGCTTGTCGTATGTGTCCGCACCGATCAAATGGCTCTCGGGCCAGGTCGGGTCCTCGATATTGATGACAGGAATGTCGCGGCCGGCAATGTGGATGGCCTGTTCGGCGACGCTGGCGAATTCCGGGTCTACCATCACCATCCGGGCTTCGGCATGGTTGAGGATGAAGGCGATGGCGGAGGCGTCGAGACGGGTGTTGATCGTGTTGAGCACGCCCCCCGTCATGGGCACCGCGAAATGCGCCTCGAACATTTCCGGGATATTGCCGGCAATCACCGAGACCGTGTCGCCGGCACCAACGCCGCGGCGCTTCAGCGCACTCGCGACCTTGCGCACGCGCGTCCATGTCTCGGCCCAGGAGCGGCGGATGTCGCCGTAAACAACCGCCGTCCTTGACGGATAGATCGCGGCCGTGCGCTGCATGAACCCCAGCGGGGTCATTGCGCTGAAGTTCGCGTCGTTCTTGTCGAGATCGTGATCGTAAATGCTATGCGCGGAATGGATATTCACAGCGTCCTCCCAAATCGTCCCTGCAGCATCTTCTATCTTCCGACGGGCTGCATGCAACTTCGACTTTGGGATGGATTTTGACAAAAGAAAAGGCCCGATGCGGGATGCATCGGGCCTTCGTCTCAACCTGTTGCGGTCGAAGGAGCCAGCTTAGAGGCCGGTTTCCTTGTAGGTGTACTTGCCATCGGAGCCCTTGCCCCAGGTGTACATCGTGTAGTCCGGACGGGTGATGTCGCCCTTGGCGTCGAAGCCGATGTCACCGATAACCGTCTTCCAGGGGCCCTTAGCCTTGGCGGCTTCGGCAACAGCGGTCGGGTCGGTCGAGCCGGCGGCCTTGGCTGCCTGCGCGATGATCTGAACGGCTGCGTAGGAGTAGAGCGTGTAGGCTTCAGGCTCGAAGCCGGCCTTGCGGAACTTCTCGACAGCTTCCTTGGCGTTCGGGTTGTTGCGCGGATCCGGCGGGAAGGTCATCAGCGTGCCGTTAACGGCGTCGCCGGCGATCGAGGCCAGTTCGTTCGAGGTGATGCCGTCGCCCGACATCATCGTTGCCTTGACGCCCTGGTCGGCCATCTGGCGCAGGATCAGGCCGGCTTCGGTGTGCAGGCCGCCGTAGTAGACCATGTCGACGCCGGCTTCCTTCATCTTGGCGATGAGGGCGGAGTAGTCCTTTTCGCCCGGCTGGATGCCTTCGTACATCACTTCGGTGATGCCGGCAGCGTTCAGAGCCTTCTTGGTTTCGTCAGCGAGACCCTGGCCATAAGGCGTCTTGTCGTGAACGACGGCAACCTTGGCCTTCGGGAAGTGCTTGGCGATGTAAGCGCCGGCAACCGCGCCCTGCTGGTCGTCACGGCCGCAGGTGCGGAAGGTGTTCCACAGGCCGCGTTCGGTGAACTGCGGGTTGGTCGATGCAGGCGTGATCTGCATGATGCCGTTTTCGGCATAGACTTCGGACGCCGGGATCGAGACGCCGGAGTTGAAGTGACCGACGACGAACTTGACGCCGTCAGCGACGAACTTGTTGGCAACCGAGATGCCCTGCTTCGGGTCGGAAACGTCGTCCCCGAGTTCGATGACGACCTTCTCGCCATTGATGCCGCCGGCAGCGTTGATGTCTGCAACAGCCTGTTCGGCACCCTTCTGAAGCTGCGCGCCGAATGCGGCGTTCGGGCCAGTCAGGGGGCCAGCAACGCCAATGAGCAGGTCAGCCCGTGCAGCGCCGCTGTAGGCAACCATTGCGATCAGCGCAACGGCGGACAGAAGTGACTTCTTCATTCTGTAACTCCCAAATTTAAGCGGGTCAGTTTTGTTGATTACCCGTCGCAATACCCACCAAACATTGCGCCGGCAATTTAAGAGGCCCGGCAGAACGCCTTGCCTCCGTCCCTCTGGTCAGGCCTTGTCCTTCCAAGTGAAAGGCGAGGCCTTTTCATAAAGCCAGTAGTAGGCGTTCACCATCTGATTGGTCCGCGCGTAGCGGTAGCCTGCGGTAGAGAACACCAAAAGTACAACGAAGTCCATGACATAAAACAAGGGCGCCTGGCCAAAGAACATCGGCCCGTTGAAAAGCGCATGATGAATGAAACGCGCCCCGACCGTCAGCAGCAGTGTGTAGATCACCACCGCCGGATAGGTCTTCCAGCTTTGCGATGCACCCTTGCCAGACATCCACGCCGTCCAGAAGCAAAGCAGCATGACGATGACGCGAATGACGGTATGGACTGTATCGTCGGTTTCGAAAAACAACCCTTGCATGATTACTCTCCTTGTCCCGACATCAATGCGCCCCGCCTTCCAGATAGGCCGCGCGGACCTCCGGATTGGCGAGAAGTTCAGCGCCCGAGCCGCTCATGGTGATCGAGCCGTTCACGAGAACATAGGCGCGATGCGACAGTTTCAGAGCTGCAAAAGCGTTCTGCTCGACGAGGAACACGGTCAGGCCCTGTTCGACATTCAGAAGCTTGATCGCCGCGAAGATCTGCTTGGACACCAGCGGCGCAAGGCCCAGCGACGGCTCGTCCAGCATCAGGAGCTTCGGGCGCGCCATCAGTGCGCGGGCAATCGCCAGCATCTGCTGCTCGCCCCCCGAAAGCGTACCGCCGCGCTGGAACTGGCGTTCCTTCAGGCGCGGGAAGAGGGTAAACATCTTCTCCACGTCTTCCTGGAAGTATTTCTGGTTGTCGAGGCTCGCGCCCATCTGCAGGTTTTCATAGACCGTCATGCGCGGGAAGATGCGGCGACCTTCCGGCGACTGGGCGATCCTGAGCCGCGCAATTTCGTGCGTGGGCATACGGGTGATGTCCTGGCCGTCGAAGGTGACGGTGCCGACGCGGGCCTGCGGGCTGCCGCAGATGGTCATCATCAGCGTGGACTTGCCGGCACCGTTGGCGCCGATGAGACTGACGATTTCGCCTCTCTTGACCTCGACATCGACGCCGGCGAGTGCACGAATGTTTCCGTAGAAGGTTTCAACGCCTTCAACCTTGAGCAATGTATCCGCGGCCATCAGTGCGCGCCCTCTTCGACTTCATGACGGACCGTGTCGACTTCATCGTCATCCACGCCGAGATAGGCAGCGATGACGCGGGGGTCGTTCTTCACATGAGCGGGATCGCCGTCGGAGATTTTCTGGCCGTATTCGAGGACGACGACATGGTCGGAAATTTCCATGACGACCGACATGTCATGCTCGATGAGCAACAGCGAGGTGCCGTTATCCGCCCGAATGGAGCGCAGAAGCTTGTTCAGCTCCTGCGATTCGCGCGGGTTGAGGCCGGCGGCCGGTTCGTCGAGGCAGAGCAGCTCCGGACCGGTACACATGGCGCGCGCGATCTCCAGGCGGCGCTGTGCACCATAGGGGAGGTCGCCGGCCGGGTCGTCGGCACGCTCGATCAGGCTTGCCTTCTCCAGCCAGTAGCGGGCCTTCTCGATGGCTTCCTTGCTGGCGTCCTTGTAGGACTTGAAGCCGAGCAGCCCGAGAACCGTGTAGCCCGAGGCCTTCATCAGAGCATTATGCTGGGCGACCAGAAGGTTCTCCAGCAGCGTCAGGCCCGAGAAAAGACGAATGTTCTGGAAGGTGCGGGCGACCTTGGCGTCGCGCGTCACCTCAAAGTCGGCCATGCGCTCCAGGTAGAACGACTTGCCGTTCTTCTGCATCATGGAGATCATGCCCATCGTCGGCTTGTAGAAGCCGGTGATGCAGTTGAACACGGTCGTCTTGCCGGCACCGTTCGGGCCGATCAGCGCGGTGATTTCGCCGCGACGGACTTCGAAGGAAAGGTCGTTGATGGCCATAAGTCCACCAAAGCGCATCGAGAGATGCTCGACCTTCAGGATTGCGTCATTGTTCATGGGAGATGCCACCGCGCTCATCAGCCGTGTCCTTCCTTGGTGAAGGAGCCGGATACGGCCTTGCGCTCGAAGAGGAAGGCTGTGGGTTCGCGACTGCCGACGAAGCCACGCGGTCTCACCAGCATCATGATGATCATGGCAAGGCCGAAGATCAGCATGCGGTAGAGTTCCGGCGTGAAGTCGGGTCCGAAGACGTGTTTCAGGAAGTCCATCTCACGCAGCAGTTCGGTGCCGCCGACCATCGCGATGGCGGCAATGGCGATGCCGGTGAGCGAGCCCATGCCGCCGAGAACCACGATCGACAGGATCACGGCCGATTCGAGGAAGACGAAGGATTCGGGCGAGACGAAGCCCTGGCGCGCTGCGAAGAAGGAGCCGGCAAAGCCACCGAACATCGCACCGATGGCGAAGGCCGTAAGCTTGGTCGTCACCGTGTTGATGCCAAGCGACCGGCAGGCGATTTCGTCTTCGCGCAGAGCTTCCCAGGCACGGCCGATAGGCAGGCGACGCAGGCGGATCGTGACGAACGCCGTCAGAAGGCACAGCGCCAGGATCAGGTAGAACAGGAAAACCTTGTAATAGGCCGAGGACATCGGCAGGTGGAACATCCTGGCAAAGCCATGAGGCGAGGCATCGAAGGCGATGCCGAAGAGCGTGATCTTCGGTATGCCGGAAATGCCGAACGTGCCCCTGGTCACATCCTGCCAGTTGATGAGTACGAGGCGGATGATTTCTCCGAAGGCGAGCGTCACGATGGCGAGGTAGTCGCCCTTCAGGCGCAGGACCGGGAAGCCGAGAATGATGCCCCAGAAGGCCGAGAGGATGCCGGCGAGCGGAAGCAGAAGCCAGAACGAGAAGCCGAAATTGATCGACAGAAGTGCATAGGAATAGGCGCCCACCGCGTAGAAGGCGACATAGCCGAGGTCGAGCAGGCCGGCCAGGCCGACGACGATGTTCAGGCCCCAGGCAAGCATCACGTAAATGAGAATCTGGATGCCGAAATTGTCGATAAACTTCAGCGAGCCCTGGATGCCGAACAGCCACAGGATGACCGGCGGATAGAGAACCAGCGCCAGAATTGCAATCTTCGAAAAGTTGCGCTTCACGAAGCCTGCTTCGGTGTCCACCGCCGGGGCAGCGGATTTGGTCGCCTTCTTGGTGGCACGCCACGGCTGCAGCCAGGCAACCATAGCGAAGCGACCGACAAAGGCGATGGCAACGAAGATGGCCAGCAGGCCCCAGCGCGGGACGAGGATCAGTTCGTTGCGAATGTTCTGGTCGGTCTTGAGGCCGATGAACAGCACGAACATGAAGAAGGTCATGACGGCGGTGAAGGTTGCTTCGCGCAGAGCCTTCGCTGTCAGGGAGCCGGCCGAAGCGGTCGAGGGATTGGTGACAGTCGCCATCGGTTCAGACCTTTTCGACTTCCGGACGGCCCAGAAGACCGGACGGCTTGAAAATCAGTACGAAGGCGAGGATGGCAAAGGTCGCCACGTCCTTGTAGGCGATGGTGAAATAGGCCGACCAGAGTGATTCGATCAGGCCGATCAGCAACCCGCCGATCACGGCGCCCGGCAGCGAGCCGATGCCGCCCAGAACGGCCGCGGTGAAGGCCTTGACGCCCGGAACGAAGCCATCTGTGAAGACGATCACGCCGTAATACATCAGGAACATCGTGCCGGCGACGGCAGCCAGCGCTGCGCCCATGATGAAGGTGATCGAGATCGTGCGATCGACGTCGATGCCGAGAAGCGCGGCCATCTTGCGGTCCTGCTCGGTGGCGCGCTGGGCGCGGCCAAGCGGGGTCTTCTCAACGATATACCAGAAGGCGGCAAGAAGGACGGCCGTGATGATGACGATGACGATCTGCTTGAGAGAAATCGAAATGCCCTCGATCGTGTAGACCGAGTTGACCATCTGCGGGATCGGCTTGTTACGCGGACCCTGCGTGACCTGGATGAAGTTGGACAGTGCGATCGACACGCCGATCGCGGTGATCAGCGGCGCCAGACGGAAGGAGCCGCGCAGAGGGCGGTAGGCCACCCGCTCGATCGACCAGTTCCAGATGCTGGTGGTGACCATCGCCACGACAAGCATGCATAGCAGCGCGACCGCCACCGGGGCGCCACCGAAAACCGTCACGATGAGAAGATAGACGATGAGGCCGGCAAATCCGCCCAGCATGAAGATATCGCCATGGGCGAAATTGATCATGCCGATGATGCCATAAACCATCGTATAGCCGATTGCGATCAGGCCATAGATGGAGCCAAGAGTCAGCCCGTTGATGAGCTGCTGGATGAAATACTCCATATCTTTCCCCTAGATGCCTGTTGTTCCATGCATCTTTTTTATTGCGTGCCTTATTTTTGGGCTTTGGCACATACCCCATTCCATACCGCTTTCAATCCAAAAGGGAAGCAAAAACTTCCGGTTTTTGCCATTCCTCACGATACCCTCCGGTACGGTTCGTTTTCTTGCCCTGCAGCATGAGCCGAGAAACTCGAATCGAGGTGCCGGATAAGAAAATTTTGGTTTCGTCAAGGTCAACAAAAAGCGCTTTGGACTTCTGCTTCAGCAATTTCATAGGATTGTCGCCTTTTCGCGTGCTGACAGCGACAAATAATATTCTGATTGCGACGGTCCCCAGAGATATGCGGATTTCCTGAATTCCCCCTTGTTCTACGTCAATTGACGTATGTCGCGCTGCACAATCCCGTCCGATAGTGCCCGGGCCTTGCGGCAGTGGGCCGCCAACACAAATTCCAGAGGGGTTTTCGAGTCATGAATTTCAAAACCAAACTCATGGGCCTGGCGCTTGCCGCCGCCATGTCTTCGACTGCGATTTCCGGTGCTTTCGCCGACGACACGATCAAGGTCGGCGTTCTGCACTCGCTGTCCGGCACGATGGCTATTTCCGAGACGACGTTGAAGGACGTCATGCTCATGCTCATCGACGAGCAGAACAAGAAGGGTGGTCTTCTTGGCAAGAAGCTTGAGCCGGTGGTTGTGGACCCTGCATCGAACTGGCCGCTCTTCGCCGAAAAGGCCCGCGAACTGATCTCGAAGGACAAGGTTGCCGCCGTTTTCGGTTGCTGGACGTCGTCCTCGCGCAAGTCGGTTCTGCCGGTCTTCGAAGAACTCAACTCGATCCTCTTCTACCCGGTCCAGTATGAAGGCGAGGAATCGTCCCGCAACATCATCTACACGGGTGCCGCTCCGAACCAGCAGGCTATTCCCGCCGTCGACTACCTGATGAACGAGGAAGGCGTGAAGCGCTTCGTGCTCGAAGGCACCGACTACGTCTATCCGCAGACGACCAACAAGATCCTGAAGGCCTATCTGATGTCGAAGGGCGTCAAGGAAGAGGACATCAAGGTCAACTACACGCCCTTCGGCTTCTCCGACTGGCAGGCTGAAGTGGCTTCGATCAAGAAATTCGGCTCGGAAGGCAAGAAGACCGCCGTTGTTTCGACCGTCAACGGTGACGCGAACGTTCCTTTCTACAAGGAACTGGGCAACCAGGGCATCAAGGCAGAAGACATCCCGGTCGTCGCCTTCTCGGTCGGCGAAGAAGAACTTTCCGGCATGGATACCAAGCCGCTGGTCGGCCATCTGGCTGCCTGGAACTATTTCGAATCGGTCGACACGCCGGCCAATGCCGAGTTCATCAAGGAATGGCACGCCTACACCAAGAACGACAAGCGCACGACCAACGACCCGATGGAAGCTGCCTATATCGGCTTCAATGCCTGGGTGAAGGCCGTCGAGGCTGCCGGTACGACTGATACCGACAAGGTTCTCGACAAGATCATCGGCGTCACGGTTCCGAACCTCTCGGGCGGCTATGCGACCGTCATGCCGAATCACCACATCACCAAGCCGGTTCTGATCGGTGAAATCCAGGACAATGGCCAGTTCGACATCGTTCAGCAGACGCCGGAAGTCGTCGGCGACGCCTGGTCTGACTACCTGCCTGACTCCAAGGACCTGATCTCGGATTGGCGCAAGCCGATGTCTTGCGGCAACTTCAATGTCAAGACCGGCAAGTGCGGCGGCAAGGGTTCCTGATCCGCAATCGAATTTCACAGGAAGGCGGGCGTCCTGCGCCCGCCTTCTCCTCTTCTGACACGACCTGAAAATCGATTGAGGCCCATGTTCAAAGCGATCCAGACAATCCTCGGCGCTCTCATCCTGGCCTTGTTCGTGGCCATGCCGGGCGCCCACACCTCGGCCCGCGCCGCCGAGGCGACGAGCGCGATGGTGAATGCGCTTGCGTCCGAAAATTTCCAAACCATCGAAGAAGCTGTCAATGCGCTTGCCGCAACCGGCGATGCCGCAGTCGTTCCCGCGCTCGAAGCCCTGGGCGATGGCGAGCTTTATTTTCGCAAGGCCGACAAGCAGGTCTTCATCGTCGAGAAATCCGGCTCCAAGTTCAAGCTCATCGATCCGCTGACGGAAAAGGCCGTTGGCGAGGAGCCGAAGGCCGCTCTCGACAAGATCAGGGTCAACAACAGCCTGCGGCGCGCCATTCGCGATGCGCTGGGCGGGTTGACGCTGCAGTCGAAGGATCGCGCCGTACGGCTCACCGCCGCGCAGACCATTCTCAAATCACCCAATCCCGAAGCCATCCCGGCGCTCGATGCCGCCCTTTCGAAGGAAACCGACGGCGAGGTCAAGAAGGCGATGACGCAGGCGCGCGCCGCCGCCGTGCTTCTCTCCAATCTCGGTCCCGATGAGAAATCCAAGGCGATTGCCCAGATCCGCGCGGTCGGCGGGCAGGATTCGCTCTCGCTTCTCTCCTCGATCGCCGGCACGGTGGACGATAGCCTGAAGCCACAGGTCGCCTCGGCGATCGCCTCCATCAACAGTTCGCTGGAGCTCTGGAACGCCGCGCAATATGTCTGGTACGGCATATCGCTGAGCTCAGTGCTTCTGCTCGCGGCCATCGGCCTTGCCATCACATTCGGCGTCATGGGCATCATCAACATGGCGCATGGCGAGATGGTGATGCTGGGAGCCTATTCGACCTTTGTCGTTCAGGAAGTCATTCGCCAGAATGCGCCGGGGCTGTTCGACTGGTCGCTGGCAATTGCACTGCCTGTCGCATTTATCGTCGCGGCCCTCGTCGGCCTTGCCATCGAGCGCCTTGTCATCCGCCATCTCTACGGCCGTCCTCTGGAAACGCTGCTCGCCACCTGGGGCATTTCGCTCATCCTGCAGCAGGCCGTGCGTTCGATTTTCGGCGCGAACAACCGCGAGGTGGGCAATCCGTCCTGGATGTCCGGCGCGTTCGAACTCGGCGGGCTGACGATCACCTGGAACCGCATGTGGATCGTCATCTTCACGCTCGGTGTCTTCTTCGCGCTGCTGACCCTTCTCAAGCGTTCGCCCATCGGCCTGCAGATGCGCGCCGTCACGCAGAACCGCCGCATGGCATCCTCCATGGGCATTCGCACGCCCTGGGTCGACGCCATGACCTTTGCCCTCGGCTCGGGCATTGCGGGCATTGCCGGGGTGGCGCTCTCGCAGATCGACAACGTCTCGCCGAACCTCGGCCAGGGCTACATCATCGACAGTTTCATGGTCGTGGTGTTCGGCGGTGTCGGCAATCTGTGGGGCACGCTGGTCGGCGCGCTGTCGCTTGGCATCGTCAACAAGTTCCTTGAACCTTACGCGGGCGCAGTGCTCGGAAAGATCATCGTTCTCGTGCTCATCATTCTCTTTATCCAGAAAAGACCGCGCGGCCTCTTCGCGCTCAAGGGAAGGGCGGTGGAAGCATGATCACCTCCTTCCTCCTCAAGTCGCTCGACCGCCGGGTTTCGGTTGCGATCCTCCTGCTTCTGGCGATCGCCGTCATCGTGCCGGTGCTGAACATGTCGCTTTCGCAAGCGAACCCGCTGCAGATACCAACCTATGTCATGCAGCTCTTCGGCAAGTATCTCAACTATGCGCTGCTGGCGCTGGCGCTCGATCTCGTCTGGGGTTTCTGCGGCATTCTCTCGCTCGGCCACGGCGCATTCTTCGCGCTCGGCGGCTATGCGATGGGCATGTATCTCATGCGCCAGATCGGTTCGCGCGGGTCCTATGGCGACCCGATCCTGCCCGACTTCATGGTCTTCCTGAACTGGAAGTCGCTGCCCTGGTTCTGGCACGGGTTCGACATGTTCTGGTTCGCCTGTGTCATGGTCCTGGTGGCACCGGGCGCGCTCGCCTTCATCTTCGGCTGGTTCGCGTTCCGCTCCCGCGTCAATGGCGTGTATCTCTCCATCATCACGCAGGCGATGACCTATGCGCTGATGCTCGCCTTCTTCCGCAACGACATGGGCTTCGGCGGCAATAACGGGCTGACCGACTTCAAGGATATCCTCGGCTTCGAAGTGCAGGCGGATTCGACCCGCGCCGTTCTCTTCGCAGCCTCGGCGATTGCGCTCGCGCTCGCCCTGCTGATCGCTTCCGGCATCGTTCGCTCCAAGGCCGGCAAGGTGCTGGTCGGCATCCGCGATGCGGAAAGCCGGACGCGCTTCCTTGGCTATCGCGTGGAGAACTACAAGCTCTTCACCTTCGTCGTCTCCGCGATGATGGCAGGCGTCGCGGGTGCGCTTTATGTGCCGCAGGTCGGCATCATCAATCCGGGCGAATTCGCACCCGGCAACTCGATCGAAGTCGTCATCTGGACGGCGGTGGGCGGGCGGGGCACGCTGATCGGTCCGATCCTCGGCGCCATCCTGGTCAATGGCGGCAAGACGATCTTCACGGGAATATGGCCGGAATTCTGGCTTTTCGCACTCGGCGCACTCTTCGTCGCCGTCACGCTCTTCCTGCCCAAGGGGATCGTCGGAACGGTCGCGGAGTTCATGGCCAAGCGCAAGGCAAAGGCCAAAGCGGCTGAAAAGCCTGCTGAGGCAACAGGCGCGGAACAGGCGGAGGCGGCGCAATGAGCGATCTGAAAACCTACAAGCCGAACAGCCTTCTCTATCTTGACGGCGTTTCGGTCTCGTTCGACGGGTTCAAGGCGCTGAACTCGCTCTCCTTCGTGGTCGAACCCGGCGAGCTTCGCGCCATCATCGGCCCGAATGGGGCGGGCAAGACGACGATGATGGACATCATCACCGGTAAGACCCGCCCTGACTCTGGCGAAGTCTTCTTCAACGGGACGGTGGATCTGACGACCAAGGACGAGGCGGATATCGCGCAACTTGGGATCGGCCGGAAATTCCAGAAGCCGACCGTGTTCGAGAGCCACACCGTCTGGGACAATCTGGAACTGGCGCTCAACCGCAAGCGCGGCGTCTTCGGCACGCTGTTCTACAAGCTCTCGGGCGAGGACAGGGACCGCATCGAGGAAATCCTCGCCACCGTCCGTCTCACGCATCGCAAGGACGATTTTGGGGCGAACCTGTCGCATGGGCAAAAGCAGTGGCTGGAGATCGGCATGCTTTTGGCGCAGGAACCGCAACTGCTTCTGGTCGACGAGCCGGTCGCCGGCATGACGGACGCGGAGACGGCGGAAACCGCCATCCTGCTCCGCGAAATCGCAAAGACGCGCTCGGTCGTTGTGGTCGAACACGACATGGGCTTCATCCGCGATCTCGGCGTGAAAGTCACGTGTCTGGCCGAAGGGTCGGTGCTGGCCGAAGGCTCGATCGACTTCGTGTCGAACGATCCGAAGGTGATCGAGAATTATCTGGGGCGATGACTGTGCTGGAAAAGACCCCCTCTGGCTGCCGCCATCTCCCCCACAAGGGGGGAGACGGCAAGAGGCGCGGGCCCTGCCATTTGTGGGCAGGCTTGTATGGGGCAGATTGGCGCTGAGGGTCCTCTCCCTCCCCCTTGTGGGAAGGGTTGGGGAGGGGTCTTTTCAAACCGGTAAGACAGACAATGATTTGCAAGGAACAGGCTGATGCTGACCGTTGAAAACGCAAACCTTCACTATGGCGCAGCGCAGGCGCTTCGCGGTGTGTCACTCAAGGCCGAGATGGGCAAGATCACCTGCGTGCTGGGGCGCAACGGGGTGGGGAAGTCGTCGCTCCTGCGGGCGGTGACCGGCCAGCATCCGCTGTCCGGCGGCGAGATTGCCTTTCAGGGCAAGGTGCTGAACGGCCTGCCGCCATACCAGCGAGCCAAGACCGGCATCGGCTATGTGCCGCAGGGGCGCGAGATCTTTCCGCTGCTGACGGTGAAGGAAAATCTCGAGACGGGTTACGCGCCGCTGAAGCGTGCCGATCGGAACATTCCCGATGATATCTTCAGCCTGTTTCCGGTTTTGCAAAGCATGCTCTCGCGACGCGGCGGGGACCTGTCCGGGGGGCAGCAGCAGCAGCTGGCAATAGGCCGGGCGCTGGTGACGCGGCCGAAGATCATCGTGCTGGACGAGCCGACGGAAGGCATTCAGCCCTCGATCATCAAGGATATCGGTCGGGCGTTGAAATATCTGCGCGATTCCACCGGGATGGCCATTCTGCTTGTGGAACAGTATCTCGATTTCTGCCGCGAGCTGGCGGACTATGTGTATATCATGGATCGCGGCGAGATCGTTCATCAGGGGCTCGCGGAAACGCTGGATACGCAGGAGGCACGGCGTCACCTGACGGTGTAGCAGCAGGGCATAAGCCCTCGCGAAATATAGCGAGGCGAGCTTGCCTTTCCGCTGTCTGGTCCGGTTCTTGCTTTTTCGTGGGCGTGGCTTGGGAATATCCTCGAGCCGATCGGAAATGTGCAGCAGGAAGTATCGGAAATGAACGTGCAGGAAGCGGTGACAGGCCGGCCGCAAAGAGCCAAGGGGAGCGGCAGGCTTTCCGTCAAGCGCTCCGGCAGCAAGAGCCGGATCGAGACGCTGTTCCAAGAAGGGTGCGCAAAAATCAGGCTTCCCGACACGTTCGACGACACGCTGGAAGCCGTGTTGATCAACACATCCGGTGGGCTGACCGGCGGCGACCGGATTTCCTGGGCTGTCGAGGCCGAAGCCAATACCGATGTGACGGTGACGACCCAGGCCTGCGAGAAGGTTTACAAGGCAAGCGAAGGCGCGGCGGAAGTCGAGGCGATCTTGCGGGCCGGCGACGGCGCCCGGCTCTCCTGGCTGCCGCAGGAAACGATCCTGTTCGACTACGGCCATCTCAACCGCCGGCTCGATGTTGACCTGGCCAGCGATGCCGAATTCGTGGGCGTCGAGGCGGTGATCCTGGGGCGGACGGCCATGGGCGAACTGGTCAATACCGGGCTTTTCCGCGATCGCTGGCGCATCCGGCGTGCCGGCCGGCTGATCCATGCGGAAGACGCCCGGCTTGATGGCGCGGTGAATGATATCGCAAGTCTGGCGCCGGTGCTGGCCGGTAATCTGGCCTTCGCCACGCTGCTCTATTGCGGGTCTGCCGGCGAGACGCTTCTGCCTAAAATTCGGGCAGTTATTGGTGATGCGGATGGTGGTGCGAGTTGCTGGGATGGCAAGCTCATCGTCCGGGTCGCCGCCGCCGACGGGCAGCACCTAAGAAAAATTCTGAGCCCGGTCATTTCGCTCTTGCGCAATGGTGCGGCCTTGCCGAAAGTCTGGAACACCTGACGTTCTTCAATACAGCGGATTCCCCATGAACCTGACCCCACGAGAAAAAGACAAGCTGCTGATTTCCATGGCCGCCATGGTGGCGCGCCGCCGGCTGGAACGGGGCGTGAAGCTCAATCATCCGGAAGCGATCGCGCTCATCACCGACTTCGTCGTCGAAGGCGCGCGAGACGGCCGTCCCGTCTCCGAACTCATGGAAGCGGGCGCGCATGTGATCTCGCGTGCGCAGGTCATGGAGGGTGTCGCCGAGATGATCCACGACGTGCAGATCGAGGCGACCTTCCCGGACGGGACGAAGCTCGTCACCGTGCATGAACCGATCCGTTAAGAAGCTGGGAGCTAGATTCATGATTCCGGGCGAAATCATTGCCGCCAAAGGCGAAATCGAACTCAATGCCGGTCTTCCGGTGATCACGATCGACGTGTCGAATGCCGGCGACCGGCCGGTTCAGGTGGGTTCGCATTACCATTTCTTCGAGACCAATCCGGGTCTGAAATTTGACCGGGAGAAGGCGCGCGGCCTGCGGCTGGACATCCCGGCCGGTACAGCCGTCCGCTTCGAGCCGGGACAGACCCGCAGTGTCAATCTGATCCCCATGGAAGGCAACCGGGAAATCTACGGCTTCCGCCAGGATGTCATGGGCAAGCTCTGATGACGCGCATGAGAAGAATGCTTCCGGTTCTCGCGCCTCTGTTTGTGCTCTGGGCCACCTCGGCGCTGGCGGATGACGAGATGAAATGTAACCCGGAAGGGACGCAGCAGGAGATGAATATCTGCGCCTGGGACGATTTCCAGAAGGCGGATGATGAGTTGAATGCGGTCTACAAGAAGGCGGTCGCCTATGCGAAGTCGCAGGACGAAAACTATGCCGATCAGCCCGACCTGAAGGGGGCCGTGGCCGCCTTGAAGAAGGCCCAGCGCGCCTGGATCGACTATCGCGATGGCCATTGCGAAGGCGTCGGTTTCAGTGCGCGCGGCGGGTCCATGGAGCCGATGCTGGTGGCCGGTTGCCAGGAAGAGCTGACGAAGAAGCGGATCGCGGATCTGAAGGCGCTGATGGAAGACGGGGAAGCGAAGTAAGGATGGGGCGGCTCTTCATGGTTGTCGGCAATGGCGATATCGGGCCAAAGGCGCGGGAGGTTATCGCCGACGCGCATGCCGTGGTGCGCTTCAATGATTGCCGTTCGGCGGGCGAGGATGCGGCGCGGACCGATATCGTTGTTGTCTGCAACACAGGCCGGCCGGGCAAGAAGATGCTGGAAGAGCCGATGTGGCGCGGTCATCCTTCCGTGAAGGCGGCCGATGAGATCTGGTGTGTGCGCGATCCGGCCAAGTTTGCCGAAATGCGTGTACCGCTCGCGCTCAGCCATCCCGAGCTGGACGATTTCTGTGACGACTACACGGACGGGTTTCGCGTGTATGCGGAAGAGGAGGGCAAGGGCTTCCGTGTCATCCCCCGCCAAGTGCATGAGCGGCTGGATGCCGCCATGGCTGCCTTCTCGCCGGCGCCTTATGTCACCCCGTCGACCGGTCTTGTGACCATTGCCGACCTCATTGAAAACCGCATCGACGGTGATGATCGCATTGGCCTTGCCGGCTTCTCGCACCAGGGCTGGGACGGCCATCCCTGGGATGCCGAAAGACGCTATCTCGAACCGCTGGAGGCCAAGGGTCTCGTCACGCGGATCACCGAAACGAAACACGCCTAGAGCATTTCGGCGTTTCACTGAAGCGCCGAAATGCTCTACCTCTTTGTTTTTACGCAATTCCGGACGCGAAACCGGTTTCGACTTTCGGCTCGGAATTGCTCTAACCGGATCAGGAGTTCACCGCTCATGTCTTACAAAATGTCCCGCGCGGCCTATGCCGGCATGTTCGGCCCGACAACTGGCGACAAGGTTCGGCTTGCCGATACGGAACTCTTCATCGAGGTGGAGAAGGACTTCACCACCTACGGGTCGGAGGTGAAATTCGGCGGCGGCAAGGTCATCCGCGACGGCATGGGGCAATCCCAGGTGACGCGCGCGGCGGGCGCGGTCGACACCGTCATCACCAATGCGCTGATCGTCGACCATTCCGGCATCTACAAGGCCGATATTGGCCTGAAGGACGGCCGCATCGCCGCGATCGGCAAGGCTGGCAACCCGGATACGCAGCCGGGCGTCAACATCATCGTCGGTCCCGGCACGGAGGCCATTGCCGGCGAGGGCAAGATCATCACCGCCGGCGGCATGGACAGCCACATTCACTTTATCTGCCCGCAGCAGATCGAGGAAGCGCTGATGAGCGGCCTCACCTGCATGCTCGGCGGCGGCACGGGGCCCGCACATGGCACGCTGGCCACGACCTGCACGCCCGGCCCCTGGCACATTGCCCGCATGATCGAGGCGGCCGATGCCTTCCCGATGAACCTCGCCTTTGCCGGCAAGGGCAATGCGTCGCTGCCCGGCGCGCTGGAAGAAATGGTGCTGGCGGGGGCCTCGTCTCTGAAGCTGCATGAGGACTGGGGCACCACGCCGGGCGCGATCGATTGCTGCCTGTCGGTTGCTGACGAATATGATGTGCAGGTGATGATCCACACCGATACGCTCAACGAAAGCGGCTTCGTGGAAGACACGATTTCGGCGATCAAGGGCCGCACCATCCATGCATTCCATACCGAAGGTGCGGGCGGCGGCCATGCACCGGACATCATCAAGATCTGCGGCCAGCCCAACGTCATTCCGTCCTCGACCAATCCGACGCGGCCCTACACCGTCAACACGATTGCCGAGCATCTCGACATGCTGATGGTCTGCCATCACCTGTCGGCGTCGATCCCCGAAGACATCGCCTTTGCCGAAAGCCGCATCCGCAAGGAAACGATCGCGGCGGAAGATATTCTCCACGACATCGGCGCTTTCTCGATCATCTCGTCGGACAGCCAGGCCATGGGCCGCGTCGGCGAGGTTGCGATCCGGACATGGCAAACCGCCGACAAGATGAAGCGCCAGCGCGGGCCGCTGCCGGAAGAAACCGGCGACAACGACAATTTCCGCGTCAAGCGCTACATCGCCAAATACACGATCAATCCGGCGCTGGCGCATGGGCTTTCCCATGAAATCGGCTCCATCGAGATCGGCAAGCGCGCCGACCTCGTGATCTGGAACCCGGCCTTCTTCGGCGTAAAGCCGGACATGGTGCTGATCGGCGGAACGATCGCCGCTGCCCCCATGGGCGACCCCAACGCCTCCATCCCGACGCCGCAGCCGGTGCATTATCGTCCGATGTTCGGCGCCTATGGCAAGGCTCTGACGAACTCTTCCGTCACCTTCGTCTCGCAGGCAGCGCTGGATGGTGGGCTCAAGAACAAGCTCGGCACGGCCAAGAACATGATCGCGGTCAAGAACACACGCGGCGGGCTCACCAAGGCCTCGATGATCCACAACGCGGCGATGCCGCATATCGAGGTGGATCCGGAGACCTATGAAGTGCGCGCCGATGGCGTTCTGCTGACGTGTGAACCGGCGACGGTTCTACCGATGGCGCAGCGGTATTTCCTGTTCTGATCTCAAGCAAGATGCACGCCGACACTCCGGGGAGTGTCGGCGGTTTGAATTCCATGTTGGCGCTCCATCGCTCGACCGGAAGACAGCCAAGCTATGGTGATGATGGCCGGTGTCGGGGGCGATGCCCGCTCATATGCCATGCGCCAGGCGAATAGCTCCCATGCGTGGCTGTGAAAATCTGCCTTCCATGCTGCACTGCACCCTGAAAAGTGATTATCTCCAATAAGTATTGCCCTGCCGGGACTTTGGCGGGGCGCGCTTATTCTTGAAGGAGACAACCCATGCTGATTAGCCGCAAGGTGCCTGACGTTACTTTCCGCACGCGCGTTCGCGATGAATCGATCGGCGGTCCCAATCCGTTCCGCTGGCAGGATGTTACCTCCGCCGACTATTTTGGCGGCAAGCGCGTCATCCTGTTTTCGCTGCCGGGCGCGTTCACACCGACCTGTTCGACCTATCAGCTACCGGACTTCGAAAAGCTCTATCCGGAGTTTCAGGCGGAAGGCATCGACGAGATCTATTGCATCTCCGTTAATGATGCCTTCGTGATGAATGCCTGGGGCAAGTCGCAGGGTCTCGCAAACGTCAAGCTCATTCCGGATGGCTCTGGCGAGTTTACCCGAAAGATGGGTATGCTGGTCCGCAAGGACAATCTGGGCTTCGGCCTGCGCTCCTGGCGCTATGCCGCTGTCATCAACAACGGCGTGGTCGAGCAGTGGTTCGAGGAAGAAGGCTTCTCGGACAATTGCGAAACCGATCCCTACGGCGTCTCCTCGCCGCAGAACATCCTCGAAGCGCTGCGCCGCAAACAGGCAGCCTGATCTGCTTCGTCGGGTCGGTGCCGCGGCACGACTTGCCGTCCCGAGGGGTGGCTTTCGAAGATTTGAACTGGACGGACGATATCAGGGCAGTCACATCACGGCGATGTGGCTGCCCTTGCAGTTCCGCACAAGCGGTTTATGCTGATGTCCTGTCGTGCGTTCGGCCGTTGAATGGCTGGATGAGCGACACGGGTATCTGAAACCGCCACATCTTACACGGTCGAACTGCAATGATCGCCTGGACACTTTTCATCCCCGCCTGTTTCGCGCTGAATTGCGCACCGGGGCCGAACAACATGCTGGCTTTTTCCAATGCGGCCCGGTTGGGTTTCGGCACCGCCTGCCTTGGTGGACTCGGACGCATTCCTGCCTTTGCGGCGCTGATTGGGGTGACGGTTCTGGGGCTCGGGGCGGTTCTGGCAGCGTCTGCCGAGGCGTTTCTGGTCATCAAGATCGCCGGGGCGATCTATCTCGTCTATACGGGCATTCAGCTTGTGCTGAAGGCCAGGAAGTTCGCCGAGATGCAGTCCGGCGACCTGGCGCTCAAGGCGTTGATGCGGCGGGATTTCACGATGGCGATCGCCAATCCGAAAGCGATTGCGATCTTCACGGCCTTCTTTCCGCAGTTCATCGATCCCTCGATGCCGGCCTGGTCGCAGCTGTTGCAGATGGGCGGCGTCTTCCTCATGCTGGAGGTTCTGGCGGTCGCATTGTATGCGGCGGCGGGTGCGGTTCTCGGTCGGTTCATCAAGTCGTCGCGCGTTTTCGTCAACCTCAACCGGCTTGTCGGCGGGGCCCTGATTGCGGCCGGCGGGTCGATGGCGCTATCCCGGCACTGATCTATTCACGACATGGACAAAATTTAATCCGCCGACGCGGTTGCAGTGCAACATTTTTGTCATGTTGCGCCCTGCAAAGACTTGCCTTTCTGCAAGGAATTGGATTTGATTTCACGCTGTTGCGGAAGGGGTTCCATGTTACGCGCGATCTCGGTTCTGGCTCCCGGAGAGCCGCATTCTCCACCGGCCGATACGGTGGTGCTGCCGCATGATGGTCGGCATTTGCGGCGCAAGCTGCTGCATCCTGAAAGCGGCGGCATGATCATGCTGGACCTGAAGGAAACGGTCATGCTGGCCGATGGCGATCTGCTATCGCTGGATGATGGGACCTGTCTGAAGGTGGTCGCTGCGGAAGAGGATTTGCTTGAAATCGTTGCGCGCGACCGGCTGCATCTGATCGAACTTGCCTGGCATCTCGGCAACCGGCACCTCGCCGCTCAGGTGGAGGAAGGGCGTATTCTCATCCTTCGCGATCACGTCATAGAGGACATGCTGAACGGGCTCGGCGCGCGCGTCCGCCATGTCCGCGAACCTTTCCAGCCTGTGCGCGGCGCCTATCATTCCGGAGGGCATGGACATGCACATGGCCATCACCACCACTGAGCGCCGTCATACGACGGCGCTGATCCGCCTGATGACCTGGTTGTCGCCGGCCTTTCCTATCGGGGCCTTCGCCTATTCCGGCGGGCTGGAACGGGCCATCGCCGATGAACGCATCCGCGACCGTGACGGACTTTTCGCCTGGCTGGACGGACTTCTGGCCCATGGCGCGATGAAGACGGACGCGATCTTCTTTTCGCTCAGCTACCGCGCCGGCGGCGAGACCGTGCTTGCCGAGATCAACGATCTGGCGCTGGCGCTGGCGGGTTCTGCGGAACGGCTGGGCGAGACGGTGTCGCTCGGCACGGCTTTTGTTGACGCAGCGCGCGACTGGCCACATGCGGTGCTGGACGAGGTGCGCGCGCGGGCTGGCGGCGGGGTGGCCTATCCGGTGGCGGCCGGTGCGATCGCCGGGGCGCACGAGACCGGGCTGGAGGCGGGGCTTGCGGCCTATCTGCATGCCAATCTGAGCCAACTTGTCTCCGTCGCCATTCGCTGCGGCGTGATTGGGCAGAAACAGGGTGTCGGACTTCTGGCTTCGTTTGAAAATCATGTCGCTTCGCTGGCCTCCGCGCTCGTCGACTGCACGGAAGACGATCTGGGCTCAGCGGCCTTCATCGCCGAAATTTCCTCGCTAAAGCATGAGACGCAGACGACGCGGCTTTTCCGCTCGTGAATTTTTGCCTGTACGCAATTTCGGCGGAAAGCCGTTTTCCCGTTTCCTGGAATTGCGCTGAAACTGGAGTGTCGCAATGAAATCGCAGAACGGTCCCTTGAGAGTGGGCATAGGCGGCCCCGTGGGCTCCGGCAAGACAGCGCTGACCGCCGAACTCTGCAAAGCGATGCGCGGCGACTATTCCGTCGCGGTCGTCACCAATGATATCTATACGCGCGAAGATGCGGATGCGCTGGTGCGCATGCAGGCCCTGACGTCGGATCGCATCGTAGGCGTGGAGACCGGCGGCTGTCCACATACCGCGATCCGCGAGGACGCGTCGATCAATCTGCAGGCAATTTCCGGTCTCAACCAGCGGTTCCCCGATCTCGACGTCGTCTTCATCGAATCCGGCGGCGACAATCTGGCGGCGACCTTTTCGCCGGATCTCGCCGATATCACCATCTATGTGATCTCGGTCTGCCAGGGCGAGGAAATCCCGCGCAAGGGTGGGCCGGGGATTACCCGCTCCGATATGCTGGTCATCAACAAGGCGGATCTCGCGCCGCATGTCGATGTCGATCTTGCGGTCATGGAGCGCGACGCAACGAAGCAGCGCGCCGGGCGGCCCTTTGTATTTTCCAACATGAAGCGGGGCGAGGGGGTCGGTGCGATCGTCGATTTCCTGAAGCTGCAGGGCGGTCTCTGATCCCCTGTTGCCAGGGCCGGTCGGGCATGCGCTGCCCCAAAAAAGAGTGGGACGGCTCGCCTCTTCTTTCGAAGAAGACAAACCGTCCCGTCCACCCCCGTGGAAACTGTGGTCCGTAGAGCATTTCCGGCGAAAAACGGATGACCTGAAATGCCTTATCCTGTTGTCGCAGCGCGGTCGGGACTGAGGATCGCCGATACCTCTAGAAATTCCTCAACGCGTTTACATCGCCGATTTCGATGATGCGGCCGTGGACGCTGACGCCGGCGGATTTCAGCGCGGAAAAGGCGCGTGAAAGCGCTTCGGGCGCAAGGCCCAGCTTGCCTGCGAGCAGGCTCTTCTGGAACGGCAGTCGAAAACGGGCCGAGTTCGCATTTTCCGGGCAGTGCTGCAGAATGAAGTTGGCGACGCGTTGCGGCGCCGTGTGCAACCGATCGTCGGCCACGCATTCGAGAGCCTGGTCGAGATTGCGCGACAGCGAGGCTATCAGCGCAATCCCGATCGCAGGGTCTTGGGAGGCGAATTGGCGAATCTTGTCGACTTCGTAGCGGGCAAGCGTAACGGCCTCTGCAGACTGGGCACAGAAACGGTAGATGCCGCCATTGAACATCACGCCTTCGGCGAAGGTCTCGCCGGGACCATAGATGCCGATGTCGGCCTCGCGGCCATCCTTGCTCAACCGGAAGACCCGGACAAAACCCGTCAGCACCGTGTAGAAGTAATCCGCCTTCTCGCCCTGCTTGAAAATCGGATCACGCGATTCATGGCTTGCAACGGTCACATGTTCGACGATCCTGGCCGCCGTCATCGACGGCAATTCGCTCAGAAAGTGGGATCGCAGAAGAATCTCTTTTTCGCGAACGTTCAATTTCAAGACCTTGATCACAGTTCAAATCCCCCGGCCTTACGGACATCTCACGCGAGACGGCCCATAGCGCAGCAGCGGATGCGATTATCCTGTCGCCAAGTTCGTCCGGTGAACCAGGCCGCCCAACGCTGCATTGGGATTGTCATACCGCTTTCGCGCGGCGAACTGTTTGATTTCGATCAACTCCGAAATGGATAATGGCCGGATTTTCATCCGGCCATCTCGTCTGTTCCATTTGTCTGCGTTCATTCTGCCGCGAGGTTCGGCAAGGCCCGGATATTGCCTGCCGCCCGGGTGGAGGCCTCCTTGTCCGCCTTGCTTTCCAGTGCGGAGAGACGCTCGTCCAGCGATTGAACGACGCGGCCCGTTTCTGCGACAGCGGTGCCCAGTTCTTCGGCGCTCGGTGGCGCCGGCTCCTCTTCCTTCTTTCCGAGGACGCGGCCGAACAGGCGGCCGAGCAGGCGAGAAAGATCGTCCATGATCAGGAAGAAGGACGGGACGACGACCAGCGACAGGACGGTCGAAACGATAATGCCGCCGATGACAGCAATCGCCATCGGAGAGCGGAAGGAACCGCCTTCGCCGACTCCGAGCGCCGATGGCAGCATGCCCGCCGACATCGCGATCGAGGTCATGACGATGGGGCGTGCCCGCTTGCGTCCGGCTTCGATCATGGCCTGAACGCGGTCATGACCCTTATGCATCGTCTCGATGGCGAAATCGACCAGCAGGATCGCGTTCTTCGTCACGATGCCCATCAGCATCAGGATGCCGATAAGAACCGGCATGGAGAGCGAATTGCCGGTGACGATCAGGCCTGCGGCGACGCCACCGATGGCCAGTGGCAGCGAGAACAGGATCGTAAACGGCTGGATCACGTCCTTGAAGAGGAGGATCAGCACCATCAGGACAAGCAGCAGACCGAGCAGCATCGCATTGCCGAAGCTGTGCACCATCTCGTTCTGCACCTTGGCGTCACCGCTTTCCAGGAACTGGACGCTGGGCGGCAGTTTGACATCGGCGGCGGCGGCCTTGAAACGGGCCGTTGCCGTGTCAAGCGCGACGCCCTGCGGCAGGTCGGCGCCGATGGTCACAACGCGGTTGCGGTCCTGTCGCTTGATGGAGCTCGGTCCCTCGGAGAAGATCACATCCGCGACGCTTGCCAGCGGAACGGTCGCACCCGCAGCCGTGCGCAGACGCAGTGCCTTGATCGCCGCAAGATCGTGACGCATGTCCAGATTGAACATCACGCGGATCGGGATCTGCCGATTATCAAGCGACATTTTCGGCAGCGAGGCATCGGCGTCACCAATGGTCGCTACGCGAACGGCTTCGGCGATCTGCTGCACGGTGATGCCGAGGCGCGCGATCTGGTCCGAATGCGGGATGATCCGCAACTCCGTTCGCGGCAGCGCGCCTTCCGAGCTGACATTGGCCAGCACCGGTTCCTGGCGCAGGCGGGCTTCCAGCATGGCGACGGCCTTGTTCAGGTCGGCCTCGTTGGCGGAGAGGATGTTGAACGACAGGTCGCGGTCACCGCGGTCGTTGAGGCGCAACAGACGGATATCCGGGATGTCCTTCAGCTTTGCGAAGACTTCCTTTTCGATATCCCATTGCGGACGCACGCGTCCCTTCGGCGTGACCTTCGGCAGATATTGGCCGATGATCGGCAGGTTGCCGGCAACGTCGTTGACCAGAGCCGTGACGAGGGAGGCTTCCTTGTGCTTCAGGAGCAGCGTGACGCTTGCGCGGGTGATCGAAAGGTCGCCCTTCGGCGAAGAGCCGCCGAGGATGAAAACGTCCTGGACGCCGGCAATATCCTTCACGCGGTCATAGATCGCCATCGTCGACTTGTTGGTGTCATCCAGCGACGAACTGGGCGGCAGTTCGACCGAGAGCGTGATGCGGCCGGAATCTTCCGGCGGCATGAAGCTGCCGGGAACCTTGCTGAGCATGTAGACCGAGCCTACCAGAAAGGCGATGGCGGCAAGCAGCGTCGTATAGCGCCAGCGGGTCGTGACGCGGATGAGGTTGGTGTAGCCGTTCATGATCCGGCCGTCATGGTCGTGATCGTGATCCGGGACGCTGTCCTTGGACCGCATCAGATAGGCGGCCATCATTGGTGTGATCAGGCGCGCCACCATCAGCGAGAAGAAGACGGAGAAGGCGACCGTGAGGCCGAACTGGATGAAGTACTGCCCCGGAATCCCCGGCATGAAGGAAACCGGCGCAAAGACCGCGATGATCGTGAAGGTGGTTGCGATCACCGCCAGTCCGATTTCGTCCGCCGCCTCGATGGCCGCGCGGTAGGGCGTCTTGCCCATGCGAATATGGCGCGCGATGTTTTCAATTTCCACGATCGCGTCGTCAACGAGAATCCCCGTCGCCAGCGTCAGCGCAAGGAAGCTGACGAGGTTCAGCGAGAAGCCCATCAGGTCCATGATCCAGAAGGTCGGGATGGCGGAGAGGGGAAGGGCTACGGCCGAGATCAGCGTGGCGCGCCAGTTGCGCAGGAACAGGAAGACCACGATGATGGCGAGCAGCGCGCCTTCCATCAGCGTATCGATGGCTGACTCGTAGTTGCCATAGGTGAAGTAGACGCTGTCATTGACCAGCTCGATCTTCACATTCGGGTTCTTCGCCCGGACCGTGTTCAGCGCCTTCTGCACCTCGTCGGCGACGGTCACTTCGCTGGCGCCCTTGGCGCGGAAGACAGCGAAGGTGACGACCGGGTTGCCGTCGAAGTTGGAGAAGGAGATCGGCTCCTTGTAGGTATCGGTGATGGTGCCGAGGTCGGAAAGCTTGACGAATCGGCCGTTCGGCAGGGCAATCGTCTTCTGCTCCAGCGCCGCGACCGAACGAGCGTCGCCCAGCGTCCGGATCGTCTGTTCGCCCCCGGCAATCTGGCCGCGGCCGGCGCCCAGATCCGTATTGGTCAGGCGCAACTGCGTGTTGACGTCGGCGGCCGAGACGCCAAAGGACTTCATCTTCAGCGGGTCAAGCGCGATATGGATCTCGCGATCCGCGCCGCCGAAACGGTCGATCCGACCGACGCCCTCGGCGCCCTGCAACGCGCGCTTGACGGTGTCGTCCACGAACCAGGACAGCTCTTCAAGCGTCATGTTGGGGGAGGAGACGGCATAGGTCTGGATCGCCTGACCTTCCACATCGACCTTTGATACCTTTGGATCATCGATCGAGGCCGGCAGGGTGCTGCGGACGCGGTCGACGGCGTCCTTGACGTCCTGTAGCGCCTGATTGGTCGGCACCTCGATGTGGAAGACGACTGCGGTCGTGGAAAGGCCGTCTGTGATATTCGACTGGATGTAGTCGATGCCGGCTATGCCGGCGACCGCGTCTTCAATGACCTTGGTGACCTGGCTCTCCAGCTCGGACGGGGCCGCACCGCTCTGGGTGACCGCGACCGAGATGACGGGGACGTCGATATTGGGGAAGCGCGTGATAGGCAGCTTGTTGAAGGCCTGAATGCCCATGAAGAGCAACAGGAAAAATGCCAGAAGCGGGGCTACGGGATTGCGGATCGACCAGGCTGAAAAATTCATCGTCCCCTAGCGCCTCTCAATTTGTCGCCGAATCGAGCGACTCGACCGGCTTCACGCGGTCGCCATCGCGGACATAGGCACCCGCCTTGGCAACGACCTTGTCGCCCGGCGTCAGCCCCTTGCGGATTTCGATATACTGACCATCCTGGATGCCGGTTTCGACCGGCACGATATGGACGATATCATCCCGCACGAGACGGGCCGTGGTGGCCTCGCTGTTGGTGGTCACGGCCGTGACCGGCAATGCGGGGGCGTTGCGCTCGGCAACGGTGATAACGGCCTGCGCATACATGCCCGAGCGTGCCGCTTCCGGATTGTCGATCTTGACTTCGACCGAACCGAGGCGTGTGGTCGCATTGACTGTCGGGTCGACCTTCAGGACGGTGCCGGGGATTTTTATCCCGGATCCGGCAAGCGAGATGGTTACCTTCTGGCCCTTGGTGACCTTCAGCACGTCTTCCTCGGCCAGATCCGCCTTCAGTTCCAGCGCATTGTCGCGGATCAAAGTGAAAAGCGGCTGGCCTGCACCGCTGGCAATCGCGCCGACCTTGGCGTTGCGCGCAGAGATCACGCCGTCAACCGGAGCTTTCACCTCGGTGCGGGAGAGCTTCAGGTCGATATCGGCAATCTGCGCCTCGATGACCTTCATGTCGGCCGCATTGGCCTTAATTCCCTGCTCAGCAGAGTTGAGCGAGGCGGCGGCGGAGGTGGCAGCGGCCTTGAGCTGGTCAAGCTGTGCTGTCGAAATCGTGCCGGACTTGGCGAGCGTCTCGCCGCGACCCAACTGCCGGTTGGCCTCATCAAGATTGGTCTTGACCGACAGGCGCTGCGCTTCGGCCTGCGCGCCGGCGGCAATGACCTTGGCCTTGTTCGCCTCCAGCTGGCTCTTCTGCAGGATCAGCGTGTCGTCCATCAGCGTGGCCAGCACATCGCCTGCCTTCACCTTGTCACCGACATCGGCCTTGAGGGTCTTTATCGACAGGCCGTCAACCAGCGGCTGGACATAGACTTCCTCCACCGGTTGAATGGTTCCAGAGGTCAGAACGCGATCCGTCAGCTGGCGATCGACAACTGCGGTCACGACGATCGAGGGCGCGTTGATGACGGGCTTGGCATCCGTGGTTGCCGGCGCATCTTCTGCAAGGGCGGGCACAGCCAGCAGGATTGCGGCCGTTGCCAACAGCCAATTCGCTTTTGAAGTCATCATCGTCATGTCTTGTCTCAAACCCTTTGCCGGGCGTCGTCTGACGCGTGTACGGCGATCCTCTTTTCCTCACCGTTCTGTATTCAGGCATACAGACGGGAGACCCCTCACTTGCAAGTCGAATAACGTATAGTGGTCAAGTTTATAAGCATTGAAAAAAGCGAGATAACCAGTCGGTTTATTCTATGTTTGCGACAGCAGGCAGGCGCTGCCGCACTGCTGGCAAACGATCTCGCGGCATGTGGGGATCGACTTTACGAAAGACAAGAGAGCCGACCCACTCGATAACAATGCTAATACACCATATTATGCCGCGATATGCCAGTCATTTGCGGCAGTGCAAAATTTTCGTCTCTCCCGCCGCTGACATCTCCTCTACGCGGCGTCGTGGCAACCGGTTTTGAATGGAATGCAATCTGCCATTCGTCAATCGGATGATCGCGCATTTCACGAAGCGCGGAATGCAGAAAGCGACGAGATTCCGCGACCCGAAAAGCCCTATCGTGATGCGATACAATGGGCTCTGGGGCCGGGCAATCGCTTCTATTCGGGAGTGCTGACAGAAGCTGGCAGGGGCCAGTCTCAAGCTCATACGAAAATGCGCGGGCCAAACGGCCCGCGCATCCATTCTATGCCTGAAGCGATTTACTTATTCAGGGCCGCGTCGGTGATTTCATGCGTCCAGGCGCCTTCCGGCTTCTTGGTGATGATCTTCTGCGCCAGAACAGCGGCTTCCGTGCGCTCATAGGCGGCCTTGTCGAGGACGCCGGTGGAGTCGCCGAGGAGCTTCGCCACTTCGCCCATCATGTAGACCTGATGTTCCTTGGTCTGCGCGCCAGTGGAATCGTTGTCGAGAACGATGCCGGCGGCTTCTTCCGGATGATCCTTGGCATAGGCCCAGCCCTTCATCGAGGCACGGACGAACTTGACCATGTCTTCCTTGAACTTCGGATCCTTCAGCTTGTCCTGCATGACATAGAGCCCATCTTCCAGCAGGTTCGCGCCCATTTTCGTGTAGTCGAACACCGTCAGCTTATCGAGCGTGAAGCCGGCGTCGATGGCTTGACCCAGTTCGTTATAGGTCATGACGTGAATGCAGTCGGCCTGCTTCTGGATCAGCGGCTGCACGTCGAAGCTCTGCTGGAGAACCTTGACGCCATTCGGCCCACCATCGGTCGGAATACCTTCCTTGTTCATCAGCGCAAAGAAGGGCACTTCGTTGCCGAAGAACCAGACACCGACCGTGTGGCCCTTGAAGTCGGAAATCTTCTTGATCGGACCATCCTTGGGGCAGATGATTTCGAGGCCGGATTTCTGGTAGGGCTGGGCGATGTTGACGAGCGGAACACCCTTTTCGCGAGCGGCAAGCGCTGCACCCATCCAGTCGACGATGACGTCTGCGCCGCCGCCGGCGATCACCTGTTCCGGTGCGATGTTCGGGCCGCCCGGCTTGATGTCGACGTCAAGGCCTTCTTCCTTGTAGTAGCCCTTGTCCTTGGCGACGAAATAGCCGGCGAACTGGGCCTGCGTAACCCATTTCAGCTGCAGGGTCACCTTGTCGGCAGCATGTGCCGCGACGCCGGAAAGGGCGAGCGCCGTGCCGAGCATGAGCGAAGCGATTGTCTTTTTCATTGTTCAACCCTCTTTTTGTTTCTCCCGTCCACCACGGACGGAACCTTGATTGAAGCAGGCGTGCCTGCCTCTTACCTCTGCCCCCCACGGACAGAGGGATGCCAGAACGTGACCTTGCGCTCGATCAGCGCGACGATCCCGTAGAAAAGCGAGCCGGCAATGGCCGCCGCGAGAATTTCCGCCCAGACCATGGCCGTGTTCATGCGGCCCATTTCTGTCGAGATGCGGAAGCCCATGCCGACCGAGGGCGAGCCGAAGAATTCCGCGACGATGGCGCCGATCATGGCGAGCGTCGAGTTGATCTTCAGCGCGTTGAAGATGAAGGGCCATGCGGCGGGCAGGCGGAGCTTGAGAAGCGTCTGCGGCCAGGAGGCGGCATAGGTGCGCATCAGGTCGCGTTCCATGTGGCCGGAGGCGGCGAGGCCGGTAATCGTGTTGATGAGCATCGGGAAGAAGATCATCGTGACGATGATCGCCGCCTTGGACTGCCACTCGAAGCCGAACCACATGATCATGATCGGCGCGAGTCCGACAATGGGGAGCGCGGAGACCAGATTGCCGAGCGGCAGCAGGCCGGCCTTGAGGAAGGGCGAGCGGTCGATGAGGAAGGCGGCAAGAAGCCCCGCGCCGCAGCCGATGGCGTAGCCGGGCAGAACTTCCTTGAACACCGTCTGCCAGAGATCGATGCCGAGGATCGGCAGCGCATCAAGAGCTGCCGCGACGATCACGCTCGGGGCGGGCAGCAGGACTTCCGGGATGGCAAGGCCGCGGGTTAGCAGTTCCCATAGTGCCAGCAGGCAGATCCCGAAGATGGCCGGAACGAGGAAGCCGATCTGCCGCTCGGCGGCGGGGCCTGCAGGCTTCAGGCGGACGAGATATTCGTTCAGCGCCCAGCTTCCGAGCCAGACGGCGAGTGCCAGGATGACGACGACAATCGCGCTCATGCCGTGGCCTCCGGTCTCGCGCCCATCATGCGATAGACGAGGCGCTCGATGCCGCCGACGGCGAAGACGAGAAGACCGGCCACGATGGACGACACGAAGAGCGCCGCCCAGATCTGGATCGTCTGGCCGTAATAGGAGCCGGACAGGAGACGGGCGCCGAGACCTGCCACGGCACCTGTCGGCAATTCGCCGACAATGGCGCCGATCAGCGAAATGGCGATGCCGACCTTCAACGAGGCGAAGAGGAAGGGAATGGCGGCCGGGAAGCGGAGCTTCCAGAACACTTGCGTGCGGCTGGCATAATAGGTGTGCATGAGATCGAGCTGGATGATCTCCGGCGAGCGCAAGCCCTTCACCATGCCGACGACGACGGGGAAGAAGGAGAGATAGGTGGAGATCAGCGCCTTGGGCAGGAGGCCCGAGATTCCGACAGCGTTCAGCACCACGATCAGCATGGGCGCGACCGCCATGATCGGGATGGTCTGGCTGGCGATGACCCAGGGCATCATCGACTTGTCCATGGCCCGGTTATGCACGATGCCGACGGCTAGCACGATGCCGAGCACGGTGCCGAGCGCGAAGCCGAGGAGGGTGGCCGAGAGCGTGATCCAGGCGTGATAGACGAGGGAGCGCTTCGAGGTGATGCTCATCGTCGCCGTGGAGTTCCAGATTTCCTTCACGATCTGGTGCGGGGCCGGCAGCAGCGGCTTGTCGAGACGGTAGGATTTCAGCCACATGTCGCCGGCCGTCAATACCTCGCCCTTGCGGGCGGCTTCTTCGACCGCGAGCGTGTGGTTCATGAGCAGGGCGGCCGCATACCATGCCGCGATGATGACGACGAGGACGGCGAGGACCGGCCAGAACTTGGTGCGGAGGGTGGTCATCATGGGTGGTGCTCCGAAAAGAAAGACCCCTCCCCAACCCTCCCCACAAGGGGGAGGGAGAGGAGTCCGGAGCGCTCGCTACAATTCTTCCGCAACGTTTCAATGGGGAGTGGCCAGCGCGCTCCATCCGTCTCCCCCCTTGTGGGGGAGATGGCGGCAGCCAGAGGGGGGCTTTTGCCGCGCTCAATCATCATAGCTATGCCCCGCCTTCAGCCCCTCGCGGACACGATGGGCAATGGCCAGAAATTCCGGCGTTTCGCGGATATCGAGCGGGCGCTCCTTGGGCAGTGTCGATTCGATGACATCGGTGACGCGGCCGGGGCGGGGGCTCATGACGACGATCTTGGTCGAGAGATAGACGGCCTCGGGGATCGAGTGGGTGACGAAACAGATCGTCTTGTTGGTGCGCGCCCAGAGTTCGAGAAGCTGCTGGTTCAGGTGGTCGCGGACGATTTCATCGAGGGCGCCGAAGGGCTCGTCCATCAGGAGAAGGTCCGCGTCGAAGGCGAGCGCGCGGGCAATAGAGGCGCGCTGCTGCATGCCGCCCGAAAGCTGCCAGGGATATTTCTTGCCGAAACCGGAGAGGTTGACGAGCGAGAGTGTATGCTCGATGCGCTTCTTCTGCTCGTCCTTGGAATAGCCCATGATTTCAAGGGGAAGGGCGATGTTCTTCTCGATCGTGCGCCAGGGATAAAGTGCTGCCGCCTGGAAGACATAGCCGTAGGAGCGGTTCTTGCGCGCATCTTCCGGCGTCGTGCCGTTGACGAGGATATGGCCTTCGGTTGCGCGTTCGAGGTCGGCAATGACGCGCAGGAACGTCGTCTTGCCGCAGCCGGAAGGCCCTATGAAGGACACGAAGTCGCCCTTGCGTACATCGAGATTGACCCCGGTCAGCGCGTTGACGGGACCGTCATTCGTCTGAAAGGTCAGGCCCAGATTTTTCGCCGAAACGACGGAAGACTGATTTTCTGCCATGTTCACCCAGTGTATTTTATGAGGCGCTGCGCTGGCGATTTTCGCTCTTTTGTACGTCGCGCCGATGATGTTCCCCGGACTTATCTGTCCTCGTTTTTTCTTTTTAGAGGTTGCTCCTATGTCATCCGGCAATGACCCCGAATGCAAGCTCATTCGTCCTGCTGACGCTTACGAAGGCAAGCAGGGGTTTTCCTATATCGAGGGCATTTCGGCCGAGACGACCGGCTCGACCGGTCTTGCCATGATGCTGCTGACCGTCCCGCCCGGCGGCCGCGCCAGGGCGCATCTGCACGAGGCGCATGAAACTGCGATCTATGTGCTTTCCGGCGAGGCGACGACCTATTGGGGCGCAAAGCTCGAAAACGCCACGGTCACACGCGCCGGCGACATGTTCTACATCCCCGCCGGCGTGCCGCACCTGCCGGTCAATACCGGGACAGAGCCGTGCTCGGCGATCATCGCGCGGACAGACCCGCGCGAGCAGGAGAGCGTGGTGCTGCTGCCGGAGCTGGATGGGGTGGTTTCGCGATAGGAGCGTCACGCCTTCCGCTCCCATGCCAAGGCGCCTGCCAACAGCATCAGGATGCCGCCGGCGATGGCCTCAATCCAGAGGACGACCCGTTCCGTGATGACCTTGGCAAGCGCGGAGAAGGAGAGGGCGTAGATGATGAGGACCGGCAATTCCAGCAGGACGGAAACGCTGCCGAGGACAACCATCTGGAACGCAACCGGCCCATGGGGATCGATGAATTGCGGCAGGATGGCCACGAAGAAGGCAAGGTTCTTCGGGTTGGCCGCCTGAAGACTGATGCCTTTCCAGTAGAGGTGCAGCGGCGGGGTTTTCGCGCGTGGCATTTTCGATGCTTCGGCGAAGGGCGCGTCGTGTTTCTCGCCGCGCCACCAGGCTCCGACCAGCGGAGCCACCATCTTGATGCCCAGCCAGGCGAGATAAAGCGCTCCGACAATCTTCAGGACATAGAAGAGCGTTGCGCTGGCGAGAATCAGCGACGCGACGCCTGCCGCCGACAGTGCGAAATAGATGGCGTTCGTCGTCAAAATGCCCGCTGCCGCAGCTTGCGACCGCCAGAAGCCCTGCCGCATCGACAGCCCGACGACCAGTAGAACTGCCGGTCCCGGCGATAGGCAAAGCAAGAGTTCAGTGACGGCAAAGGCGGCGAGGTTAGACCAATCCACGGTTCACACCCCGCTTGCCGGGATCCCCGTGCGCTGCACCTTGCGCGGCGCGGTCACTTCCTTCCAGGTCGACAGCGCCGACGACACGGCCGGGAAGGGGTCTCTGGCGACGAACTGGCCGTGGCCTTCGCGGGTCTTGATGCTGGACTCCTCGATCGCGACATAGCCGCGGGTGAGCGTGAAGCGGGGCAGGCCCTTGACCTTCTTACCTTCGAAGACGTTGTAGTCGATGGCCGATTGCTGGCTGGCGGCGGTGATCGTCTTTTCGCGGTTCGGGTCCCAGACGACGATGTCGGCATCGCTACCTACGAGGATCGCGCCCTTTTTCGGATAGACGTTGAGGATCTTGGCGATGTTCGTCGATGTGACAGCGACGAATTCGTTCATGGTGATGCGGCCGGTTGCCACGCCATAGGTCCAGAGCATGGGCAGGCGGTCTTCGAGGCCGCCGGTGCCGTTCGGGATCTTGGTGAAATCGCCCACACCGTAGCGCTTCTGCTCGGTCGTGAAGGCGCAGTGGTCGGTGGCGACCACCTGCAGCGAGCCGGATGCGAGGCCGGCCCAGAGGCTGTCCTGATGCTTCTTGTCGCGGAAGGGGGGTGACATAACGCGGCGTGCGGCATGGTCCCAATCGGCATTGGCATATTCGCTCTCGTCGAGCGTCAGATGCTGGATCAGCGGCTCGCCATAGACGCGCATGCCGTTCTGACGCGCGCGGCGGATGGCCTCATGGGCCTGTTCGCAGGACGTGTGCACGACATAGAGGGGAACGCCGGCCATGTCGGCGATGATGATGGCGCGGTTCGTCGCTTCGCCCTCGACCGAGGCGGGGCGGGAATAGGCATGCGCCTCGGGGCCATTATTGCCTTCGGCGAGCAGCTTCTGCTGCATCTGCGCGACGATATCGCCGTTTTCGGCATGGACCAGCGGCAGGGCGCCGAGGGCGGCGCAGCGCTGGAAGGAGGAGAACATTTCGTCGTCATCCACCATCAACGCGCCCTTGTAGGCCATGAAGTGCTTGAAGGTATTGATGCCCTTTTCCTTGACGATGGTCTCCATCTCGTTGAAGACCTGCTCGCCCCACCAGGTGATCGACATGTGGAAGGAATAGTCGGCGTTCGCCCTGGTCGACTTGTTGTCCCAGCGCTTCAGCGCGTCAAGCAGCGACTGATTGGGGTCGGGCAGGCAGAAATCCACCACCATGGTCGTGCCGCCGGCGAGGCCCGCGCGCGTGCCGCTTTCGAAATCATCCGACGAATAGGTGCCCATGAAGGGCATTTCGAGATGCACATGCGGATCGATGCCGCCCGGCATGACATAACAGCCGGTCGCGTCCAGGATCTCGCTGCCGGAGAGGTTGGGGCCGATCTCGGTGATCACCCCATGCTCGATCTTAACATCGGCCTTGTAGGTGAGGTCGGCGGTGACGATCGTGCCGCCCTTGATGACTTTGGACATGGTTTGCCTCCGAATGCGTTACGGGCGATAGGTTGCAAGTTTGGCGCTGAAGCTCAGGAACACCATTCCGGTCACGCCCTTGATCCAGCGTTGCATCGCGCCGGAGCGCGCAGCAGTCTTCAGTCGGTCGAAGAACAGGATCATCAGCGTGAACCACGTGACGTTGAGCATGGAATGGACGAAGACGAGTGTATAGGCATTGGCGATGGAAGCCGATCCGGGCGTCATGAACTGCGGGAAGGCCGCAAGGTAGAACATCGACACTTTGGGATTGAGTGCATTCGTCAGCAGGCCTTCGAAATAGGCCGGTACGAGGGTGCGCTTGCGCTTCGAGGCTGGAATGTCGAGCTTCACGACCTTGCCCTGCCAGGCATCGTAAAGCGCCTTCAGGCCGATCCAGCCGAGATAGGCCGCCCCCACGAGCTTGAAGACGAGGAAGAGCTCCGCCGATTTCAGCAGCACCGCCGACCAACCGAAGATCGCCAGCGTGCCGTGAATATAGAAGGCGGTAAAAAAGCCCGCGATATTGGCAAATCCGGCGGACTTGCCAGAGGTCGGGACGGTTTTCGCAATCAGCACGCCGTTTGGCCCGGGCGACACGATCAGGAGCGTCGCCATGAGGGTGAAGGTGAGGATTGTAGAAAGCGGAAGGTCAGGCATTATGGAGCAACTCCGTAAGCCGATGTTGAATCCGCGTGGGTGGCCTCAAACCTCGACCAAGTCCAGCCGACGCTCAACCCGGTCCAGCCTTTGATCGATCCGATCGATGCGGCGGGAGATGCTGGCATATTGCTGTTCGAGAAGGCCAAGCCGCTCTTTGGTTTCGAGGTGAAACTGCGTGTGCAGGGCGAGCGTCTCCTGCATCCGCTTGAGCGTCTCATAGATGAGTTCGTTCGTGACCGTATCGGACATGACATCACCTCTTGATCCCCCCAAGATAATGCCAAGGCGCTCACTCCACAATCCCCGCCGTCTCCACCACGGCGCGCAGCAGCACGTCTGCGCCGGCACCCGCCCATTCCTTGGAAATCTCTTCCGCCTCGTTGTGCGAGAGGCCGCCGACGCAGGGGCACATGACCATGGTGGCAGGCGCCACCTTGGCGGCCCAGCAGGCGTCGTGGCCGGCGCCAGAGATGAGGTTCATGTGGCTATAGCCGAGGTCGTCTGCGGCCTTGCGGACGGCGGAGACGAGGGTGGGGTCGAAGGTGACAGGGTCGAAATGGCCCACCGCTTCGACCGAGCAGCCGACGCCGAGCGCTTCGGCGATGGCGGCGGCCTCCTTCTCGATGCGGGCGCGCATGCCGTCGAGCTTGGCCTGATCGGGCGAGCGGATATCGACGGTGAAGATGACGGTGCCCGGCAGCACGTTGCGGGAATTCGGCGAGAACTTCACCTGGCCGACGCCACCGACGCAGCCCGGCTGGTTTTCCATCGCCACCGTCTGCACCATTTCCATGATGCGGGCCATGGCAAGTCCGGCGTTGACGCGCATGTTCATCGGCGTCGAGCCGGTATGGGCTTCCTTGCCGGTCAGCGTGAATTCCAGCCACCAGAGGCCCTGACAGTGGGTGACGACGCCGATCTGCTTCTCTTCGGCCTCCAGGATCGGACCCTGTTCGATGTGATATTCGAAATAGGCGTGCATCTTGCGCGCACCCACTTCCTCGTCGCCGATCCAGCCGATGCGGGCCAGTTCGTCGCCGAAGCGCAGGCCTTCCATGTCCTTGCGATCATAGGCATAGTCGAGCGAGTGGATGCCGGCGAAGACGCCGGAGGCGAGCATGGCAGGCGCAAAGCGCGCGCCTTCCTCGTTCGTCCAGTTGACGACGACGATCGGGTGCTTCGTCTTGATGTTGAGGTCGTTCATCGAGCGGACGACTTCAAGACCCGCCAGAACGCCGAGCACGCCGTCATACTTGCCGCCGGTGGGCTGCGTGTCGAGATGCGAGCCGACATAGATGGGAAGCGCATCCGGGTCGGTGCCGGGGCGCGTCATGAACATGTTGCCGATCTTGTCGACGCCCATGGTGAGGCCGGCGGCCTCGCACCAGGACTGGAAGAGCTTGCGGCCTTCGCCATCCGCGTCCGTCAATGTCTGGCGATTGTTGCCGCCGGCGATGCCAGGGCCGATCTTGGCCATGTCCATGAGGCTGTCCCACAGACGATCGGCATTGACGCGCATGTTCTGGCCTGGTGCAGCCATGGAAATTCTCCTCAGTTTCTGTCTCGGCGCGCCGCTTTTGCGTGGTCTTCGCCGCATTGTTCCGTCCGGGTTTCTTTTCTTGTTTTTTCACAAAATCCGCGTTGCGTTTGCAAATTGCATGACGGATAATTTGACCGGTTGGTAAACATTACAGCTTCCGTTGCTGCACTCAAGACGAAAAAAGCGGTCCCGTCAGAGAAAATCGTCGATAAGTGCATATTAAGTTCGCAGTGCCTTTTCAAAAGGCAAATTCGCCGCGTGTGGCGGATGATGAGGGGTGAGATGGCGATACCGAGAGCGGCGAAGACGCAGCGCAGGACACGCATTCAGGAGGAGAAGGAGGAGATTATCCTTGAGGCGGCGCTCGACGTCTTTTCGATGCATGGCTTCAAGGGTGCGACGATCGACCAGATCGCCGAGGTGGCGGGCATGTCTAAGCCGAACCTTCTCTATTATTTCCGAACCAAAGAGGCGATGCATCGCGCTCTGATCGACCGCGTGCTGGACACATGGCTCGATCCCTTGCGGGAGTTTGATGCCGAGGGAAATCCCGAGATCGAGATCAAGAGCTATATCCGCCGCAAACTGGAGATGGCGCGCGACTTCCCCAGGGAAAGCCGGCTCTTCGCCAACGAGATTCTGCGCGGCGCGCCTTCCATCGTCGAGGAACTGGACGACCTGCGGAAACTGGTGGACGAGAAGGTGGAGGTCATTCGCGCCTGGGTCAAGGCTGGCAAGATCGGCCGCTGCGATCCCTATCACCTGATCTTTTCCATATGGGCGACGACACAGCACTATGCCGACTTTGACGTACAGGTGAAGGCGGTGCTTGGGCCAACCCGCAGCGGCGAGGGGCGTTTTGAGGATGCCGCGCGCTTTCTCGAGCAACTCTACATGAATGGCCTTCAGCTCAGATCCTGATACGACACCCAGGCCCCAACTTAAAAAGCGTATTCTAAAGTTAAGGTCTGTTGTCGCGCCTGCCTGTAAGTTTACGTTTTTACTGCGCGTTAACATGGACTCAGTGTAGTGCTGTAACGCGCCCTCAAACGATGTAGTGTAACAGAATGAGACTTGTGGTCGTTACGGGCATTTTGCGACCTAAGGTCAAGAAATATCGAAAGGTCCTGTATTAGTGGACACTGCTGGCGCGAAGAGGCGGAAGGGTTGGTGCACTTGAAAGGCATGAAGTCCTACTTGGAGATCGAGCGCATTCTGGCGACTCACGCTGGCCTCGAAGAGGAACAGCGCTCAAGACTTCTTGCTGCCTTGACCAAGCTGAAGGATGAGGCCTGGCGATTTGAGCTTCTCGTCGCGGCACTCGATCAGCTTCCTGATGAAATCTTTCTCAAGGATCGCGACGGACATTACATCGTCGCCAATCGCGAGTGCGAGTTTGCGCTTGGACTTGCCTCTGGCGGCATGAACGGCAAGCGCGACCCGGAACTCTACGGAGACCAGTTCGCGGAACGCTTTCTGGCCGAAGATGCCGAAATCTTTGCCACGGGCAAGCCGATATACTGTGAACCCTTCCAGTGGAAGCTGCCCCAGGGCGGCGTGCGATGGAACCAGTCCAGCAAGTATCCGGTCTTTGACGATGAAGGCCAGATCATCGCCGTCTGCGGCCAGGTCCGCCAGTCGACCGAGGCCATGCAGTCGCGGGTTCTTCTGGAAGCCCAGATCGATGTTCTGGAGATGCTGGCCGCCGGGCGGCCGCTTGCGGAGGTGTTTGCGCGTATTACCGCGCTCTGCGAAGGACTTCTGGAAGGTTTCTGGGGCTCGCTTCTGGTTCTTTCCGACGACGGTTCGGTCGTGGATGAAGTGATTGCCCCCTCCATGCCGAAAGGATATGGGCAGGCCCTGATTGGGCTGGTCATCGCGGACAATTTGGGGACGTGCGGCACGGCCTGCTATCGCGGCACTCCCATTCATACGGAAGATATTCTGACAGACCCGAATTGGGAGGCGTTCCGGTCGCTGGCGGAGCCGTTCGAACTCCGCTCCTGTTGGTCAATGCCATTTTTCGGCGCAGACCACCGGGTTCTCGGCACATTCGCGCTCTATTCGCGGCAGCCTCGCCTTCCCAGCGAGTTTGAACTGCGCTGTCTGGCGCTCGGCGCCCGACTTGCCGAACTTGCGGTGGAGCGCGAAAGACTGGCTGCGCAGATTCGGATCATGGCCGAGCGCGACAGCCTGACAGGGCTGCCGAACAGGTCCGCCTTTTCCGAAATGCTGGCGGTGGAACTGAGTTCTGCGGCGGCTGAAGAGCGTGGTCTCGGCGTCGCGGTCCTTGATCTGGACGATTTCAAGCTGGTCAATGATCGCCACGGCCATTCGATCGGCGATGCCTTCCTGAGCGCGATCAGCGTGCGGATGGTGAAGGCCCTCCGGCCCGGCGACTTTGTGGCCCGTCTCGGCGCCGACGAATTTGTCGTCGTCCTGCGCAAATCGGAAACGCGCGACGCCCAGACGGCGCTGCGGGAATTCCTGTCGGCAATCCGGCAGCCGGTGGATTTCGAGCGCCTGCGGCTGGGCGTTTCGATCACCGCGGGGCTTGCGGTCTTTCCCCGTCATGGCAAGGACGCACTGGAGCTTCTAAGCCACGCTACAACCGCCATGCATCGGGCAAAACAGGTCGGGCGCGAACGCATCGAGGTCTACGACCCGGAGTTCTCCCGCATGCAGGAGGTGCGGCGAAAGCGTATCGAGAGCTTGAAGGACGCGATTGCGTCTGGCGGCATAGACCTGGATTTCCAGCCTCTGATGGATCTGCACGAGGGTGGCATTTTCGGATTTGAAGCTCTTGCGCGGTGGCAGCATCCGCAAGAGGGCCGGCTTGGGCCCGGTGCCTTCATTCCCCTGGCGGAACAGGAAGGCCTGATCGTCGCATTGGGCGGGGCCGTGCTTAAGCGGGCCTGTCATGAGGCGGCGCGCTGGAACCGTGAGTTCGGCGTCCGGCGCAGCGTCTCCGTCAATGTCTCTGCCCAGCAATTCAGCGGCGGCGAGATCAGCAGGCAGGTTCGCGATGCTCTGGCCGAGAGCGGTCTCGATCCGGCATTGCTCGAACTGGAACTCACCGAATCCATGCTGCTCGACGACGAGTCCACGGCAATCGCGATCATGAGCGAACTGAAGGCTCTTGGCCTTTCCATTGCCATTGATGATTTCGGCACCGGCTTTTCCAATCTCGGCGCCCTTGCGCGCCTGCCGGTCGACCGTTTGAAAATCGACCGCTCGATTATCCGGGACATCGAGACCAACGAGGCCGCGGCCTCGATCGCCTCCGCCATCATCGCGATGGGGCAGCGCCTGCGGCTTCGGGTACTGGCGGAAGGTGTGGAAACGCCGGGTCAGATGGAGTTTCTGCGCGACAATCATTGCGACGACCTGCAGGGTTATCTTCTCGGCAGACCCATGCCGACCGCAGATGTGGTGGAGCTTCTGGGGAGGAAGCCACTCGGCACCGATGTTGCATCGCGACCGGGGTTTGCCGCCGGCCGCCGCTGACGTGCCAATTCGCCGCCTTGCCACTGCACGCCGGTCGTGCTTAAGCAGGCGAAATGACGGGGCGGATCCAAGGTGACGGGCGATGAGCGAACAAAAAACCATCACGCTTTACGAAGCGATTGGCGGCGAGGAGACGATCCGCAAGCTGGTTGCGCGCTTCTATGACCTGATGGACACGCTGCCGGAAGCGAAGAACTGCCGTGCCATCCATCCGCCGAGTCTCGACCGCTCCCGCGACAAGCTCTACGACTATCTGACAGGCTATATGGGCGGGCCGCAGCTCTATATCGAGAAATATGGTCATCCGCGTCTTCGTGCACGGCATTTCCCTGCACCCATCGGCGTTGCCGAACGCGACGAATGGCTGCTCTGCTTCCGCATGGCGATGGAGGAGACGATCGACCATCCCAAGCTGCGCGAGATCATCTGGAAGCCGATCGAGCAGTTGGCCCATCACATGCAGAATCGTGAAGAGGGCGAAGTGCATGCGTGAGAGCGTCCGCATTTTCGGCGTCTTTGCCGCACTCTTCGGCATGTGCGGCATCGGCCTGGCTGCCGCCGCATCGCACCTGGATGATCAGCGGCTACTCGGCGGTGCCGCGCTGATGTGCCTGATACACGCGCCCGCATTGCTGGCACTGATCGCCGCCGGCAGCCGGATTCGCTTCACCCCGCTCGCCGGTGTCCTGCTCATTCTCGGCGTCCTGCTCTTTGCCGGCGATCTTGTGAAACGTCACTTCACCGGTTCCGGATTGTTTCCGATGTCCGCGCCCGCAGGCGGCATGATCATGATGGCGGGCTGGCTTGTCGTGGGTGTCGGCGCGCTTGCCCCGCGTAACCCAAGTCTCTGAACAAATAGGGCATTTCGTATAAATTCGGTTTCCTTTCGAAAATTTTCGTTTGGACCAATTTTGACTTGCGCGTAAACGTAATCCGGTCTTTTCTGCTCCACGCCGCTGGTGCCATGCAGCGGCTTAGGGAGAGATTCACAATGAGAAAATGGACACTTGTGCTGATCGGCTTCGTGCTGATCCTGGCGGGGGCCGTCGTCGCGCACATGACGCGCACGGATGGCGGGATCAAGGTGAAGGACGTGCGCTTCGCGACACCGTCCGGCACCCTCATGAGCGCCTTCCTCTATATTCCGCCGAATGCGACTGCCAAGACGCCGGCGCCGGGCATTCTGGCCGTTCATGGCTATGTCAATTCGCGCGAGACGCAGGACGGCTTTGCGATCGAATTTGCGCGCCGCGGCTATGTCGTTCTGGAAATGGACCAGCGCGGCCATGGTTATAGCGATGGTCCGGCGTTTGCCGATGGTTTCGGCGGGCCAGCGGGTCTTGCCTATCTCAGAACATTCGACTTCGTCGACAAGGCGAATATCGGGCTTGAAGGCCACTCGATGGGTGGCTGGACGGTGCTGGCCGCTGCTGCTGCGATGCCGAATGACTACAAGGCGATCGTTCTGGAAGGCTCGTCCACCGGTGCGCCCTTCGCCAAGGAAGGGACGCCGGACTGGCCGCGCAATCTCGGCCTAGTCTACAGCAGGTATGACGAGTTTTCGCAGTTCATGTGGGGTATCCATCGCCCCGTCGACATCGTGAACGGGCCGAAGCTTCAGGCGGTCTTTGGCACCAAGGACATCAAGGTTGGCCAGCTTTACGGAGATATCGCAGCCGGCACCGGCCGCATGCTCTACCAGCCGGCCACGACCCATGCCGGCGACCATATGTCGACCGCAGCCATCGGCGACGCCATTGACTGGTTCTCCAAGACGCTCGCGGGCGGCACGCCGAAGCCCGTGGACGACCAGATCTGGTATCACAAGGAGTTCGCGACGCTTGCGATCCTGCTCGGCCTGATGGTTCTGTCGCTCGGCATTTTCGATGTGGCGCTCGGCCTGCCGGCCTTTGCGCCGCTGAAGGCGGAACCGCTACCGGCGCGGCCGGTGCGCAATGGCGGCTGGTGGGTGGCCTTCCTGGTCTCCACCATCGTTCCGGCACTCGCCTATTTCCCGCTCACCGGCGTGGGCTATACCAGCATCGGCGCAATACCGTGGCTGCCGCAGCAGCTGACCAATGCCTTCATGGTCTGGGCGCTGGGCGTGGGCGTCGTTTCGCTCATCCTGCAGCTAGTGCTGAAAGGGCAGGGTGCCGAGTTCAACAACCGCATCTGGGCTTCGCTTGGCATTGCGGTACTGACGGTTCTCGGCGTCTACGGTGCGCTGGCGCTGGTCGGTGCGGCCTATGGCGTAGATGCGCGCTTCTGGATCATTGCATTGAAGCTGATGTCGGCGACGCAGATGAAGATCTTCGCGATCTATCTGATCCCGTTCACGGTGTTCTTCCTGATCGCGCTCCGGTCGATGCACGCGACGCTATCGATCCGCGAGCAGAGCGCGTTCGGGCAATATGTCTGGAATGCACTGTCCTTCGTGCTCGGCCTAGCCGTGCTGCTGGTGGGCTTCTACATCGCGATCTGGGTTACCGGCGGCCTGCCGATCCCGGATCTCGCGCTGTTCCTGATCGTCGGCATTCCGTTCGTGCCGGTTCTGGCTTTTGTCGCGATCTTCTCGACATTCGCCTGGCGCCGCACGAATTCCTATCTGCCGGGCGCGCTCTTCGCCGGCCTCTTCGTCACCTGGTTCGTGGTGGCGGGGCAGGCGACGCAGGCGCCGTTCTGACAAAAACAAACGGGCGGCAGAAATGCCGCCCGTTCTTAATTTCTGCTGCTTGATCTTTCAGCCGTCCACGACTGAGGTGTAGCCCTCGAAGACCGGCGGGCCGAGATAGATGCTGCGGTTGTCGCCGGCATTCTTGTGCGCCGCGCGGAAGTTTTCCGATTTCGTCCAGGCGATGAAGGCCTCCTCGCTTTCCCAGGTGGAATGCGAGACGAACTGCGTGAAGCCTTCTTCCTCATGCGTCTTGCCGCGCAGAAGGTGGAATTCCACGAAGCCCGGATTTTCCTTCAGCTTCGAATCGCGGTTGCGCCAGATGTCCTCGAACTGGCTTTCGGAGCCCTTGGCAATCTTGAAGCGGTTCATGGCGATATACATGGGTGTCTCCGGATATCAGTTTTTCGAGCCTGCAGTCTCATCCACATGTGGCAGATTTTCGCATCCGTTCAAGGGCTTCTCGTGGCGAGACGGGAAGGCCACGACATTGCCTGCGATCTCGACCGGCGGCGCAGGCCGCGTCAGCAGGTCGTACAGTTCCGGGATCAATCCGTCGCCATAGGCGGCCGCGATGTCGTGCAGGCGCATCATGCCACCCAACCCGTTTCCGTCTCCGTCACGCATGTTTCAACCGTCCGTCCTTGATGTCCTGAAGGGCGCGTTCGAGGCTGGATTTCGAGCCATTGCGCAAGGGAATGAAGCGCTTGCCGTGCTTCTTGCAGCCGGTTTTCACGCGCAGGCAGGCGTCGTGGCTGATGCAATCGATGGGGCAGAAGACGCAATCGACGGAGGGCAGAACCGTGTCGATGCGGCTGACGGCCTCGCGCAGGCCGCCGTCATGGTGGATGAGTTCCGCGCCATGGGCCGAGGCGATTTCGCGCAGATGCGCCACCTGGCAATCCCGCCCGCCGACATAGAGAAAGCTCTTCAGATCCGGCTTGGTATCGGCGTGACTACAGTCACCGCCATTCTTTCGCGAGTCCTGCTTGCTCGCGTTTTTCGACGTCTTTTTCGCCACTTGCGTCCCTCCAGAGGATGTTCAGTGGCGGCACCATACAAAACATGATTATTTTGGTAAAGATTAAAGTGGATGAAAAGAGTCATCTTTTTAAACATGGAAAAGGCGGCCCCTTTCGGAGCCGCCGGCCTTGGGAGGCATGTTTCATTTTTCAGTAGGGCAGGCCCACATAGTTCTCCGCCATGGCGAGCTGCGGCGCCTTGGAGCTGGTGAGATAGGCGAATTCCGATTGCTGCATGCGCAGGCCGAATTCGCCTTCCGATTCGAACGTGTGCATCAGCATGGTCATCGACCAGGAGAAGCGCTCGGCCTTCCAGATGCGCGACAGAGCGCGTCGCGAGTAGTCGTCGAGTGCGGCAAATGACTTCTCGCCGTAGAATTCCTGCAGGCCGGTGAAGAGGTAGTGGATGTCTGAGGCCGCCAGATTGAGGCCCTTGGCGCCGGTGGGCGGCACGATGTGGCCGGCGTCACCCGCCAGGAACATGCGGCCGAAGCGCAGCGGTTCGGCGACGAAGGAGCGCAGCGGCGCAATGGACTTTTCGATCGACGGGCCGGTCTTCATTGCTTCCGCCTTGTCGGCCGGAATGCGGCGACGAAGCTCGTCCCAGAAGGCGTCGTCCGACCAGTTTTCGACCTTGTCGGTCAGCGGGACCTGCACGTAGTAGCGGCTGCGCACCAGCGAGCGCTGCGAGCAGAGTGCGAAGCCGCGCGAATGATGGGCATAGATCAGTTCGTGATCGACCGGGGGAACGTCGGCCAGAATGCCGAGCCAGCCGAAGGGATAGATCTTCTCGAAATTCTTGACGCCCTTGTCCTGGACGCTGGCGCGGCAGGCGCCATGGAAACCGTCGCAGCCGGCGATGAAGTCGGCATCAATGCGATGCGTGACGCCGTCCTTTTCATAGGTGACGTAAGGGTGGTCGGTGTCGAAATCGTGCGGCGTGACATTGCCGGCGTTGTAGATCGTCAGGCCGCCGCTTTCGATGCGCTTGTCCATCAGGTCGCGCGTCAATTCGGTCTGGCCATAGACCATGACGGAGGTGCCGGTCAGCCCCTTGAGGTCGATGCGGTGCTGGACGCCGTCGAAGGAGAGGCTGAAGCCGTCATGGACGAGACCTTCGGCATGCATCCGGTCGCCGGCCTTGGCCTTGTCCAACATGCCGACCATGCCGACTTCCAGCACACCGGCGCGGATGCGGCCGAGGATGTAGTCGCGGTCGACGCGGTCGAGAATGATATTGTCAATGCCGGCATTGGTGAGAAGCTGGCCGAGCAGAAGACCGGACGGGCCGCAGCCGACGATGACGACTTGAGTGCGCATAAGCGATTTCCTCCCATTTTCTTACACGCAATTCCGGACGCAAAACCGATTTTCACTTTTGCTGGAATTGCTTTGAGGCCTCTCCCAGCCCCGCTTTCAATCTTGCTGAATGATAAATCCGGGGTGGTTGCGAACAATGGAGAAACCAGTCAAAATATTGCACTTTTGAAACATCGGGAGATGCTGCAGTGCGGCAAGCCATACCCACTTATGCGCTCTATGGCGAAGATCGCGCGGCGGTCGGGGATTTCTGGATTCATTCCGAATCCATCCCCTCGCGCAGCAGCGTGAACCATTGGGAAATCCGGCCGCACATGCATGAGGCCTTCTTTCAGTTTCTCGACATTCGTGGGGGTGAGGGGGAGTTGGTGCTTCCGGATCGAGCCATTCCGCTCTCGCCCGGCGCACTGGTCACGGTGCCGCCGGAGCGGGTGCACGGCTTTCGCTTCTCGCCGGACATTGACGGAAACGTACTGACTTTCGTGCTCTCACGGCTGCCCGTGGTGCCGGCGCCGGCGCTGATGGAAAGCCCGCTGGCGCATCGGCTGGATGAGACGAACGACGATGCGCGACTGGTGCGCGATCTCATCGGGCGGATCAATTCGGAGGTGTCGGCAGGTTTCGGCATTGACGGGGAATTCGTGCGCGCCTGCCTCTCCGCCGCAATGATCCTCGTTGGCAGAATTGGGGCCGCTGGCGGGCGGATGGCGGGGGAGGCGGAGCGCGACAGCTTGCGAATCGAGAAGCTGAAGACGCTGATCGCGCTGAATTTCCGGCAGCAGCAGCCAGTGGAGTTCTATGCCGAGAAGCTTGCGCTGACGCCCGTCCATCTCAACCGTGTGTGCCGCAAGATCACCGGGCAATCGGTCGGGCAGTTGATCGCCGAGCGCGTGATCGAGGAGGCGCGGCGCGATCTCGTCTTCACCTCCATGACCGTCCAGCAGATCGCCTTCGATCTCGGGTTTTCCGACCCGGCCTATTTCAACCGGCTCTTTTCGCGGCAGACCGGCATCACGCCGAAAGCCTGGCGAAACCGCGAGCAGCAAAGGCTTGTCGCCGAAAATTGATAACCCGCAAATGGTGAAAGCGCCCAAGTTTTGAGCAGGCCAAAAAAATCGTCGCGACCATATTTTTACCGTTTGATAAAATTTTTGAACTGAGTTAGCGTTCCTCCACTAGCCGTTACACATAGGGGAACAACATGGGACGACTGGAACCTGGGATCCATTCCGGCCGGCTTTCGCCCGCCGAATACGAGAAGAATTTTTCCGAACTGCATCCGGTCTTTTCGGACCACGAAGCGCTGGTTGCCTCGGATCGCTGTTATTTCTGTTATGACGCGCCGTGCATGACGGCCTGTCCCACCTCCATCGATGTGCCTTTGTTCATCCGTCAGATTTCGACGGGGAACGCCATCGGTGCTGCCAAGACGATTTTCGACCAGAACATCATGGGCGGCATGTGTGCCCGCGTCTGTCCCACCGAAACGCTGTGCGAGCAGGCCTGTGTGCGCAACACCGCCGAGGAGCGCCCGGTCGAGATCGGCCGCCTGCAGCGGTATGCGACCGACAAGGCGATGAACGCCGGCAAGCAGTTCTACACGCGCCCGGCGTCCAACGGAAAGTCGGTCGGCGTCGTCGGTGCGGGGCCTGCGGGTCTTGCTGCCGCGCATCGGCTGGCCATGCATGGCTTCAACGTGACGGTCTATGACCATCGCGAAAAGGCCGGCGGCCTCAACGAATACGGCATCGCCACCTATAAGGCGACGGACGACATTGCCCAGAAGGAAGCCGACTATATCCTCTCCGTTGGCGGTATCGACGTGCTGGACGGTGAGATGCTGGGTCGCGATTTCACGCTGGCAGACCTCAAGGCCAAGCACGATGCCGTTTTCCTTGGCATCGGCCTTGGCGGCGTCAACGCGCTCACCGTTGAAGGCACGCATGAATTCGGGGTCGTCGATGCCGTAGAGTTCATCGCCAACCTCCGCCAGGCGGAAACGAAAGCTGATGTCCCGGTCGGCCGCCGCGTGGTCGTCATCGGCGGTGGCATGACGGCGGTGGATGCCGCCGTTCAGGCAAAGCTCCTTGGCGCCGAAGAGGTGACGATGTGCTACCGGCGCGGCCAGGAGCACATGAATGCCTCGCTCTACGAGCAGGAACTGGCTGCCTCCAAGGGCGTGCTGATCCGTCACTGGCTGGCCCCGAAGACCGTGCTCAGCCATGGCGGTCACGTCACCGGCATCACGATGGCCTATACCCATCTCGAAAACGGACTGCTCAAGGAAACCGGCCACACGGTCGATATCGCCTGCGACCAGATCCTGACGGCCATCGGCCAGACGCTGGACATTGCCGGTCTCGACACGATCAAGATCGAGAAGGGCAAGATCGTCATCGACGAAGAGGGCCGAACCTCCGTTGGCGGCGTCTGGGCCGGCGGCGACTGCGCAACCGGTGGCGAGGACCTGACCGTCTCCGCCGTCGCCATGGGCCGCGATGCGGCCATGTCCATCATCAAGTCTTTGGCTTAAGCGCGGGAAGGGGAATTCGAAATGGCTGATATCCGCAACAATTTCGTCGGCATCAAATCGCCCAATCCGTTCTGGCTCGCCTCTGCGCCGCCGACCGACAAGGCCTACAATGTCGAGCGCGCCTATGCCGCCGGCTGGGGTGGCGTGGTCTGGAAGACGCTGGGTGAGGAAGGCCCGCCGGTCGTCAACGTCAACGGCCCGCGTTATGGCGCGATCTGGGGCGCCGACCGCCGTCTTCTGGGCTTGAACAATATCGAGCTGATCACCGATCGCCCGCTACAGGTCAACCTTCAGGAAATGAAGGCCGTGAAGAAGAAGTGGCGCGACCGGGCACTCATTGCCTCGATCATGGTGCCCTGCGAGGAGGACGCCTGGAAAGCGATCCTGCCGCTGGTCGAAGAGACCGAGGCCGATGGCATCGAGTTGAACTTCGGCTGTCCGCACGGCATGTCCGAGCGCGGCATGGGTGCCGCCGTCGGGCAGGTGCCGGAATATGTCGAAATGGTCGTGCGCTGGTGCAAGCAATATACGCGCATGCCGGTCATCACCAAGCTGACGCCCAACGTCACCGATGTACGCCGTCCGGCCCGCGCCGCCAAGAACGGCGGCACGGATGCCGTATCGCTGATCAACACGATCAACTCGATCACCGGCGTCGATCTCGACACCTGTTCGCCGACACCCTCCATAGACGGCAAGGGTACGCATGGCGGCTATTGCGGCCCGGCGGTGAAGCCGATCGCGCTCAACATGGTCGCCGAAATCGCCCGCGATCCGGAGACCTATGGCCTGCCGATCTCCGGCATCGGCGGCGTGACGACATGGCGCGATGCAGCCGAGTTCCTGATGCTGGGCGCCGGCAATGTGCAGGTCTGCACGGCTGCCATGACCTACGGCTTCAAGATCGTGCAGGAAATGATTACCGGCCTTGATGCCTGGATGGACGAGAAGGGCTATGCCACGCTCGACGACTTCCGCGGCAAGGCCGTGCCGAACGTCACCGACTGGCAGTACTTGAACCTCAACTACATCGCCAAGGCGCATATCGACCAGGACGCCTGCATCAAGTGCGGCCGCTGCCACATCGCTTGCGAGGACACCTCGCACCAGGCGATCACCAACATGGTCAACGGCGTGCGCCACTTCGAGGTCATCGAAGAGGAATGTGTCGCCTGCAACCTCTGCATCGATGTCTGCCCGGTCGAGAACTGCATCACCATGGTCGAGAAGCAGCCCGGCGACATCGACAAGCGCACCGGCAAGGTGGTTTCGGCAGACTATGCCAACTGGACGACGCATCCGAACAACCCGATGGCGAAGGTCGCCGCGGAGTGAGGAAGACATGGAGGCCTCCGGAAACGGGGGCCTTTTTTCTTCCGACGCATGACGAAGGGCAATGCGGTCGCTCCATCCGTCTCCCCCCTTGTGGGGGAGATGGCGGCAGCCAGAGGGGGACTTAGCCAAAACCGACGGAGCTAGTGGCAACAAAGACCCCTCCCCACAAGGGGGAGGGAGAGCCGCCGCCGAGCCTGAGACTTCAACAAATTTGCACCCGTCTCACCAATATCTGTTGGTAATGCGCCGCTCCTCGTGAAAAGCTTCCGCTTCCAGCTAGACGAATCCGAGTCCCCGCATGTCCCAAGTCAAAACCGCCCATAATGCCCATGCCACCGGCCGCGAGAAGTGGATGGCGCATCTGGCGATGCTGTCGTTTGCGCTTCTGATTTCCGGTTCGTTCTCGCTGGGCGGCATCGCGGCGAAATATGCTCCGTCTGCGGCGATCAATGCGTTGCGCTATATCCTGTCGGTCGGCGTCATGTGGGTTTTCGCCACCCAGGTGATGAAGGTGAAGCTCGGGATTCCGAAGGAGCCCTGGCGTTATGTCATCCTGGGGCTGCTGATGGCGGTCTACATGTTCACCATGTTCACGGCGCTGGAGTTCACCTCGCCCGTGGCCACGGGGGCGGTGTTCACGCTCATGCCGCTGATTTCCGCAGGCTTTGCGTGGTTTCTCATGCGCCAGCATACAAAGCCTGCGGTGCTGCTCAGTCTGGTCGTCGCGGCTATCGGCTCGGTCTGGGTCATCTTTCGGGGTGATATCAACGCCATTCTCGGTTTCGATGTCGGGCGCGGCGAGGCAATCTATTTCATCGGCGTCGTCTGCCATGCGGCCTATGCGCCGCTGATCCGCCTGTTCAGCCGGGGCGAGCCGCCGATCTTCGTCGGCTTCTGGGCTGTGGCAGCGACAGCGGCCTGGCTGATGATCCCCGGAATTCCCGCTCTCATCCACACCGATCTCTCCGCCTTTCCGGCGGAAGTCTGGGTGGCGATCCTTTATCTCGCGGTGGCGACGACGGCCGTGACCTTCATGCTGCTACAATATGCTTCCATGCGACTGCCGGCCTCCAAGACGCTGTCCTATGGCTATCTCACGCCGTCCTTCATCATCCTTCTGGAAGGCCTGATCGGCCATGGCTGGGTGAGCCTGACGATCTGGATCGGCGCGCTGGTGACGGCGCTGGGCCTCGTCATCTCGGGTCTGCTTCCTGATTGATGCCTCAGGGCCTCGCCGGCGCCCCGCTCGATTGCAGGCCCTCCGGCGTATTGCTGACGTCTTTCTCGTGGGGTGCGATTTCGTGCCGCCAGAGGAGGAACACGATCACCGCAATGAGGGCGATGCCACCGTGGAACCAGTAGGCGAGCCTGTAGCCGCCCAGGTCGGTCAGCCAGCCGGCAACGACGTTGCTCGACGAAGCGCCGATGCCCTGGATCGTACCGACAACGGCGAGGCCAACATTGAAGCGGCCGGTGCCGGAGAGGATGCGCTCCACGGCAATGGCCGTGGCGATGCCGATCAGGCCGGCGCCGACCCCATCCAGCACCTGCACCGGATAGATCGAGCCGAAGGACGTGAAGGCGCCCGCAATCGCACCGCGGATCGGTAGCGCGATGAGACCGATCAGGATGACGGTGGCAAGCCCGAAGCGGCGGATGAGAAACGGCGCCGCGAGCGCCATGACGATCATCGAGAGCTGGGAGACGCCAGTCGTGATCGCCGTCGTCCGGAACGGCGTGCCAAGCTGGATCGAGAAACTCTGGGCAATCAGCCGGCTGATCGGCGCGTTGCCAAAGTGAAAGATCATGAGGACGACGGCCAGCGCCAGCAGGCCCTTGCGTTCGAAAAGCACGCTGAAGCCGGAGGGGCCCGGCTCGCCTTCGTCATGGGCAAGCCCGCGCGCCACCTTGTTGTCGATCCGGTCTGGATCGATGGCGAGAACGGCGACGATCGTGGCAATTGCTGTTGCGATCATCAGATAGACGATGCCGGCCATGCCGAAGAAGCTTGTGCCGACGAAAATGGCCGCGAGGGAGAAGACGTTGCCCGCGTGGTTCCAGAATTCGTTGCGCGAAACCTGGGTGGAGAAGCGCCTTTCGCCGACAAGACCGAGCGTCAGTCCCATCAGCGCGGGTCCCACGACCGCGCCGACGATAGCTGTCGCGGATTGTCCGCCGAAGACGGAATAGTTGTCGGGGATGGCGAGCGTCCAGAGGGCGGCGGCGGTCACGACGATCACCGGCAGGATGATCAGTGTCCGCTTGTAAGGCGAGGCATCAACAAGCGCGCCGAACAGCGGCGTGGCCACCATGCCCAGGACGCCGCCGATTGTGGCGATCATGCCCAGCGTGAACGGATTCCAGCCATGGGTCGCCAGGAAGCCGTCGAGAAACGGCCCCAGCCCGTCACGGGCATCGGCGAGGAAAAAGTTCAGGGCGGCAAGGGCGATCAGGGAGCGGTCGAACGGGCGGGACGAGTCCGGAGCGGCAGCCATGGAATATACTTTCGCTATGAAATCGCCAAGAGAATGGCGGCCTTGCTGCTTTTGTTCCGTAGGCGCCCGAAAAAAATCGATCGGAAAGCCCGACGATTTTTTGTATTAAATGTGTCTAATATAATGGAGGTGCGCGGCGTTATTTCTTTTCCCAGTTGATTGGGTGTGCTCAGATTGCATTCTGAAAATAGAGTTGGAAAATGAACTTGCCGATTGTTGCAAGTGGCCTTGCCTTATGCCAACTACAGGCAAGGGAATCCTCCTAAATTCGCAGGATTGCCGGTATAGCGACGTTGGGGGAAGATGGACCATATAGAACGTCGTTCGCTGACGGGCCGCCTGCAGCTCATCGTGGTGCAGAAGCGGTCGCCTGTTTTCCGCTGGGCATTTGCGCTGGCCTTGTTCGCTGCGGCCTTCGGGCTGCGCCTTTCGGTTGATTCACAGCTTCCCCCGGGCTTTCCCTTTCTGACGTATTTTCCTGCCGTCATCATAGCGACGCTGGTCAGCGGGCTTTGGCCGGGCATCGTCTGCGCGGTTCTTGGGGGGCTGACATCATGGTATTTCTTCATCGCGCCGGTCAATGCGTTCGACCTGACGCCCGGCGCGGTGCTGGCGCTCGTCTTCTATGGCTTCATCGTCTCGGTCGACATCCTGATCATCCATGCGATCAGCGTAACGACGCGGACACTCATCCAGCAGCGCCAGGAACTGGCGCTGCTGGCGGCCTCCAAGGAGAAGGAAAATATCCAGCTTCTGGAACAGGATGTGCTGCAGAAGCAGTTGAGCGCCGAGTTGGTGCATCGGCTGAAGAACCAGCTGACGCTTGTCCAGGTCATCGTGAACCAGACGACACGCTCGACGGAAGACCCCGCCCAGATGGCCGCGACGTTGCGAGGCCGAATCGGGGTCCTGGCCGGTGCGCATGATCTGCTCGTGCACGGCGTGGAGGGTGGCACATCCGTGGCCGACGTCGTCGGAAAAGCCATTTCGCTCTATGACGGCCAACAGTTCGAGGTAGGCGGTCCGCCCCTCAGGATTGGCGAACGGGCGGCCGTTTCGTTCAGCCTTATGCTTCATGAGCTTGCCACCAACGCGGCCAAATATGGGGCCCTGTCGTTGCCGGGCGGGCGCGTGACAGTCGAATGGACGGTTGTGGGGCAAGACCCCGCCCGGTTCCTTTTCACCTGGCAGGAGCGGGGTGGTCCGCCGGTCGTCGCGCCGCAGCGCCGGGGAGCGGGATCGCGGCTGATTTCCGCCGGCATAGGGGCCGGCTGCACGGTTGACATGAGCTACGAGGAGGCAGGCCTTGTCTGCCGGCTCGCCGTCGCGACCGACCAGCTGGACCTCTAGAACATTTCAACGTTTCACGGAAACGCTGAAATTCTCTATCTCTTTGTTTTTATGTAATTCCTAACGCGAGACCGGTTTCCACTTTCGGTGGAATTGCTCTAGAAACAGTCCTGCCGATGCTGCAGGCGCGCTGCGTTGAGCGCCGCCCGCGCGACCACGTAACCATTGAGGGATCGGGGAGGTCGTGGAAACGGCGTCGTAAAATCGCCGGCGGCACCCAACGCCCGGAACAACTCGCGATCATGCGCATTGTTCCGCGGCCGGCGCGCCTTCTCGCGCGTGCGGCACTGTGCTACAGACCGCCGCCATCGATTCAACGCTCTGCGTACCCTCCCGCCGGACGACGCCTCCCATGGACATCAACGCTTCTTCTTCCCTGGCCATCGTGGTGATAGCCGCACTGACGGCGCTCGGTCTTCTCGTGCGGCCGTTTCGGTGGCCGGAGGCGGTTTGGGCCGTTCTGGCTGCGATGGTTCTCGTGCTTTCAGGGCTCATCGCCTGGCGGGGCGCGCTGGCTGGCGTTGCCAAGGGGCTTGACGTCTATCTCTTCCTCATCGGCATGATGCTGATCTCCGACATTGCCCGGAAAGAAGGCCTGTTCGACTGGCTGGCGGCTATCGCAACGGCGCGCGCCAAGGGCTCGCCGCGCCGGCTCTTCGTGCTGATCTACCTTGTCGGCGTGCTGGTGACGGTCTTCATGTCGAATGATGCGACTGCCGTCGTGCTGACGCCCGCCGTCTACGCGGCCTGCAAGGCGGCAAAGGTGCGCGATCCATTTCCCTACATGCTGGTCTGCGCCTTCATTGCGAATGCCGCGAGTTTCGTCCTGCCGATCTCCAACCCGGCCAATCTCGTGATTTTCAGCGGCGGGCATATGCCGGCACTGGGCACATGGTTCTCCATGTTCGCGCTGCCCTCCATCGTCTCCATCGCCATGACCTTTGCAGCGCTTTATCTGACGCAACGCCGCGCCATTGCGGAAGACAGCGTTTCAACCGATATCGGGAGCGTCCTGCTCAGCCGTGGCGCAAAGATTGCCGGTCTTGGTCTCGTGGTCACGGCGATTGCGCTGCTCGTGGCCTCGGCGCTCGATGTCGATCTCGGCTGGCCGACCTTCGCCGCCGGCTTTGCCACGCTGGCTCTCGTCAGCCTTTTCAACCGGGAGAACCCGCTCGGTTACATGAAGGAGATTTCGTGGAGCGTGTTGCCGCTCGTGGCGGGGCTCTTCGTCGTGGTCGAAGCGCTGGGGCAGACGGGGATGATCCAGTCGCTTGCCGCCACGCTCAACGCCTTTGCCGCGAGCGATCCCAAGGCGACCGTGATGGGGGCGGGGATTGCTACGGGGCTTGTGGCGAACATCGTCAACAATCTGCCGGCCGGTCTCGTCGCCGGCAGCGTCGTCAATGCCGCTCACACCTCGCCTGCGATTTCGGCCGCCGTGCTGATCGGCATCGATCTCGGGCCGAACCTTTCCATTACCGGCTCGCTTGCGACCATTCTCTGGATCAATGCGCTTCGCCGAGAAGGCATCGATGTCGGCTTCTGGCGCTTCATCAAGATCGGCTTTGTCGTCATGGTCCCGGCGCTTCTGGCGACGCTGGCGAGCGTCGCCCTTCTCGCCGGGTGAGGCTCACCACGAATTGAGCGCGCGCAGCATCGGTGTCTTCTTGAACATGTGGCCTTCCATGCGGCCGATCAGGTGATCGAGCACGGAGACGCCCTCGGCAATGGCCGGTCCCTTGTTCAGCATCACGCATTCGGCGCGGGCGGCCATAGCCGCATCCGTCATTTCGCCGCGCGAGGGTAGGCCGGTCTTGACCAGATCTTCCAGAACCTGTGTCGCCCAGATGGTTGGCACCGAGGCTGCCTCGCAAAGCCAGAGAATTTCCTCCTGCATTTCCGCCAGACGCTCAAACCCAATCTCGGCGGCGAGATCGCCGCGCGCGATCATGATGCCGAACGGATGGCGGTGGCGCTTGGCCTCAGCGATCAGTTCGGGCAAGTTGTGGACTGCGCGTGGCTGTTCGATCTTTGCGATCAGCCCCAGCGTCTTGCCGGCGAGGTTGCGCTTGCCGAGCGCCTTTTCCAGCAGGTCGATATCGGCCGGTTCGCTGACGAAGGAATAGCCGATCATGTCGGCATATTCGACGACGCTTGCCAGATCCTCCTCGTCCTTCGCGGTCAGCGGGGAAAGGCCGAGCGCGGTGTCGGGCAGGTTCAGACCCTTTTCCGGCCTGATCTTCGCGCCGCCCGCCTTGGTGCGGCGCACGCGGATGAGCGCCTGCGCGCCGTCCGTCTCTTCGACTGCGCCTTCGAGCTTGCCGTCATCGTAGCGGATGCGGTCTCCGACGCTGAGTTTCGTGACGATATCCGGGATGGACACGGCGGCGCAGGCCGCTACACCTTCCGACAGATAAGGTTCGCCTTCCGCGATCAGACGCAGCGCATCGCCCGCGACCAGCTTGTGCTCGCAGAGCACGGCCTCGGTACGGATTTTCGGACCGGCAATGTCCATGAGGATGCGGACCGTGCGGCCGGTCTCCGCGCCGGCGCTGCGGGCATGGTTGGCGAGCGCGCGCCAGACTTCCGGATTGTCGTGGGCGCAATTGATGCGCGCAACATCCATACCGCGCCGGGCGAGATCGACCAGCAGGTCGGGGTTGCTGGCCGCATCGCCCGGCAGCGTGACCATGATGCGGCCACGGCGGCCATAGGGCTTGGGGCCGAAGAGCGCGTCGGTTGCCTCCTCCAGCAGCGTTTCCCCTGCAAAGAAGGCCGATTCGGAAGGGGGTTCCACAGTCGGCGCGGCATCCGCCATGTCTGCCAGCGCACAGATGACACTGTCGAGCGTCGGTAGCACACGGCTCTCGAGCCGTCCCAGCGATGATAGGCCGCGCACCATCAGCCGGCGCTGCAGCGAGCGGATGTCGTGCCGGCGCAGGCCCAGATAATGATAAAGATTCGCGATGGACCGGCGATCGGCCTCGGACATGTCCATGCCAGCCGTCGCAGCCTCGATCAGCGGTGCCGCCTTGGCGACGATATCGTCCCTGAGACAGGTGACTTCCACCAGCAGGCCTGCGGCTGCGGTCTTCTCGGGTGTGGAGATCATGCTTTCCATAAGAGGCGCCTTTCACGGTTGAGGGGCCGTTTGCCAGACGATGGCCGGTTTGGGGTTGCGGCCTTAGAATAGAAGCGTTCCATGACATTGGTCGGAACATGGATTGCCGGCCTTGACTTGAGTCACGATTTCGCTGTCCTTGAGAGATAAGATCGTGGCGGTCGCATTCGTCGGCCATCGACGTGCATCAATTGGGAAGGGATCATCATGACGCTGTTTTCGGAAGTTTCCGGTGATCCAACCACAAGGCCGCCAGTTGTCCTGATTCACGGTTTTGGGGGCAGTGCTGCGGCCTGGGACCCGGTGGTGGCGCTGCTGCCTGAAGAACTTCCGGTCATCGCCTATGACCTGCCCGGTCACAACCGTTCACTGCACACGGAAGAGCGGGGTGGAGCCGGCAAGATGGCGAAGGCGATCCTCGCCGATCTCGATGCGCAAGGTTTTACGGCCTTTCACCTGGCCGGCCATTCGATGGGCGGGGCTGTGGCTGCCCTGATTGCCATGCGCGCCGGCGCGAAGGTCCTGTCGCTCACTCTCGTGGCGCCCGGTGGCATGGGACCGGAGATCAATGCGCACGCATTGGAGCGTTTCGCGCAGGCCGCGACGGCAGACGAGCTTGCGGATGTCATGCGGATGATGACGGCTCCCGGCTTCGATCTGCCGGCGGAGGTTCTTGACAGCATGGCGATGGATCGTGAGCGGCCCGGCGCGATCGAGGCGCTGGAAGAGATATACGATGCCATGTTCACAGAGCAGAGTTCGCCCGTCAGAGCGCAAGGCGTCTTGCCGATCGAGCTTCTGGAAACCTTGAAGACAAAGGTCGCGGTCATCTGGGGCGAAGCTGATGCGATCCTGCCATCGCATCAGATGGATCGCCTGCCGGAGCATTTCACGAAGATCCGGGTGCCGGGCATGGGGCATATGCTGCTCGATGAGTGCCCGGCCAGAATTGCGACCCTGATTGTCGAGCAAGCGGGTTGAGCATCAACCGGACTTGAGAGAGGCGGCGTCATGGCGCCGCCTCACATTTCTTGCCCATGCAGAGAGGTGAGCCGGCTTTCGAGCTTGAAAGCCGGGCTTTTTGTTTTAAGAGCATTTCAGCGTTAAACAGAAACACTGAAATGCTCTATCTCCTTGTTTTTACGTAGTTCCTAACGCGAAACCGGTTTCCACTTTCGCTGGAATTGCTTTAGTAATGGGTTCTCGACGTGATTGTCTGCTTCAGCGCGGTATAGGCCCAGGTATCTCTGCCCCCGCGGGCGCTGATTTCGACCAGCTGCTTTTTGGCTTCCTTCATGTTGCCCTGTTCGGCATAGGCCATGCCCATGTAGGAGCGAGCGAGGATGAAGTTAGGGTCCTTGGCCAATGCCTGTCGATAATAGCTCATGCCGAGCTTCACATTGCCAGCCTTGCGATTGGCATAGCCCTTGTAGTTCAGGACGCGCGGCTCATCCTGGTTCTTCATGGCGGAGAGAACCTTCAGGGCATTGCGATACTGCCCGGCATAGGCAAGTTCGCGGGCCGCGTGATAGAGCGTCTCATCGTCCAGGCTCGACTTTTTCGGATCAACGCACTTCTTCTTGTCCTTGTCCCAGACCTGGCCATCCTTGCACTTTGTCGAGGTCTCGGTCTTGGCCGGAGGTTGGGTCTGGTCGGTTTCCGAGCCGACCGCGAAGGCTGCTGCCGGGATGGCGACGGCGAACGTGAGCGCGGTGGCAAGCACCTTGAGATTAACAGTGATCATGGTTCTCTCCGTTTGATCATTGTGCGGCGAAGCGACAGGCGCTTTCACTCGGGACATGAGCATTTTCCGCCAACGTACGACACTCAAATACGATCAACTATTCGCGAGATTGATTTTAATCAAACGATTGATTAAAGTGTCCTGCTAGGGAGTTGCTCATGACCAGGAAAACCAAATCAGGCGGGGAGGCCACGCGGGTCGCGCTCATCGAGACCGGGCTGAAGCTCTTCGGCGCGCATGGCTATGATGCCGTCTCGACGCGACAGATTGCGGATGCGGCGGAGGCCAATATCGGGTCCATCGCCTATCATTTCGGTGGCAAGCCGGGGCTGCGGCTCGCCTGCGCGCAATTCGTGGCGGAGCGGATCGTCAGCGTCGCCGCGCCTGCCATGGCCTCGCCGCTGCCGACAGATCCACAGATGGCTGTTGCGATCATGGAGGCTGCCATCGAACGGTTTGCCCGCTTTCTGGTCTCGTCGCGGGAGGCCGGAACCTATGCCGCCTTCATGTTGCGTGAGATCATGCAGCCGGGCGACGTGGTCGACTACATTTACGACACGCTGGTTTCGCGCGCGCACAAGCGGCTTTGCGGGCTCTTCGCTGTGGCGACGGGGCTTGATCCGGAGAGCAGCCAAGTCAAGGCGGCAGTGTTTTCGATGCTGGGGCAGGTTCTCTATTTCCGCATCGCACGGCCCATCGTGCTGAAACGCATGGATTGGGAAGATGTCGGACCGGCGGAGGCGGACGAACTCGTCGCCGTCTTCAAGACCAATCTCAAGGGGCTTGTTGCGGCCCATCGGAAGGGGTGATGTCATGGCGGGTTTCTTCTGCGCGCTGCCGCTGATCAGCGGCCTGATCGCGTCCTGTGGTGCAGGCGCACCGCTCGCTACGGGCTATGCCGAGGGCGACTACGTGCTGATGGCGCCCCTCGACGTGGCGCGTGTCGAGACAATCTCGGTGCGCCGCGGCGATCGCGTGAAGGCGGGCGCATCGTTGGCGGCGATGGAAACACAGGATGCCGAGATTGCCGTGCAGCTGGCGACGGCGGCTCTCGGCCAGGCACGCGCGCAGCTTGCCAATCTCCAGCAGGGCCGGCGGCCTGAAGAGGTGGCGGTCATCCAAGCCAATCTCGTTTCGGCGCAGGCTCAGGCTGAAGACGCGCAGCGAACGTTCGACCGGCAATCCGATCTCCTCAAGCGCGGGATTGCGCCGCAATCGGATTACGACAAGGCCAAGACCGCGCTCGACATGGCGACGGCCGCCGTGGCGCAGGCCAATGCCAATCTGGCGGTGGCGCAGTTGCCGGCGCGTGAACAGGAAATCGATGCGGCCAGGGATGCGGTGAAGCAGGCGGAAGCCTCGCTCGACCAGGCGCAGTGGAAGCTTGGCAAACGCAAGCTGGTCGCGCCCGCCGACGGGATCGTGCAGGATATCATCCGCCGGGCCGGCGAGGTGGCGGGGCCGTCGCAGCCGGTTCTTTCGGTGCTGCCGGACGGGGCGGTGAAGCTGCGCGTCTACATTCCGGAAAAGGACGTGTCGCTGCTGAAGGTCGGGTCGGTGCTGGCGGTCAATTGCGATGGCTGTAAAGCCGGGATCAAGGCGCGGGTGAGCTATATTGCCGACGGGCCTGAGTTTACGCCGCCGGTCATCTATTCGCTCGAGAACCGGCAGAAGCTCGTCTACATGATCGAGGCGCAGCCGGAGGGTTCGGCGGATGGGCTGAAGCCTGGGCAGATCGTCGATGTGCGGCTGGCTGATGGGGCAGAGGCTGGCGCATCATGACCAACGCCATCGAAGTTTCCGGCCTCACCAAGACCTATAGCGGCAAGACCGTTGTCAACAATGTGACGATGAGCGTGGCGCAGGGCGAGATCGTCGGCTTTCTGGGGCCTAACGGCTCGGGCAAGACGACAACGATCCGCATCATGTGCGGGCTCTTGACGCCGGACTCGGGTTCGGGGCGGGTGCTGGGCTACGACCTCACCACCGAGAGCCTGAAGATCAAGAACGAAGTCGGCTACATGACGCAGAAGTTCTCCTTCTACGAGGACCTGTCGATCGAAGAGAACCTGATGTTCGTGGCGCGGCTCTACAAGTTGAGCCCGCCTGGCAAACATGTTGCGAAGACGCTGGAAGATCTCGGGCTGACGGCGCGGCGCAAGCAATTGGCCGGCACGCTATCCGGCGGCTGGAAGCAGCGCCTCGCGCTCGCCGCCTGCATCATGCACGACCCGAAACTGCTGCTGCTCGATGAACCGACGGCGGGCGTCGATCCCAAGGCGCGGCGCGAATTCTGGGACGAGATCCACCGGCTTGCCGGGCGCGGGCTGACCGTGCTCGTCTCGACGCACTACATGGACGAGGCGGAGCGTTGCCACCGCATCCACTACATTTCCTATGGTTCGCTGATTGCCAGCGGCACTGTGTCCGAGGTCGTGCGCAACGCCGGGCTTTCAACCTTCGTGGTGGAGGGGCCTGAGATCGGCGATCTCGCGGATGAACTCCGGCAGAATGCCGATATCGACCAGGTCGCGCCCTTCGGTGCGGCGCTGCATGTCGTGGGCGACGACAAGGCCCGCCTGAGTGCCGCGCTGGAGCCGCTGCGGCATCGGCCGGGCATCACGGTCAGCGAGGGCGAGACCAGCCTCGAAGACGTGTTCATCCAGTTCATGGCCAAGTCGAAGGACAACATGGCATGATGGCCTCGCTCTTTTCCTTCCGTCGCCTGCTGGCGCTTCTCATCAAGGAATTCATCCAGATGCGGCGCGACCGCATCACCTTCGGGATGATGCTCGGCGTGCCGCTGATGCAACTCGTGCTCTTCGGTTATGCGATCAACAGCGATCCGAAATATCTGCCTGCCGTGCTCGTGAGTTCCGGTACGGACCAGTACGTGCGCGCCATGGTCTCGGCGCTGGAGCTCACCAACTACTATCGCTTCGTGAAGGTGGGTGCGACGGCGGATGAGGCGGAGGCGATGATTGCGTCCGGCAAGGTCTCCTTCGTCGTCACCATCCCTTCGGATTTCGCCACACGGGTCGAGCGCAACGACAATCCGCAGATTCTCATCGAGGCGGATGCGACAGACCCGGCTGTGGCCTCGGGTGCAATCTCGACGCTCTCCACGGTGACCTCCCAAGCTCTTCTGAGGGAGCAAGGTAAACAGGCGGAAGCCGCGGAAGCCGCCGACAATGCGCTGCAGGTCATCGTTCACAAGCGCTACAATCCGGAAGGCATCACGCAATACAACATCGTGCCCGGCCTGCTCGGCGTCATCCTGCAGATGACGATGATGATGATGACGGCGATGGCGCTGACGCGGGAGATCGAGCGCGGCACGATGGAAAACCTGCTCGCCATGCCGGCCAGCCCCATCGAGATCATGCTGGGCAAGGTGCTGCCCTATCTCGGCGTCGGCTCGGTGCAGGTCGTCGTGGTGCTGACGGCCGCGAAGCTTCTCTTCGGGGTGCCCTTCGTGGGCTCGCTCGTGTTGCTGCTTTTCGCCATCCTCATCTTCGTCTTCGCGCTGGTCATCCTTGGCTACACGTTCTCGACCATCGCGCGGACGCAGATGCAGGCGATGCAGCTCACCTTCTTCTTCTTCCTGCCGTCCATCCTGCTTTCCGGTTTCATGTTCCCCTTTGGCGGCATGCCGGTCTGGGCGCAATATCTCGGTGAAATCTTCCCACTCACGCATTTCCTGCGCATCGTGCGCGCCATCATGCTGAAGGGTGCGGACTGGAATGCGGTTGCCGTCGAGATATCCATCCTTGCCGGCTTTATCCTGATCTACATGGCGCTGGCGCTGATGCGATTCAGGCGGACCCTGGATTGAGGCGGTTCACAAGACTTCGTCCACGCTCAACCGAAATGTCCGGGCGTCGTCATTGAGCGCGTAGCGCTTGTGCAGGATCGTCCAGCGGTCCGGCTCCCCTTCGATCTCGAAGAGGTTGAAGCCGGCTGGCGGCTTCTTGCCGCCTGTCGATTGCGAGGCCGAGGCAATGCCGACCACCGGCACCGGCCCGTCGCGGCCGGCAAGCGTATAGCGGGTATTGAGATGCGTATGACCGTGGAGAACGAGTTCGGCGCCCGCCTCGCGCATGACGGCGGCGAAGCGGCGGATGCCGACCATGCGCTTGTGGTTGGCGGCTGCACCCCGGATCGGCGGATGATGGATGAGGACCACGCGGGCAAGGCCTTCGTCGCCGAGCTGGCGCAGGAGATCGAGCGTGCGCCGGGCCTGTCCCGCGCTGAAATAACCGTTGGCGGAGAAGGGCGGCGTTGCGACCGCCGTCGAACAGCCGACGATGGCCACCTGTCCGCGCCGGCGAACATAGGGGAACTTGCGCGCTTCGGAAAGGATATCCTCGTCGCCGGCCATGTAGTCGTTCCAGGCCGCCGCCGCCCGCCCGGCTGCGCCCGGCACATAGGCGTCGTGGTTGCCGGGCACGACCGAAACATCAAGCGGCAAGCCGACGCCGGACAGCCAAAGTGCGGCATTGCGGATTTCGATTTCGGTGGCCAGATTGACCAGATCGCCGGTCACCGCCACATGATCCGGGGCATGTGTCTGCAAATGTTCGAGCAACAATTCCAGCGTATTGCCGAAGAGGTGCTTGCGTCTGTTGCGATGCCAGTTCACATAACCGGTGATCCGTTTTGACAAGAGGTCGCGGATCGGCACATCCGGCAAGGGGCCGAGATGGATATCGGAAATATGGGCAAGCCTGAACATGGCCCTTGGTTAGCAGGTCGCTGATCGTGCGTCAAAAAGGGTTCGCGCTATGCATTCGGAGAATGATGCGATGAAACAACCCCGTGATCCGGGCGCGCTCGGGCCGATCCGCAAGCCCATGCTGCAGGTCCTGCATCTCTGGTTCCGCATGAAGCGTGGGCTGACGCTCGGCGTACGCGCCGCCGCCTTTGATGACAAGGGCAGGGTGTTTCTGGTCCGCCACACCTATGTTCCCGGCTGGCAGTTCCCCGGCGGTGGCGTCGAGGTGGATGAGACGGCGCTGGAGGCACTGGAGCGGGAATTGTTCGAAGAGGGCAATGTGACGCTGGGTGCTGCACCCCAGCTCTTCAACGTCTATTTCAACAGCCGCGTGACAGATCGTGACCATGTGCTGCTCTATGTCTGCCGCGACGTTCGCTGCCAGACAGCGAAGGTGGCCGACAAGGAGATCGCCGAGACGGGCTTCTTCGCGCTCGACGCCCTGCCGGAGGCCACCACGCAGGCCACCCGCCAGCGACTCAAGGAAATCGCCGCCGAGGACGAGGTGCAGCCGATCTGGTGAGGGATGCGCGCATTCTCAGAAAAAGTGCGAAGCGGTTTTCCGTCCGGGAAGGCGGCATCGACCGCGTATCAAATCGCCGGATGCAGGCGTGGGTCGAGGGCGAAATCCTGTTGGTGTAACAGGCGATAGCGGCCCGCTGCCTTTTGCGGATTGAACACGACGTTCCACGCCATGGATGAAACCACGCTGGGGATGACGACGAAGAGGTGCCCGCTTGTAAGTGTGTCGCCGAAGTGCTGCTGGCCGGCGCTTGGAATGGCGGGGTGCAGCCAGTTCGGGTTCGGGACGTCAGCGTGCGACACCGACTTCACATCCGCTGGATCTGAAATTTCGAAAGCCGTTAGCACATGCGGCACGGTGTCGAGTGCCTTGAAGCCCTTGTGAACCGCGACTTCCAGAATGGCGGTCGAAGGATCGAGCGAAGCGTAGACCACGCGGTTGCCCTTGCTGTTCCAGCGGCCGCCGAAGAGGAATGCGCCTTCGCCACTATCCCATCTCTCTGAAAAGCGCTTGTGGTCCAGTCGCCAGCCGATGATCTTTCCCGAACCGAGCGGGCCGGGTAACGGCATCATGCATAGACACCGTAGTCCAGCCGTTCGAGATATTCACGAACGAGATCGCTGCCTGCGGCGGTGGCGAGGAGATCGATCGGGCGGCGGCCTTCAAGGCCGAACGCCGGTTGCAGCATCCACGCTTCCGCTTCGGCCTGCGAACCGAGAACAGCGGCAGCCTTGGCGAGAAGGCGCGCGAAATTCCAGGTGCGCGAGCTTTGCTCCGGGCTCAGCACCTTTGTCTTGTCGGCCTTGTGGCGCTGATAGGTGCGCTCGCTCATCCCGAAGGCTTTTTCGAAAGCGTCGCTGTCGTCGGCAATGGCCGGCAGTTGTTTCACAAGCCGTTCCAGCGCTTTGCCCGGAATGCCGGTCAGGATCAGTTCGTGAACGGCAATCGGGCTGGAAACATCGTGTTTCAAACCCTTTTCGCCGCCGAAGAGCATGGCGATATCCAGCATTTCACTGACATTTCCGACTGTCTCGCGGGTGTTCATCGCGCTTCACCTTCTGTCACGTGTCGCTCAATATAAGACACGTGACGGCGAACAGCAATGTCACTTTTCACCCCCGATCGTGCGGGCTCTCCAGATCCATCACCGGACCCGATGGCACAATGCCGGTCGGGTTGATCATGCGGTGGCTGCCGTAATAGTGGTGCTTGATGTGGTAGAAATCGACCGTCTCCGCGACACCTGGGTGCTGGTAGAGGTCCTTCAGGTAGCCCCACAGGTTCGGGTAGTCGGCGATGCGGCGGATGTTGCATTTGAAATGGCCGACATAGACCGGGTCGAAGCGGACGAGCGTGGTGAAGAGGCGCCAGTCGGCCTCGGTCATGCGGTCGCCGAAGAGATAGCGGCCCTTTGACAGGCGCTCTTCCAGCGTGTCCAGCATGTCGAAAAGCGGGCCGACATGGCTTTCATAGGCTTCCTGCGTGGTGGCGAAGCCGCATTTGTAGACGCCGTTATTGACCTTGTCGTAGATCTCCGCGTTCAGCGTATCGATCTGCTTGCGGAGATCTTCGGGATAGAAATCGTCTGTTGAACCGGTCAGGCCGTTGAAGGCCGTGTTGAACATGCGGATGATTTCCGCGCTCTCGTTGGAAACGATCGTGTTCTTCTGCTTGTCCCACAGAACCGGCACGGTGACGCGGCCCGAATAGTTGGCGTCCGCACGGGTATAGACCTGCCAGAGGAAGTCGGAGCCGAAGAGGTCATCCTTCGTGCCGCCGTTGCGGCCTTTGAATTCCCAGCCGTTTTCCAGCATGTAGGGATCGACGATGGAGAGGCTGATCAGGTTTTCCAGCTTCTTCAGCTTGCGGAAAATGAGCGTGCGATGCGCCCAGGGACAGGCGAGCGAGACATAGAGATGGTAACGGCCGGCTTCGGCCTTGAAGCCGCCTTCGCCGGTCGGGCCGGCGCTGCCGTCGGCGGTCACGTAGTTGCGGAAGCGCGATTCCTGCCGCTTGAAGTGGCCGCGCGTTTCCTTCGTGTCATACCAGACATCGTGCCAGACGCCTTCGATCAGCATGCCCATGGGTGTTCTCCTTTGCAGCCAAGATAATCGCCCATGCGTGACAGGAGTACCGTGAAATCGATGAACAGTGTGTTTTTCAGTTTGCCTTCTGCCAAATTCCTGCTATCGGCGATTTTGATAACAGGAAAGTTCCCAGATGTTCGGAAGAAACCCGCGACGACGCTGAAGATCGATTTGAACGCGCAGATGAAGCGCGACCGATTTTCCATGTCTGTTCCGTTGCGGTTGATTTCTATCCCATGAAAAAGCACGACTTCCTGTATCTCACCGAAGATGCAACGCATGATACCGTCATTGAGTTCATCAATGACGAGGCCTTCGGTCCCGGACGCTATACCAAATCATCGCATCGTATCCGCGAGCAGGGACCACATGACCGGTCGCTGTCCTATGTTGCCATCGATCATGGTGAGGTGATCGCCTCGGTGCGCATGACGCCCGTTCTGGCAGGGCAGCTGAAGGGGCATCTTCTCGGACCGCTGGCCGTGCGGCCGTCGCACAAGAATATCGGCATCGGCCGCGAGCTGGTTCGCATCGCGATCGATGCGGCGCGGCGGAAAGGGTCCGAGGGCGTGATCCTTGTCGGCGATCCGCCCTATTACATGCCGCTCGGGTTCGAGAAGGTCGCGTATAACGCCCTGCAGTTTCCGGCCCCCACCGATCCGGGCCGGATCCTCGTCGTGCCGCTGATGGAAGGCGCGCACGATCTCCTGCGTGGCGATATCCGCTGGCGGGCGGAGTAACTGGAGCGATTCCAGCGAAAGTGGAAACCGGTTTCGCGTCAGGAATTGCTTTAAAACAAGTCTATTCCGCCGCCGCGACAAGCGCCTCCTTCGGCGCCTTGGCAGCGTAGCGCTGGGCAAGGACGGCGCAGGTCATCAGCTGGATCTGGTGAAAGATCATGATCGGCAGAACGATCGCGCCGACCGCCTGGCCGGCGAAGATGGCATTCGCCATGGGCACGCCGGAGGCGAGGCTCTTCTTCGACCCGCAGAAGGTGATGGTGATCTCGTCCTCGCGCGAAAAGCCGAGTTTGCGACTGCCGAACATGGTGATCGTCAGCATGATGGCGAGCAGGACCGCGTCGATCACGACGATCAGTCCGATATCGGATAGGTCGAAATTGTGCCATATGCCCTCGATCATGGCTTCACTGAACGCGCCATAGACGACCATCAGGATCGAGCCACGGTCGATCGGCATGAGGATCTTCTTGTGGGCGCGCACCCAGTTTCCGATCCACGGCTGCAACAACTGGCCTGCAATGAAGGGCAGGAGGAGCTGCGTGAAGATCTGCAGCATTGCTTCCAGGGATACGCCGCCGTGGCCACCGGCCGACAAGATCAGGCCGCAGAGAAGCGGCGTCAGGAACATGCCAAAGATGTTGGAGGCTGACGCGGCACAGATCGCCGCCGGCACGTTGCCGCCCGCCATGGAGGTGAAGGCGATGGAGGACTGTACCGTGGAGGGGAGCGTGCAGAGATACAGCACGCCGATGAAGAGCGTCGGCGATAGGACGCCTTTCAGCGCGTAGCTCAAGCCGAACCCGACCAGCGGGAAGAAGCCGAACGTGACGAGCACGATCATCAGATGAAGCCGCCAATGCAGGAGGCCGGCCACGACCACGTCGCGTGACAGGCGCGCGCCATGCAGGAAGAAGAGGGCCGCAATGGCAACCTTTGTCGCCATCGAAAACCACACTGCCGGCTGGCCGTAGATTGGCACCTGCGAGGCGAAGGCCACGGTGCAGACGAGGAGAAGGGTGAAGGTGTCGGGCAGGAAGCGTTTCATGAGGCAAATCCGGGGAAGAGACGGATTGCAGTCTACGTCTTCACGGATCATAATGAAAACGCTAACAGTTATCGGGTTTCCCAATAAATGCTCAATCTCCAGCATGTGGCCACCTTTGTCGCGCTTCAGCAGGCCGGGAGCTTTACGGGCGCTGCCACGCGGCTCGGTTTGAGCCAGTCAACGGTCAGCCAGCATATACAGCGGCTCGAGGAGCATCTCGGCCGCAAGCTGATCTGGCGCACGACCCATGCGGTGCGTCTGACGCCCGATGGCGAGGCGCTGATCAGCCATGCGCGGGACATGCTGGAAATCAACGGCAAGGTCTCGGCGCTGTTCAACCAGACGCGGCTGCGCGGCCGTCTGCGGCTCGGCATTTCGGAGGATTTCGTCACCTCGCGGCTGACGTCGGTGCTGGAAAGCTTCATCCGCCAGCATCCGCTGGTCGATCTCGAACTGACGGTCGATCTGAGCGGCGTGCTTTACGAGGCGCAGGCCAAGGGTGATCTCGATCTGGTGCTGGCCAAGCGGTTGAAGGACGAGGCAAGAGGCCGCTTTCTGCAGCGCGAGCCTCTGGCATGGCTTGGTCGCGACCGGCATCTACAGCTGGAAAGCGGCGCCGCCATACCGCTCATTACCTATCCGCAGCCGAGCATCACGCGGCGCATTGCCATCGAGGCACTGCAGCGGGCAGGTATTGCCTGGCGGATCATTTGCACCTGCAACAGTCTGAGCGGGCTCACCGCTGCTGCCGCCGCCGGGATGGGTGTGCTGGTGCAACCGGTCGCGATGGCGCCGGCCGGTCTGGTGGAGGTGGAAGTGCCGCAGCTTCCGGCGCTTGAGGCGGTGGAATTCGTGCTCGTGCCCTCACGCGGCGTCGATCCGAAGATCGTGGAGGCCCTGTGGCACGAGGTAGAGGCGCGAATGGGCAGCCCGGCGCTGTGATCGGCCGTTCTTACCGCCCCTCGCGCCACCACATGGCAGAGGCCGCAAACAGTAGCGCGACAAGACCGATCAGGCCGTTGAACAGCGGCAGCGTGTCGATGCCCTTCAGCACGGATTCGTTCGTCAGGCGGAAGGCCATGCGGTCGTTGCCTTCGATGCGGACATTGCCGTTGACGGTGAGGATTTGCGGCAGCGGTTCGGCGCTACCATCGGCCTTGGCGAGGCGTGTCACGATGCCGTGGGTCGCGTCGGCCATGGGCTGGAGCGTCGCCGTGGTCGAGATTTCCGACTTGAACTCCGGCGCATCCACCGCGCCGACATGGGCGAGTGCCGACAGTTCACCGTTCTGGACCTTGAAGAGGCCGGTTTCGCCCACGGCGACGGAGGCCTTGTACAGGCCGGGTTCGGAGGAGATGAGCCTGACCTTCTCCGTCTTGCCGGAGGGGTAGGTGATCGTCGCTTCGCCGGGATCGTCGCCAACGGTCTGGCGGGTGATCTCAAGATTGCGGCCGCTGGCGCGCGCGGTCAGCGCCTCTTCTTCCAGCGCCGGTTCCTTCATCAACCAATAGGCGATGCGGCGATAGAGCGAAGCATGCGGGCCGCCGCCTTCGAAGCCACGCGACCAGAGCCAGCCCTCGTCTGACAGCAGCATGGCAACGCGGCCTTCGCCGGCGCGGTTCAGCACCAGAAGCGGATCGTCATTGGCACCCTTCATCACGGTGCTGCCCTGGGTGTCGGAGACGCCGATCGTCCGGAACCAGCGGCCCCATTTCGGCGGTTCACTCTCCGAGCCTTCGAGCCCGCGCGTCACGGGATGCTTCTTGCCGAGATCTGTCAGGCGCGGATAGTAGCCCTTCTCATCCATCTGGCCGGTCGGCAGGGCGGGAAGGATATCGGCAAGCGGTGTGTCGGCAATGGAGTTCGGGCTTGCATATTCCGGCCCCGCGGCGATCAGCAGGGCTCCGCCCTTTTTCACATATTCGGCGATGTTGTCGTAATAGAGGATCGGCAGCACGCCACGGTTCTGGTAGCGGTCGAAGACGATCAGATCGAATTCCTTGATCTTGTCGACAAAGAGCTCGCGCGTCGGGAAGGCGATCAGCGACAGTTCGTTGATCGGCGTGCCATCCTGCTTTTCCGGCGGACGCAGAATGGTGAAGTGGACCAGATCGACCAATGCGTCCGACTTCAGCAGGTTTCGCCATGCCCGCTCACCCTCATGCGGCTCACCCGATACGAGCAGCACGCGCAGGTTCTGCCGGATGCCGTCGATCAGCTGAACGGCGCGGTTGTTGCTGGTCGTCAGCTCGCCGGGAACCGCGGCGACCTCGAAATCGACCACATTGGTTCCGGCGCGGTTGAGTTTGAAATCGAAGCGCGTATCCTTGCCGGGCTCGGCCTTCAGCGTGCCGACTTCCTCGCCGTTGATGCGGATTGTCACATCCGCCGGCGTCGCGATCGGCTGGCCGTCATCGATGACGCGGAAGGTCAATTGCTGCTGGGCGTTCACGAGGCTGAAGCGAGGCGCGCGGACGACCTCGATGCGACGGTCGAATTCGTTCGGCCGGCCGGTGATCAGGGCATGAACAGGTGCGTTGAAGCCCGGCAGCTTTCCGGCTTCGGGGATATCATGGATCTGACCGTCGGTGATAAAGACGGCGCCACCAACACGGGCAGGCGAGACGTCGGACAGTGCCTCGTTCAACGCCGCGAAGGCCTTGGTGGAGGGTGATTCCTCCTGGCCGTTATCGCGCACTTCGACAATGCGCGGCTCGATACCGGGGAACTTGGCGAGGCGGTCGGTCAGCTCCTTCAGCGCTGCGTCTGTTTGCTTGATGCGCTCGGGCATCAGCTGGCTCTGGCTGCGGTCGACCACGACCGCGACGATGGTGGGCAGCGGTTCGCGGTTTTCCGACACGAATGACGGGTTGGCAATGGCCAGAACAAGGAGGCCGAGCGCCAGCGCGCGCAGCCATGCGCCGCGCATGCGCCGGGCGAGGCCAAAGCCTGCGAGCAGGAGCGCGACGAGGCCGATGGCGATCATCGCCGGAAGGGGCAAGAAGGGGGCGAAGGTGATCATGTCATTGCCCCAGCCGTTCGAGCAGCGCCGGGATATGTACCTGATCCGACTTGTAGTTGCCGGTCAGCATGTACATGACGATATTGACCCCGGCGCGGAAGGCAAGTTCGCGCTGCCGGTCATCCGGCGGCACGGTCGGCAGAAGCGAATTGCCCGACCGGTCTGTTGCCCATGCCCCGGCAAAGTCATTGCCGGTGATGAGGATCGGCGACACCCCGTCGCCGCGCTGCACGGGGCGGGCCGCATCGCGCTTGGCATCGCCCGTCGCCTCGATCCACAGCGGACTTCCGGCATAGCGGCCGGGAAAATTCTGGAGAAGATAGAAGGACTTGGTCAGGACGTGGCTATGCGGCACAGGCTCCAGCGGCGGGATGTCGAGGCTGGCGAGAATGGCCTGTAGCCGCTCAGTGTTCGGCCCGGCGGCCGCACCCTCGAGGCTCGTGTCCTGATCGCGCGTATCGAAGAGCACGGTGCCGCCGGCGCGCATATAGGCGTCGATGCGGTTGATGGCGTCCTGCGAGGGCATCGGCGCGGTCGCTGTCACCGGCCAGTAGATGATCGGATAGAAGGCGAGTTCGTCCTTTGCGATGTCGAGGCCGACGGGGTCGCCGGGTTCCAGCGACGTGCGGTAGCGGATGAAGTCTGAGAGGCCCATGAGGCCCGCCTGCGAGATGCGATCCACGTCCGCTTCGCCCGTGCGGACATAGGCGAGATGGGTCGAGTCGAGTGCGGCGATGATCTTGTCGTCGCCGGGTCTGGAATCGTCTGCTGCGCGGGTGTCGTGCGGCATCAGCGTGAGCGCGGCTCCAAGCGCCAGAACGATGGCGGCGGTGGAGGCGGTCCGCCTGCGGCTGAACAGGCCGGAGAACGCGCCACCCATCACGAAGACGGCGATGGAGTCCGCGACCAGCAGCAGGAAGGCCGCCAGCAGAAGCGCGGGGCGCAGTTCGGTCGTGCCCGAGCCGGCAAGGCCAGCCGTCGTCACGGAGAGCCCCTGAGGCGCGAAATTCAGCGGGGCGAGCGTATCGCCGGGGCGGAAGAGATTGAGCGCGGTGAAGCCTTCTTCCGTACCGTAGAGGCCGGGGGGCGTGTCGAAGCTGGGCGTCGGCACCTTGCCGGCGGCGACCGTCAGCGGTTTGGCGCCCGCCGTTTCCGCCGTCAGCACGCCGTTGGCGTTGAGCAGGCGGAAGGGCGCGAGCGTTTCTGCCGTGCCGGGAGCGGCTCCACCGTGCGCCCGGGAAATCTGCGTGATGCGGCGAAGCATTTCAACGAAATGGCCGGAGAGCGCAAGGTTCGACCAGCTCGTGTCAGCGCTGGTGTGGAAGAGCACGATCTGCCCTGCGTCGAGCTTCTTGGCGGTCACCAGCGGGGTGCCGTCGGCAAGGCTTGCCCATGTATGTTCGGCAAGCGTCGGCGAGGGGTTGGCGAGAACCTGCCGCGTGACGGTCACGCCGTCCGGCTTCGGCAATCCGGCAAAGGGGCTCTTTTCGGGGAAGGGCGCGAGCGGCTGCGGCTCGCTCCAGGACAGCGCGCCCCCGAGCGAGCGTTCGCCCTGACGCAGCTCGACCGGCACCAGCGGATCGTCGGCGGGGGCTGCAGCCAGACGCGGGCCGGCAAAGCGCACCAGCGTGCCGCCGGCCTTGATCCAGTCCATGATCTGCGGATAGGCCGCTTCCGGCAGCTTGCCGATATCGGCCAGGATGATGACGGAGGGCTTCTCCGCGATGAGATCGGGGATCGCTTTGGCGAGATCGGCTTCGCCCGGCTCGGCAATGTCGGCATAGGGCGAGAGCGCGCGCTTGATGTAATAAAGCGGCGAGAGCAGCGGCTGCGACAGGAAGCGTGTTTCGCCGCTCAAGAGACCGATGCGGCGGCGCTTGAAGCCGTCGTCGAGCAGATAGGTGCCGCCGGCTTGCCGGCTGGCGGTGATCGCGACACGGGCGAAATCGTTGCGGAGCTCGATGGGGGCGGCGATCTTGCCGGTCGCGACCGTCTCCCCGTCCTTGAACGCTGCGGTACCCTTCATCAGCACGCGGCCCTTTTCGTCCAGCGCGTCGAGCGCGATCGTTTGAGGGCCTTGGGCGAAGGGGCGGGTGACGGTGACGTCCGTGTTATCGATGCCGTTCTTGACCTCGGTAATGGCGGCCACGCTGCCGCGCGCGGCATACAGCCAGGTTTCGGCTGGCTTGAGGCTTGTGACGAGGCCGGTGAAGTCCTCGTCTTTCGGAGCCTTGATGCCGCTCGAGATGAAGGCGAGGGTACCGGGCGGTGTGGTCTGGAGTGCCGTGGCGAGGCTCGCGAAGGCGGCCTTGCGGTCGGCCTCCAGCGGGCGCGGTTCGGCGGCCTTGAGGCGCGTCATCGCGGTGTCGGCTGAGGTGGGGACCGGATCGTTCGTCGGGTCGGCGGTGAGCGTCAGCGAGACGGGCACATCGGCGCGGCCTGCCTGTTCGATCAGTCCTTCCGCAGTCGCGACGCGGTCCGGCCAGTCGGGGGCGGAGGCCCAGTCATTGTCGATCACCAGCGCCAGCGGCCCTGCCTTGGAGAGCGTGTTGCGATGCGGGTCGAGCATCGGGCCGGACAGTGCGAGGATCACCAGCGCCGCGAGGAGCATTCTGAGCGCCGTCAGCCACCAGGGGCTCGTCGCTGGCGTTTCCTCGCGTTTGGCGATGCGGGCGAGGATGGCGAGCGGAGGAAAGATCTCGCGCGCCGGGCGCGGCGGGGTGACGCGCAGCAGCCACCAGATGGCGGGAAGCGCTGCCAGCGCCGCGAGCAGGATCGGATTGGCGAAGCCGAGAGCCCCCATCAGCGCACGCTCCCCTGGCCGGAGAGATAAATATGCGCTGACACAAGCGCTTCGGAAGCCGGGCGGTCGGTGGAATGGCGGATGAGTGACCAGCCAATGTGCCGCAGTTCTGCGCCCAGCGCATCGCGGTTTGCGGCATAGGCGAGGCGGTATTCCTCGGCAAGCACTTCGGCGCGGCCGGCAGTGAACTTCGCGCCCGTTTCCGGGTCGGTGAACTCGGTGCGCCCCACATAGGGGAAATCGGCTTCCGCCGGATCGGCCACCATGATCAGCGTTCCGCGCAGGCCACGGCGCGAAAGCGGCGCGATGCGCTCCATGATCCTGTCGAGCGGGTCGAGAAAATCTCCGATCAGCACGATTTCGCTTGCGCCCCGGATCATGGAGGTATCGGGCAGGCCGCTGACATTTTCGGCATAGGCCAGCGCCGTTGCCAGCCGTTCGGAGGCATTGCGCGCGGCGATCGGCTCCATCAGACCGGGCGCGCCAATGCGTTCGCCAGAACGCGCCAGCACTTCGGCGAGCGCCAGCATGAGGACGAGCGCGCGGCTTTCCTTCGACACCTGACCAAGCTTCGAGCGGTACATCATGGAGGCGGAGAGGTCGGCCCAGAGCCAGACGGTGTGGGCGGCCTGCCATTCCTTGTCGCGGACGTAAGTGTGATCATCGCGGGCCGAGCGGCGCCAGTCGATGCGAGCCATGTCCTCGCCCGGCGAATAGGGGCGGAACTGCCAGAAATTCTCGCCGATGCCGCGCCGTCTGCGGCCGTGCCAGCCGGCGCTCACGGTGTTTGCAATGCGGCGGGCTTCGACAAGGCAGTCGGGCACGAGGGCGGCGCGCGCCTTCGCACGGGCGAGGATTTCCGCTCCGCCCGTTCGTTCGACTGACTGGCCGATTGGCGCCATTCCTATTCCCTTACTTCACGCCGCCGATGATGCCGGCGATCACCGACTTCACCGTCATGCCTTCGGCGCGCGCCGCGAAAGTCAGCGCCATGCGATGCTGCAGGACGGCTTCGGCAATGGCATGCACGTCGTCGACGGAGGGGGCCAGACGCCCTTCGTAGAGCGCGCGGGCGCGGGTGGCGAGCATCAGCGCCTGACCGGCGCGCGGGCCGGGGCCCCAGGAGACGTTGCGGTCGGTGATCTCGTTGCCATGGCCGGGGCGGGCGGCGCGCACGAGGTTGAGGATCGCGTCGACCACGGTTTCGCCAACCGGCATCTTGCGGATGAGACCCTGGATTTCAGCGAGACGGTTCGCGTCGATGACGCGGCCGGCGGTGCGTTCGGCGACGCCGGTGGTCTCGAGCAGGATCTGCCGTTCGGCGGCGAGTTCCGGATAGGGCACGTCGACCTGCATCAGGAAGCGGTCGAGCTGGGCTTCGGGCAGCGGATAGGTGCCTTCCTGTTCCAGCGGGTTCTGGGTTGCCAGCACATGGAACGGACGGGGCAGGTCGAGCCGCTTGCCGGCAACCGAGACGTGATATTCCTGCATGGCCTGCAGGAGCGCCGACTGCGTGCGCGGCGAGGCGCGGTTGATTTCATCGGCCATCAGAAGCTGGGTGAAGATGGGCCCCTGAATGAAGCGGAAGCTGCGCTTTCCGCTCTCGTCCTGATCCATCACTTCCGAGCCGAGAATATCGGCCGGCATGAGGTCGGGTGTGAACTGCACGCGTGCGGCATCCAGCCCCAGCACCGAGCCAAGCGTCGTCACGAGCTTGGTCTTCGCAAGACCCGGCACGCCGACGAGAAGCGCATGGCCGCCGGAAAGGACCGCGAGCAGCGTCTGCTCGACCACGGCTTCCTGACCGAAAATGACCTTGGCGACTTCCTGCCTGATGGCGGCAATATCGGCGAGCGCGCTCTCGGCGGCGGCCACCATGGCGGCTTCGTCGATGGGGTCGCTGGTCGTAACGGCCGTCATGCGGCTTCTCCTCAAGGTCTTGCCGGCCTCCAATCGAATCGGAACCGGAGCGGTCATCGGGTCATTTCCTCCTAACTTATAGCGCGATGGCGGGCTGACAAGCGCGGGCGGAGTGACTATTTGACTTCTGACGGTAAACCGGGACCAAACAATGGCGGATGACAGGCTGGAAAAGGCGGGCGATGCGGCGGGACTGGCGGCGATGATTTCGCGAGCGGCGGATCCCAAGCGCGGTTTGCCGCCCGTGGATCGCTGGAATCCGCCGTTTTGCGGCGATATCGACATGGAAATCCGCGCCGACGGCACGTGGTTCTACATGGGAACGCCGATCGGGCGCGAGGCGCTGGTGCGGCTCTTCTCGACCGTGCTGCGCCGGGACGAGGACGGGAAGACCTATCTCGTCACGCCTGTGGAAAAGGTCGGCATCCGCGTCGAGGACGCGCCCTTCCTCGCTGTCGAGATGACGCGGACGGAGCGGGACGGCGAACAGGTGCTCACCTTCCGCACCAATGTTGGCGATATTGCCGAGGCCGGGTCCGAGCACCCATTGCGCTTCGAGATCGCCGGCGAGCTCGGGGAATTGAAGCCCTATCTGCATGTGCGTGGCCGACTGGAGGCGTTGGTATCGCGTGCGGTCATGTACGATCTGGTCGAACTCGGCGAGGTCGTGGAGATTGAGGGTAAGGCCATGTTTGCGGTGCGCTCGGGCGGGGTCGTGTTCCCCGTCATGCCGGCGGAAGAGCTGGAAAGGCTTTCGCAATGAGCCTTTATTCGGCTGAGGAATTCCGCCGCCGGGCGCTCCGTCAGGTCGGCGAGCCGGAGGGACTCGATTGGGCCGATCACGGCGATGTTCTGATGAATCCCGGCTTTGCCGATGCGTTGCGGCAGATCAAGCTGCGCGATGCGGCTGTTCTGGTGCCTGTCATCGATGACGGGCCGGATGCGCGGATGATCCTGACGCAGCGGACCTCGAAACTGCGCAAGCATTCGGGGCAGGTCGCCTTTCCGGGCGGTGGCATCGATCCGGAGGATGTGTCGGCGGAAGCCGCGGCCCTGCGCGAGGCGGAAGAGGAAATCGGGCTCAAGCCGGATTTCGTCGAGACGATCGCGCGGTTGCCGGATTACAAGACCTTCACGGGTTTCTCGATCACGCCGGTGATGGCGGTGGTGAAGCCCGGCTTTGAACTCAAGATCAACCCGGACGAGGTCGATCATGTTTTCGAAGTGCCGCTTTCCTTCCTGATGAACGGCGAGAACCACATTCTCGACAGCCGTACCTGGGATGGCGGAGAACGCTTCTTTTACCGGATGCCCTATCAGGACTGGAACATCTGGGGTGTCACGGCAGGGATCCTGCACACTGCCTGGGAAAGATTATACGCATGGTGAATGTCGCACATGAAGACTGGTTCAACGCGCCGGACCTGAAACAGGCCTTGGCCCTGCTCAACGCCGACAGCGGGGAGGGGCGTATTGCCGGCGGGGCGGTGCGCAACAGTCTGATGGGCATTCCGATTGCCGATGTCGATCTTGCGACGACGCTGAAACCGGAAGATGTGATCGCGCGCGCCAAGGCGGCGGGCATGAAGGCGATCCCGACGGGAATCGAGCATGGCACGGTGACGCTGGTCATCAAGGGCCGGCCCTTCGAGGTGACGACGCTGCGGCGTGACGTGACGACGGACGGACGCCGCGCGGAAGTCGCCTTCACCGACGACTGGCAGGAGGATGCGAGCCGGCGCGATCTGACGATCAACGGGCTCTATGCGGATGAGAAGGGCGAGGTCATCGACCTGGTCGAGGGGCTTGCCGATATCGAGACGCGCACCGTGCGTTTCATCGGCGACGCGGAGACCCGCATCCGCGAGGATTACCTGCGCATCCTGCGCTATTTCCGCTTCTTCGCCTTCTACGGGTCCGGCCGGCCGGATGCGGCGGCGTTGCGCGCCATGGCGCGGGAGAAGGACGGATTGAAGCGGCTCTCGGCCGAGCGGGTCTGGTCGGAGCTGAAGAAGCTGCTTTCCGCCGAGGACCCCGGCAGGGCGCTGCTCTGGATGCGCACGGCGGGCATTCTGACGCTGATCCTGCCCGAAACGGAGAAGTGGGGCATTGATGAAGTGCCCGGGCTGATCGCCGCCGAGCGTGCGTTCGGCTGGACGCCTGATCCGCTTTTGCGACTGGCCGCCATGGTTCCCCCCGACGTCGAGCGGCTTGCGGCCATGGCGCAGCGTCTGCGGCTTTCGAAGCAGGAAGCGGCGTTTCTGGACGGATGGGCCTCCTCGCCGCAAATCCCGGAGAAGATTGCTTCAACGGCGTTTCGCCGGATGCTTTATCGCTCGGGCAAGGGAGGGGTGATCGTCCGGTTGAAACTGCAACTGGCCATCGTGCGGGCAAAGGCCGATGGCGATACCGCGCTCCTGCCGGAGGTTGCACGGTTGACGGCCTTGCTGCACGCGGCAGAAACCTGGGTGAAGCCGGTCTTTCCTCTGTCGGGTGCTGATGTGCTCGAAAGGGGAAGCGCGCCCGGCCCGCGGGTGGGAGAGATATTGTCCATTCTTGAGGAAGAATGGGTGGCGGGGGACTTCCATGCGGACAGGGCCGCGCTGCTTGCCCGGCTCGACGCCGTGATTACGGCGCCGTCTTCCTAGTTGAATAGACCCGCGTCACGCGGCGGCTGATGCGCTGTTCGGCAAGCCCGATGCGCTTTTCCCCATCATGCTCCAATACCTTGAGAAGCCGCATGGTAGGGCTGAACAGGGTCACGCGATTGCGGCCTTCTTCCTTGGCCGCATAGAGCGCGCAGTCGGCGGCGGCCACGAGATTGTCGAAATTAGTGCCTGCCTTGGCGATGGTCGCCGCCCCGATGCTGACGGTCAGCCGCAGCGGTCGTCCCTGGCTCTGGATGCAGGCCTTTTCCACCGCCTCGCGCATCTCATCGAGAAGCGTAAAGGCGCTGCGTTTGGGATCGTCGGGAATGAAGACGGCGAACTCTTCGCCGCCGATCCGGCCGAAAAGGATATCGTGGGGAAGATGGTCGCGAATCGTGCGGGCGAATTCGACCAGCGTCCGGTCGCCGGCCTGATGGCCGAATTCATCGTTGATGGATTTGAAGTGGTCGAGGTCAATAATGGCGAGCACGGCCCCTTCGCCAGCGCTCTTGAGCGCCATGTCCGTGCGATGGACGAAGGCGCGGCGATTTGCGACCCCGGTCAACATGTCCGTTTCGGAGGCGATGCGGTGGCGTTGCTCGGATCGCTCCTTGATAAGCAGCATCGAACTGGTGGCAATCATCGTCACGTTCAGGAAGGCTTCGAGCATGAAGAGCTTGAACCAGGTGGATGCGATGCGGCCGGCCACGAGGGGCGCAGGGTCATTATACAGCACAAGCACGTTGGCGCCGTGAAACGCGGCGTGCATCAACAGGAAGCCGACGAGAGGCTTTGTCAGCGACAATTCGGAATTGCCCTTGCCGCCATAGACCGTGAAGGCATTGGCCGTCGCAAAGATGCAGGTCAGCGTCGATTGCAGCATGACGGCATTGTTCGGATTTTCCCGCAGTGCGGGAAAGAGAAGATGCACGAGCAACATTGCCGCCGGCAGCCCGACGATGGCGGACGGGTAGACTTTTCGGCTGCCAAAGGCACGGTAGGCCGACCAGGACAATGTATAAGACAACGTGTTGAGGACCGAGGCGACGATAACGCCAATCTCGGGCGCATGGGGCAACAGGGTGATTGTCAGACCCGAGCAGGCACCGGCGAGAAAGGCCGGCGCCCACAAGGCCGCTGCCGTTTCACTTCTGTTGTGGTGCCATATGATCGCCATTGCCACGGCCAAGGCCACCATGACAATGAAAATGCAAAGGGTAATCGTCGGTACGCTGATACTGTCCATCACTTGTCTCCAGGCCGCAGCCTATGAGGACAAGCTTAAAAAAACGGCTAACCGGAACTGCCTTTGCGGAAATTTCTTCCGTCCGAAATTCAGGCCGCCGGCGTCTCCTCGCGGATGCGCGCCTTGATGTTTTCCACCATGTTTTCTCGGATAAGCGTCTCGCCATGCACCTGCCGCATGTGCTCGACGGCACGCCGGACGATCTCGGCTTCGTCTTCCGCCCGCGTATGCCATTGGCATCCGGGGACGAGCGTTGCGCATTCAAACAATCGCATGATCCTTCTCCCGCTGTTTCGCTACGGTCCTAACAGGCCCGCAGGGGAGAAGTTCCCGCGAAATCACCGATCAGGGCCAGCGTACCATGGGCGGCAGCGAGGACAGGATCGACTCGACATTGCCGCCCGTCTTCAGACCGAAGATCGTGCCGCGGTCGTAGAGAAGGTTGAACTCGACATAGCGGCCACGTCGGATCAACTGTTCCTCGCGATCCCGCTCGGTCCAGGGCGTATTGAAATTCGATTCCACGATCTTGGGGTAGACCATGGCGAAGGTGCGCCCGACATCGCGGGTGAACGCGAAGTCTGCTTCCCAGCCGCCCTTGTCTTCGGGCGAGTGCAGCCAATCATAGAAAATGCCGCCGATGCCGCGCGGCTCGTTGCGGTGCTTCAAATAGAAATAGTCGTCGCACCAGGCCTTGTATTTCTCGTAGTCCGCGACCGTCTCGTTGTGGCGGCAGGCAAGCTCCATGGCGCGGTGAAAGAGCTTGGTGTCGGGGTCGTATTGGGTGCGCCGACGATCGAGCACCGGCGTCAGGTCCGCGCCGCCGCCGAACCAGTGCGAGGTGGTGACCACCATGCGGGTGTTCATGTGCACGGTCGGCACGTTGGGGTTCACGGGATGCGCAATCAGCGAAATGCCGGACGCCCAGAAGCGCGGGTCTTCCTCGGCGCCGGGAATGGTGGAGCGGAACTCGGGCGAGAATTCACCGTGGACGGTGGAGGTGTGAACGCCGACCTTTTCGAAGACGCGGCCCGTCATGACCGACATGCGTCCGCCACCGCCGCGACCCTCTTCGCGATGCCAGTCCTTGGGAACGAAACGGCCCGGGGCCCGATCGGAAAGGGGACCGGTCAGCTTGTCTTCCAGCGCCTCGAAGGACTGGCAGATCTGGTCACGCAGGCTTTCGAACCATTGGCGAGCCGCGCCCTTCCTGGCCTCGATGTCGGGCGGAAGGCCCTTCGGTAAGCTCGGTCTCTGCATTCAGGCTATTCCGATTCCGATCAACGTCTTGCGGATGAGTTTTGAAACATCGATTCATCTAACAGCAGCGCGGGGCCGCATCCAGCCCGTGAATTGACTCTCCCCCGGGAAATGGCCATCTTGAGGCCATATATCGCAGTTTCTGGAAGGCGAGGCAGCATGGCGCGGGTTCCCGGGCCTCCTCCCATGAACGGGCTGAGGCGCAAGATTGCAGAGGGCCGGCAGAGCAGGGCCGGCGCAGGCGAAGGTCGCTTCGTGCGAGAGACCTTTCTGTTGCCGCGTGAGGATGCGCGGGCCAAGGCGCGGGAATGGTTCGACAATTTTCCCAAGGCTGCCTATTGGACGGAAGTGGAGAGCTGGCGACAGCTTCCCGACGGCGCGATCGAGTTCACGATGCGCCGCCTGCCATCCGCTGATTGACCAGCGCCGAAATCTCGTCCGCCGTCCAGTTTTTGCGAGGATCGCATCCGGCCTGTTTCACCAGCGCCACGACCGTCTCGTTGGCCGGGCAGGGGACGCCATGGCGGCGGCCATGTTCGACGACAGCGCCGTTGAGGAAGTCGATCTCGGTTTTGCGACCGGCGGCAACGTCATCGGACATCGAGGAACGGGCATCCCTTGAAATCTTCTGGAGCTTCAGCCCTGTGCGATTGAAGAACCAGTCGGGCGTGGCGAGGACGAAGGGGATGAGCCGCGGCGGCAGCGGCCCGAGTTTTGCCGGCTCGATGTCCTCGACATTCATCACCTCCAGACATTCGTTCTGCAGCGTGGCCAGAAGCCGTCGCCATGCGCGCTTGCAGAGCTCGTTGTGCAGTGTCAGGCCGGAGAGCGCATTGAGGGGGTTGTTGAGGTTGAGAAGCAGCTTGCTCCACTTGACCGCCCGCATGTCGTCCGCGAATTCGACAGGCGATGCCGTTCCCGCAAGCGGCGCCAGTGCGGCTTCGAGGGCGGCGTGGCGGCCGATCACCAGCTTGCCGGCACTGGTCTTGCGAAAATGCGCAGAGCGGGGCCGCACGACGTTATAGGGCACCATGCCCTCGATGATCGTCCGTCCCGGCAGAAGCTGCGAAAGCCGGTCGGCATTGTCCACGCCGTTCTGCAGGGACAGGATGAGGGCCGAGGGGCGGGCCGACGCGGCGATCTGGGCCGCTGCCGCCGCATCATCGGTGACCTTGACGCACAACGCGATGATGTCGGCCTCTGCGAGCGCATCGGGTGTGGTCGAAAAAGCGACGTCCCGCGAAGCGAAGATACGTGTCTTTCCGTCTCCCTCGACACATGCGCCCTCTTCGGCAACATGGCGGGCGAGGGTCGGACGGCCGATGAAGCGAATGTCGAGGCCGGCGGCAAGCCAGGTCAGTCCGACATGGCAGCCGATCGAGCCCGCACCGAAGACGACGATCTTCGCATTTGCTGTCATGACAGTTTGCCTGCTGTTTTCCGGACCGGCTCATTCAGCATTTCCGCAATCGCGATCGGCAGCGTCAGCAGGAAACCCACCGCGGCGATGGCCGGCCAGCCGAAATGCGCATAGAGCACGGGGCCGAATGCGGAGGTGATCGAACCCGCCACGAAGATCGAGGTGATGTAGGCGGAGTTGATGCGGCCGCGTTCTTCCTCGGACAGCGCGTAGATCAGGCGCTGGCTGATCACCTGGTTGGATTGCACGCAGGCGTCGAAGAGCGCCGCCGCGATCATCAGCGCGATGACGGCGCCGCTTTCGGCCAGGAAGTCCGTCAGCGCGAGGATGATGGCCGCGCCCAATCCGGCCGTGATCGTGGCGGCACGCGACAGTCCCCTGTCGGCCACGCGACCGGCGAGCGGCGCGGCGAGCGCGCCGCCGGCACCCGCCAGCGCGAAGAGGGCAATGTCCTGCTGATCATAGCCGAAGCGGTCGGCCAGCAACAGGGGAACCGTGGTCCAGAAGGCCGTGAACATGCCGAAAAGCGACATCTGGTAGGCCATGCGCCGGCGCAGCACGCCGTAGCGCATGACTGTGACGGCCGTCGAGCGCAGGGTGCTGAGGTAGCCCTCCTTCAGTGCAGGCTGGCGGGTGGGCAGCAGGGCGCGCAGCAGCACGCCGATCAGCAGCGTCATGCCTGCAGCTATGAAGAAGACGCCGCGCCAGCCGACGACGCTGGCGAGAAAGCTCGAAAACGGGCGGGCGAGCATGATGCCGGTGATCAGGCCGGCCATGACCGTGCCAATGACCCGCCCGCGCCGCGCTGTCGACGCCATGCCTGCCACCATCGGAACGAGGATCTGTGCGCCAACGCAGGCCGCACCCGCGACGACTGCCGAGGCGAGGAACGTCGCCTCGTTGCCCGAGACCCCGATGGCGGCCAGCGCCAGCGCGGTGATGATGAGACTGATCGTGACCAGCATGCGGTTCTCGTAGCGATCTGCCAGGGGGACGATGAGCGCAAGGCCGAGGCCATAGCCGATCTGCATGGCGGTGACGATCAGCCCTGCCGACTGGCGCGAAAGGCCGATATCGCGGCTGATCGGGTCGATCAGCGGCTGTGCATAGTAGATCGTGGCGACGAGCACGCCGGAACCAATGGCGGCCAGCCAGACCATCAGCGCGGTCGGTTCGGTCGAAACGTCGGCGCGGGCATCGGACATTCGGGACTCTCTATGACAGGCGGACACAAGCGTGAACGCGGTTCACGGCCGGTTCGCTCGGGAACGGGGACGGATGAAGGGGGCTTGCCCTGACGCGGCTCTTGGCGAGACCGCGACGCAGAGGCATCTTAGACCGGAAAAACGCCGGCTCACAACCCGTTTCCCGGCATCGCATTTGATTCAATTCCCACCTTTCGTGGAAACACCATTTCAACCTGTCTCGATTAATATGATCATCGACGAATTGCGAATTGTTCGCATGATGGACATGGGAGATGGCAATGTCCGGCGTGACCTATAATAGCAGTGCTGCCGGTGCGCTGGCGGTTCTGACCGGATCAACCCAGGCGCTGGAAGACCAGCAGCGGGTGATGTCTGTCGGCAAGAAGGTCAATTCGGCCTCCGACAATGCCGCCTACTGGTCGATTTCCAAGGCCATGAGTTCCACCGGCATGTCGATGTCCGCCGCAGCGGATGCCTCCGAACTGGGGGCGGCGACGGCCGACGCCGCCAGCCTCGGCATGAACAAGGCGACCGAACTCGTCCAGGACATCCAGACAAAGCTGATCATGGCGAAGGCCAAGGGTGCGGACAGAAGCGCGCTCAACAATGAAATCACGCAACTCAAGGAACAGCTTGGAACCGTGATGAAATCGGCAGGCTTTTCCGGCCAGAACTGGCTTTCGAGCGGTGCGGCCAAGCCTGGAACCACGTCGCTTGTCGCTTCCATCTCGACCAACAAGGACGGCGCGACGGTCGTCAACGGCCTCGATTTCGACACGTCCAAGGTCAATCTCGCCTCTACCGGCAACGCGGCTGACGGCCTGCTGACGAAGGATTACGCAGTCACCACCAAGGGCGGCGGCAGCTACAATTACCACCTGCTCGATGTCGGCTCGGCAACGCCCGCGGGCGGCAGCGAGATCGCTTTGACGAATGCGACCAGCGATGACGAGATCAACGGCATGATTTCGGCAGTCGGCGGCATGCTCAACAACATGTGGGCCGGCGCATCCGAACTCGGCTCCGTGTCCGGCCGCCTTCAGGGCACGTCCACCGTCATGCAGCGCCTGCAGGATACGCTCGACATTGCGACCGGCCGGCTGGTGGATGCCAATATGTCGAAGGTCGCCGCCAACATGGCCGCGGCGAAGGCTGCCGCGCAATTCAGCATGGTCGGGCTCAATATTGCCAACCAGCAGGGCGCCAACTCCTTCGCGCTGTTCCGCTGATCAGGCGACGGGCGCAAACCCGCCCGTCTGCCGCAGCGCTTCCCCCGCAATCATGGCCGCAGACAGTGCGACGTTGATCGAGCGCTGCCCCGGCGCCATCGGGATGAGAATGCGCGCATCCGCCCGCTCGTGGACATGATCCGGCACGCCGGCGCTTTCCCTTCCGAAAAGCAGGATGTCATCCGGCCTGAATGGGAATTCGGCATAGGAGGCGGCTGCCTTCGTGCTTGCCAGCACCACGCGGCGACCGCTCGCCTTGCGCCATCCCTCGAAGGCCTCGAAGTTCACGTGCCGCGTCATGGTCACCGAGGCGATGTAGTCCATGCCGGCGCGCTTGAGGTTCTTGTCGGAGAGCACGAAGCCGGCCGGCTCGATGATGTCGACAGTCATCCCCATGCAGGCGGCAAAGCGCAGGATCGTGCCTGTATTGCCGGGAATGTCGGGCTGATAGAGGGCGATTTTCAGGGCGGGCATGGGATTTGCTTCTTCAAACGATGATTCAACGGCTTCGAAACCTGATTCCATTAGGCCGGGCAGGGTATTGAATACAAATACTTTTCGCTCAGTGTTCGTTATATCTGTGGCGATGCTGCCACAGATTGTCAGGAATGCCTTCTATTTATCTTTGAGGGTGGTCAAGCGGGTTGAACGCGGTTATGTTCGTCACCACTTTCAACCCGATCAAGGAGGAGGCATTGATGGATCACATTCCGGTCTGGCGCATTCGCCTTCTTGTCCATATCTGGGCCGACGTCCGGCTGTCCTGACGGGTTATAGATTTCCAGTTCCATTGCGGAAATTTGCGTTCGGACATTGTTCCGAGCCCGACCTGTCATCGTCTGGATTCCCTGTTTCAATAGTTTGCCCGCATCTGAATACGGGCCCAAGAGGAGAGAACCGCCATGTTCGGCTGGTTTGAAAAACGCATCAATCCGTTCCCGCCGGAGGTTCCGGAAACGCCGCCGGCGCGGTTCCTGGCCTTCTGCCTGCATTATTCCAAGGGTGTCATCGGCTGGCTCGTGCTGATGGCGGTGCTGACCGCGATGATCTCGGTCGGTGAAGTCATGCTGTTCAGCTTCCTCGGCAATATCGTCGACTGGCTGACGAATGCCAATCGCGAGACGTTCCTTCAGGACGAAGGCATGAAACTCGCCTTCATGGGGGGCTTCGTGCTGATCGGTCTGCCGCTTATCGTGTTCGCGCAGTCCACGATCATGCATCAGGTGCTGCTCGGCAATTATCCGATGATCGCGCGCTGGCAGATGCATCGTTATCTGCTGCGCCAGACCGTCTCGTTCTTCGCCAACGAATTTGCCGGCCGGGTTTCGACCAAGGTCATGCAGACGTCGCTGGCCGTGCGCGAAGTGATGATGAAGGTGCTCGACGTTCTGGTTTACGTCGTCGTCTACTTCGTCTCCATGCTGGCGGTGGTGGCTGCCGCCGACTGGCGGCTTGCCATGCCGCTGGTCTTCTGGCTCTGCATCTATATCGGCCTGCTCGTCTATTTCATCCCGCGTCTTCGCAAGATTTCCGAAGCGCAGGCGGATGCGCGCTCCATGATGACGGGCCGCATCGTCGACAGCTACACCAACATTTCGACCGTGAAGCTGTTCTCGCATGCAGGGCGTGAAGAGGATTACGCGAAGGAAGGCATGTCCGTGTTTCTGGACACGGTGCACGGGCAGATGCGTTACGTCACGCTCTACCATTCGCTGGTCTATTTCAACAACGCGGTGGCGCTGTTCCTTGTCGGCGGTCTCGGGCTGTGGTTCTGGCAGTCGGGCGTCGTCGCCATCGGTGCGCTTGCCGTCTCCATGTCGCTCACCATGCGCATCAACGGCATGTCGCAGTGGATCATGTGGGAAATCTCGGCGCTGTTCGAGAATGTCGGCACGGTCTATGACGGCATGGCGATGCTGTCGAAGAAGGTGGATGTCGTCGACCGGGAAGGGGCCAAGGCCCTTACCGCATCGAAGGGCGAGATCCGCTTCGAGGGCGCGCGCTTCCACTACGGCAAGAACAAGGGTGTCATAGAGCATCTCGATCTGGCGATTGCGCCGGGCGAGAAGATCGGTCTCGTCGGCCGCTCTGGTGCGGGCAAGACAACGCTCATGAACCTGCTCCTGCGCTTCTACGATCTGGAAGCGGGGCGCATCACGCTCGACGGGACGGATATCGCGACCCTCGAGCAGGATTCGCTGCGCTCCCAGATCGGCGTCGTCACGCAGGATACCTCGCTACTGCACCGCTCCATTCGCGAGAACATCGCCTATGGCCGGCCGGATGCCAGCGACGAGGAGATCATCGCGGCGGCGAAGCGGGCCAATGCCTGGGAGTTCATCGACACGCTGGAGGACCAGAAAGGCCGCCGCGGTCTCGACGCCCAGGTCGGCGAGCGGGGCGTCAAGCTCTCCGGCGGCCAGCGCCAGCGTATCGCCATTGCCCGCGTCTTCCTCAAGGATGCGCCAGTGCTGATCCTCGACGAGGCGACCTCGGCTCTGGACTCGGAAGTCGAGGCCGCGATCCAGGAAAACCTCTTCGCCCTCATGCAGGGCAAGACGGTGATCGCGATTGCCCACCGGCTTTCGACGCTGACCGAGATGGACCGCCTGGTCGTGCTCGAACAGGGCGCGATTGCCGAGACCGGCTCGCATGGCGAGCTGTTGCAACAGGGCGGGCTCTATGCCAGCCTCTGGGCACGGCAGTCCGGCGGGTTCCTGGCGGATGAGGATGGCGAGGTGGAGCAGGCGGCGGAGTAGGGGGCTTGCCGCGACGTCACTCTCCCCCCCCCTTGAGGGGGAGAAAGCGATTTCAACATTTAGCTTCAGCTAAGTGTTAGAAATCGCAAGAGAGGGGGTAACGCTGCGGGGACAAAACTTCCCCCTCACCTGGAAAATCTAGCACTTAGCGTTCCGCTAAGATGCTGATTTTCCTTCCTCTCCCACAGGGGGAGAGGCTAACCCAGCCGCACCAATTTTCCCCACCTTCATGAACTCCCCTTATCCTATCGTTCTCCCGCCACCGGATGAACCAGCGACGGTTGGCTCAGGCGGGAGGAGAGCTTGGTGGTGTCCCTCGTAACGTGCGGTGGATGTCATCAGGGGGCGCGGGCGGCGGTTGATCTGACACATCAACCGAAACGACTCCCCCGATGGGCTGCGAATAGCTCGGCGGCCTGGCAACGCCAGAGAACCCGTCTGCCTCCGCAGACGGTTTAGCGAGGCGGCCCGCGCTTGAGGATCAGGATCGGATGCGGTCCTGCCTTGCAGATCTCGACGGGTCGCGCTGGCGCTCCGCCGTATTTTTTAAACTACCATCAGGGCGGCGCGTCAGCGTGGCTCTCCGGAAGCCGATGTCCAGAGAAAGGGATGGAGGCGATGGAACCGGAGCTTAACTCGGGAGAGGTTTTTTCCGAGGCTTTTGGCGTGCCGCAGCCCCGTCCTCTCCCCCTGTGGGAGAGGATAGCTCGCCCCAAGAGGCGAAGCCGATTGGTTTGGCGAGCTTGGTGAGGGGGGGAACTGCAACGGCGCAGATCGGCAAGACCCCCTCACCAAGTGCGCCCAGCACTCGCCTGCGGCTCGCACGGGCTTACTATCCTCTCCCACAAGGGGAGAGGACAAACTGCGAATGCGTCACCCACCTCACAAAATTGTAACGCCCCATCCGCCCCACATGATGCTAGTCTTATCCTGACAAACATAGACGCGGGAATCGCTTAGGGTCTCATCCGGAGATCTGACGAGAAGAGAAAGCAGCCATCCTTGAAGCGCATATTCGAACTGTTCGAGAGCTGGATTCCGCCGTTCGACCGGCGCGACGATCTCACCCCGCCGGAAAATGTCTGGGGCTTCATCTGGTTCTATGTCGGGCAGGCGAAGTGGCCGTTTCTGCTGATGATGGTCATGGGCGCCATGGTCGGGGCGCTGGAAGCGGCGTTGTTCTGGTTTGTGGGGCGGCTCATCGACATCTTCGCCAGCATTCCGAAGGATGCGGGCTGGAGCGCGCTGATTGCGGCGCATGGCTATGAACTGGCGGCCATGGTCGTGGTCGTGCTTGTCGTGCGCTTTCTGGTCACGGCGATCGGCGCGCTGGTGGAGGAGCAGGCGATTGTTGTCGGCTTCTTCAACATGGTGCGCTGGCAGTCCTATCTGCATGTGTCGCGCCAGCCGCTCGCCTTCTTCCAGAACGATTTCTCCGGCCGCATCGTCACCAAGGTCTGGGCGGCGGGGCAGGCGACGGGGGATTTCGTCACATCGATCCTGCAGGTCGCGTGGTTCGTCGTCATCTACACTGTCTCGACCATGGCCCTCGTCGCCCGGCTCGACTGGCGGCTCGCAGCACTCGTCGCCGTCTGGATCGTCGCCTTCGGAGCGCTGGCACGCTATTTCGTGCCGCGCATCCGTGTCCATTCGCGTGATACGGCGGAGGCCGGCTCGATGCTGAACGGGCGGGTGGTAGACGCCTATTCCAACATCCAGACGCTGAAGCTCTTCGGCCGCTCGGAAGACCACGACGCCTTCATCCTCTCGGGCTTCCACACATTCCAGAAGACCGTCACGCGCTTTGCCCGCTTCATCACCGGGGTGCGCTCGTCGCTGGCGCTGCTTTCGGGCATCATGATCTCGACGTTCGGGGCGCTTTGCGTCGATCTCTATCTCGCCGGGCAGATTTCGGCCGGTGGTGTCGCCTTCTCGCTGGGGCTGGTGCTCAGGCTCAACTTCCTCCTCGGTCGGCTGATGACGCAGCTTAACAGCATCATGCGCAGCCTTGGCTCGATCCAGAACTCGGCGGAGCTGATTTCCAAGCCCATCGAGCTTCTCGACAAGCCGGACGCCGGCGAACTGGTCGCGAAGGAGCCGGAAGTCCGCTTCGAGAATATCCGCTTTCACTATGGCAAGGGCGGCGGGGTGATTGACAACCTGTCGCTCGCCATCCGCCCGGGCGAGAAGGTCGGCATTGTCGGGCGCTCCGGCGCCGGCAAGACCACGCTCGTCAACCTACTGCTGCGCTTCTACGATCTGGAGGGCGGGCGCATCTTCATCGGCGGGCAGGACATTGCGAGCGTGACGCAGGAGTCGCTGCGCTCGAAGATCGGCATGGTGACGCAGGATACTGCGCTGCTGCATCGCTCGATCCGCGACAATATCATGATCGGCCGCTGGAATGCGACCGAGGCAGAGCTGATCGCGGCGGCGGAGGAGGCCGAGGCGCATGATTTCGTCAAGGGACTGAAGGACCAGCGCGGCCGTACCGGCTTCGATGCCCATGTCGGCGAGCGCGGCGTCAAGCTCTCCGGCGGCCAGCGCCAGCGCATCGCCATCGCTCGCGTCATGCTGAAGAACGCGCCGATCCTCGTTCTGGACGAGGCGACCTCGGCGCTCGATTCGGAGGTCGAGGCTGCCATTCAGGACAATCTGACCCGGCTCATGCAGGGCAAGACCGTTCTGGCGATCGCGCATCGCCTGTCCACCATTGCCGCTCTGGACCGACTTGTCGTGATGGATAAGGGCGCGATCGTAGAGGAGGGCACGCATGCAGAGCTCATCGAGCGCGGCGGTCTCTATGCGTCGCTCTGGGCGCGCCAGTCCGGTGGGTTCCTGGCAGATGGTGACGAGCCGGAAATGCTGGTCGCGGAATAGGGCTGGACTCTGCCGATGTAAGAAGGCGCTGCGGAAGGACCGCTGCGCCTTCTCTCTTGATGACGCTATGACGAACCGCCGTCAGGCCGGATGGCTACCCTTCATGCCGTAATAGGCGATGTAGACATAGCAAAGCACCGGCATCAGGAAGGCATGCTGGATGCCGATATGGTCGGCCAGCGCGCCCTGCGCCAACGGCAGGATCGCGCCGCCGACGATGGCGAGGCACAGGATGCCCGAGCCCTGGCTGGTGTGACGACCTAGACCATGCAGCGCCAGCGAGAAGATCGTCGGGAACATGATCGAGTTGAAGAGGCCGATGGCAAGCACGGCCCACATGGCGATGCTGCCCGAGGTGAGGATGGTCACCAGCAGCAGCAGAGCTGCAATGGCGGCATTGAACGCAAGTGCCTTGCCGCCTGACACGTATCGCATGGCGGCCGAGCCGATGAAGCGGCCGATCATGGCGCCACCCCAGAAATAGGTGACGTAATGGGCGGCGTCGGCCTCCGGCAGATGCGCGATCGAGGCTTCGCCGAGGAAATTGACGAGGAAGCTGCCGACGCTCACTTCGGCGCCAACATAGAGAAAGATCGCGACGGCGCCGAGGACCAGATGGCGGTGATGCCAGGCCGAGCCCGTGTCGCTGATCGGCGTCAGGTCTTCCTGATCGTCGAATTGCGGCAGGCGCAGCGCGGCGAAGATGGCAGCCAGCACCAGCAGCGTGGCGGCAAGGCCCATATAGGGCAGCTTGACGGTGGCCGCTTCCGCCGCCTTGATGGCATCCAGCTGTTCAGCTGTCATGCCGGCGGTCGCAGCGGCGGCGCCTCCGAGAATGAGCAAGGCCCCGAACATCGGCGCGACGGTCGTGCCGAGCGAGTTGAAGGCCTGCGTCAGCGTCAGGCGGCTGGCCGCCGTATCCGGTGGGCCCAGCACCGTGACGTAAGGGTTGGCGGCGACCTGGAGCAGCGTGATGCCGCTCGCCAGCACGAAGAGCGCGCCGAGGAAGAGCGGATAGGAGCGGGCGCCGGCTGCCGGAATGAAGAGCGCGCAGCCGATGGCGGCGACGACGAGGCCGCAGACGATGCCCCACTTGTAGCTGATGCGCTTGACGATCGCGCCAGCAGGCAGCGACACGAGGAAATAGGCGCCGAAGAAGCAGAACTGGATCAGCATCGACTGCGCGTAGTTCAGCGAAAAGACGTTGCGCAGATGCGGAACGAGAATGTCGTTGAGGCAGGTGATGAAGCCCCACATGAAGAAGAGTGAGGTCAGCGCAATGAGCGCGAAGCGGTAGGACGTTGCCGGCGAGGCGGCGGTTGGCGCGGCAGACGATGCGCCCGCCGCCTTCATGGGTTGGATGGAGGCCACGGAAAATATCCTTGTCGGTTTCGTGCCGGCCGCGCGGGGAGGGGCGTGGGCTGGCAACGAGGTCCGGTGGAACCGTCCGGCCTTGGGAGCGCCGGAGATGCACCGAAGATGGCAGGCGAGCCGCCCATGCAAGGCAGCCCGTGTCGGAAGTGCCGTATCCGGCCGACCGGCAATCCTTGCGGTCGGATGGAGTGGCGCGTTTCCGTTCAGCTTGGGAAACCCGCCCGGAATGCGCCTGTCGGCAAGGGGCGGTCTATGGCCGAATTGGTCACTTGACAAGTATTCAAAACGCTTTGACCGCCCGCTTTGTGTTCGGGCACCCCGGCATTGCGGCCGGCCGTCACACTGTCAATTGTGGCGGAAGTACGAGACGGCAACGGCTCCTGGCGAGCTTGCCATGTCAGGTTGTGGTTTGGCGGGCCAAAGGTCACGTTGATTGGTTGCCAAACTGACAAAACCGAATTGCCAAGTCCTCGCACCTGCGAACGAATTCCGTCCAGTCTTGACGAAGGTCAAACCTGCCACTTTTCCCGCGACATTGTGCCATCCCTCTGGTCTCATGTCTGGACATGAGGTCTGATCAAGCTTAGAACCTCGGTCGGATCGAGGGGAATCTGTGGCAATTGTTTGCCGCAGGCATCGAATCATGGGACGAGTATCGCAATCTTTTGCGTAGGGGATGATGAAGCCGTGACCGACCACGACATGAACAGCCAACACATGGGCGAGCCTACTCGCCGCGACTTTCTGTATCTGGCCACGGGGATGGCCGGCGCTGTGGGCGCGGCCGCTGTTGCCTGGCCTTTCATCGACCAGATGCGCCCGGATGCCTCCACGCTGGCGCTGGCCTCCATCGAAGTGGACGTCTCGGCGCTGACGCCGGGCATGTCGCTGACGGTCAAGTGGCGCGGCAAGCCCGTGTTCATCCGCAACCGGACGGACAAGGAAGTGCAGGAGGCCGCTGCGGTCAAGCTGGAGGAGCTGAAAGACCCGGTCGCGCGCAACCAGAATCTTCCCGCTGACGCTCCGGCAACGGGCGAAGATCGCTCTGCCGGGAAGGGCAAGGAAAACTGGATCGTCATGATCGGCTCGTGCACGCATCTGGGCTGCGTGCCGCTCGGTCAGGCGGGTGAATATGGCGGCTGGTTCTGTCCCTGCCATGGCTCGGTCTACGATACGGCTGGCCGTATCCGTAAAGGTCCCGCGCCGCAAAACCTGCTGATGCCGATTTTCTCGTTTACAAAAGATACCGTCATCAAGATCGGTTGACGGGAGGGGACCTGATAATGAGTGGTGGACATTCTACTTACGAGCCGACAACCGGTCTTGGGAAATGGGTCGATTCCCGTCTCCCGCTGCCGCGCATGGTCTATGATAGCTTCATTGCCTATCCCGTGCCGCGCAACCTGAACTATGCCTATACGTTCGGCGCCATGCTCGCCGTGATGCTGGTGGTTCAGATCCTGACCGGTGTCGTGCTGGCCATGCACTATGTGGCCAATATCGATCTCGCCTTTGGTTCGGTCGAAAGCATCATGCGCGACGTGAACCATGGCTGGCTCTTGCGCTACCTGCATGCCAACGGCGCATCCTTCTTCTTCATCGCCGTTTACCTGCATATCGCCCGCGGTCTCTACTACGGCTCCTACAAGGCGCCCCGCGAAATCCTCTGGATTCTCGGCGTGCTGATCTACCTCCTGATGATGGCGACGGGCTTCATGGGCTATGTTCTGCCCTGGGGTCAGATGTCCTTCTGGGGTGCGACGGTGATCACCGGCTTCTTCTCGGCCTTCCCGCTGGTGGGCGAGTGGATCCAGCAGTTCCTGCTCGGTGGCTTCGCCGTCGGTCAGCCGACGCTGAACCGCTTCTTCTCGCTGCACTATCTGCTGCCCTTCGTCATCGCCGGCGTCGTCATCCTGCACGTCTGGGCGCTGCATGTGACGGGCCAGACGAACCCGACGGGCGTCGAAGTGAAGTCGAAGACCGATACCGTGCCCTTCACGCCCTATGCGACGCTGAAGGATGCGCTGGGCGTCGTGATCTTCCTGCTGGTCTATTGCTGGTTCGTCTTCTACATGCCGAACTACCTCGGCCATCCGGACAACTACACGATGGCGAATGCGCTGAAGACGCCGGCCCATATCGTTCCGGAATGGTACTACCTGCCGTTCTACGCGATGCTGCGCGCCATCACCTTCAATGTCGGTCCGATCGACTCCAAGCTCGGCGGCGTGCTCGTGATGTTCGGCTCGATCATCATCCTCTTCTTCCTGCCCTGGCTCGATACGTCGAAGGTTCGCTCCGCCGTTTATCGTCCCTGGTACAAGCTGTTCTTCTGGCTGTTCGTGGCAGACTGCATCCTGCTCGGCTGGCTGGGTTCGCGTCAGCCGACCGACACCTACACGCTGATGGCACAGTTCGGCACGCTCTACTACTTCGGCTTCTTCCTCGTCATCATGCCGGTTCTCGGCCTGATCGAGACGCCGAGGCGGTTGCCCAATTCGATCACGGAAGCCGTGCTCGAAAAGAGCGCCAAGGCCTGATGCGAGCGGTGGAGAGGAACACAAAAATGAAAAAGCTTGTTGCAAGCATCGCCATCGCCGCATCGCTCGTCGGCTTCGCGGGGGTCTCCTCCGCAGCCGAAGAGCATGACCTGAAGGCGCTTACCGAACATGCCATTGAGGGCGGGCACTTCCCGATCCTCAAGCCGAAGAACCAGGAATGGTCCTTTGCCGGTCCGTTCGGCAAGTATGACAAGGCCCAGCTTCAGCGCGGCCTGAAAGTCTACAAGGAAGTCTGCTCGGCCTGTCACTCGATGAAGCTGGTCGCCTTCCGCAGCCTGGAAGAACTCGGCTACAACGAGGCTCAGGTGAAGGCCTTTGCCGCGGAGTACGACGTTCAGGACGGGCCGAACGGGGACGGCGAGATGTACACCCGCAAGGGCGTTCCGTCGGACCACTTCCCGTCGCCGTTTGCGAACGAGGAAGCAGCAGCCGCCGCCAATGGTGGGGCTGCTCCGCCGGACTTCTCGCTGCTTGCCAAGGCGCGCGGCGTCGAACGCGGCTTCCCGACCTTCATCTTCGACATCTTCACGCAGTATCAGGAAGGCGGCCCGGATTACATCTACTCGCTGCTGACCGGTTACACCGAAGCCCCGCAGGGCATTCAGGTGGCTGAAGGCACGCACTTCAACCCCTATTTCGCAGGCGCCTCTGCGCTCAAGATGCCGCCGCCGCTGTCGGACGGTCAGGTCACCTATGACGACGGTTCACCGGCGACGCTGGACCAGTATGCGCATGACGTGGCAGCGTTCATGATGTGGGCCGCCGAGCCGCATCTGGAAGAGCGCAAGCGCACCGGCTTCATGGTCATGGTCTTCCTCGTCATCTTCGCCGGCCTCGTGTACCTCACGAAGAAGTCGGTCTATGCGAACAAGGAACACTGAGGCCTGAACAAGCTGAAGTGAATTTGGAAAGGCGGTCCGCAAGGGCCGCCTTTTCTGATTCAGGAGAAGATGGCGTCAAAGCAGGCGCGGCAGGCGCGTTCATCCACTATCGATAGTCTGCCAAGTCGGCGCACGATCGTGGAATTCGGAAGCGTCATCACCTTCCAACGGACCACACAACTGGCGACAAGACCTGCTCCTTCGATATCGCTAATCCAAATGTCGCTGGGCCATGCGCTATCCTTGGCAGTGGTAATCATAGCCATGATGGTCTGTCCTGTCTCTTCATTGAACTTGCGGTTGGACAGAACCAAAGCAGGACGACGTTTCTGAACCGGCATGTCGCTGAAGGGGAAAGGGACGACGGCAGTCTCGAAACGGTCAAAGATCACGGAAGGCCTCGTCGTCTTCCGGCGAGTTCCATTCTTCCATCGTCTTCGACAGGGAGGTGAGATAGCTTTCGGCGGTCTTCACTTCGCGGATCGGTACGCTCGTACCTCTCCGGTTGCGATACCATTCGCTCCAGACCTTCTTCATGGGACCGTATGGCTTGATCGCCTCGGTCGGGCGACCGTCGCGACCTGTTTTCATGCGCGACCAGTTGCCGACCACGCCGTCTATTTCAAGAGTCAGCGAGGCTTCATCGGGCAAGCTACGCAGCCTTTCGCGCAGACCTTCATGGTCGATATGCTTGAGCCAGATGGCAACGTCCGTAATTTCCACATGAGGCAGCATCTTCCAAACTCCCGTTGTTTCTTGAAAGATAGCGCAGAATTCAAAATTGTGAAGACCCCCCACAGACCCCCCTATGGGCATTTGCGTTTGGCGGGCTGGCTTGTCTTGAGGCAAGCGCAAATTACGCGTTGCAACCTTCCGCTCGCGCTGTCAAAACAAGCCGAAAGGAATCCCATCCCATGACGCTGACTGAAGAACTCATTGCCGCCATCCGCAACATTCCGGACTATCCGAAGCCGGGGATCATGTTCCGGGATATCACGACGCTGCTCGGCAATCCGCGTGCCTTCCGCCGTTCGGTGGACGAGCTTGTGCATCCCTTTGCCGGCACGAAGATCGAGAAGGTTGCGGGCATGGAGGCGCGCGGCTTCATCATTGGCGGTGCCGTGGCGCACCAGCTGTCGGCGGGTTTCGTGCCGATCCGCAAGAAGGGCAAGCTGCCGCATGATACGGTGCGCATTGCCTATAGCCTGGAATATGGCGTGGACGAGATGGAGATGCATCGCGATGCAGTGCAGCCGGGCGAGAAGGTGATCCTCGTGGACGACCTGATCGCCACGGGCGGTACGGCGGAAGGGGCGGTGAAGCTCCTGAAGCAGATGGGCGCCGATATCGTCGCGGCCTGCTTCATCATCGACCTGCCGGCGCTCGGTGGACGCAAGAAGCTCGAGGCGCTGGGCGTCGAAGTGCGCACGCTGGTCGAATTCGACGGGCATTGAACTCATATCTGATTGACAAGCCGGAGGCTCGGTATACGCATGGCAGAGACATTGCGGGAGAGCCTCACGGCCGCTGCCGAGGTTGGCATCATTGCATCCGGTCAGGTGGAGCCCCTGGCCGCCTTTGTCGAGGCGCGGGCGGCCCGGACCGCAAGCGGTGCTGCCGATGTCCCCAATCAGGAGGAAGATAGTGAAATCCCGCGCTTCATCCGCGGTTATCACGATATCCTGATCACCATCGGCATTGTCGTGGTGCTGATCGGTCTCGGCGGGCTTGCGACCATCTATGCGGCCGTTGCTGCGATTGTCGTCCTGGCGGAGATCTTCGTCTACCGGCAGCGTCTCGCGTTGCCGTCTTTCGCGCTGACCATCGCCTTCGCCATCTGCGCCGGTTGGATGATCGTCAATCTTGATCGCGACTACGTATCCGGCGAGATGAGCGCGCTTTCTGCTTCCTCTCCGCATCTGGCAGCGCTGGCGGCGGCTGAATGCGTGGCGCTCGCGCTGTTCTACTGGCGCTATCGCGTGCCGGTCGCCTTTGCCGCGCTGACGATTGCGGCTGTGGTGACGGTCACGGGGCTCGCGTTGTCTGGCCTCAATGGCGGCGGCGACTTCTCGCTTTATGGCAACACGCTTCTCCTGATCTCCGGCCTCGTTCTCGTGGTCATCGCCATCCGCTTCGACATGCTGGACCCGAAGCGCATCTATGCGCGTTCGGACATCGCCTTCTGGCTCTATCTCGTTGCCGTGCCGGCGATCCTCAAGGGCATCTTCGGCAGCGTGCGGCCGCAGACAACGGATGGCGCGGCACTCGTCATTGCTGTTGTGGCGCTCATGATGCTGCTGGGCCTGTTGCTCGACCGGCGCGCCTTCGTGACCGCCGGTCTCGTCTATCTCGGTTACGCCTTCGCGGCGCTGATCGGCAGGAATACGGGCCTGCTCGGGGGCATCGCGACGAGCAATACCGTGCTCTGGATCCTCGTCGCGATCGGGCTCATCGTTTTGACCGTCGGCTTCGGCTGGCGGTTCTTCCGCCAGCATCTCCTCAGCGGACTGCCGATGCCCCTGCGGGCGCGGCTCCCCATCCTCAGATAATCAACGCTGCGTCAGCGCAAGCTTTGTCGCCATGGCGAGGAAGGCCAGGCCGAAGGTGCGGTTGATCCACGTCGTGATCTCCGGCCGGCCGAGAACGTGTCGGCGAAGGCTGGCGGCGCATAGCCCGTAAATCGCGAAGATGATGAAGGTCAACGCCATGAAGGCGATGCTCGCCTCGATCATCAGGCCAAGCGCATCCGGTGCGGCCGCATCGATGAATTGCGGAAGGAAGGCCAGGAAGAACAGCGAAAGCTTCGGATTGAGCAGGTTGATCAGGATGGCTTTGACGATCACTTCCATCGCCGTCCTGCCATAGGCCTCTTCCGCGGCTGCAGGTGTTGTGGCTTTGGAGACGATCAGGCCATAAGCCATGTAGGCGAGATAGGCGACGCCGCAAAGCTTCAAGACGTCGAACGCCAGCGGGCTGCCGTGCAACACGGCGGCAAGGCCGGTCAGGGCGGCGGCCATATGCGGCACGATGCCAAGCGTGCAGCCGAAGGCGGCGATGACACTGCGGCGCGGGCCTTCGGAGAGGCCGGTGGCGATCGTGTAAAGTGCACCGGTGCCGGGGGTGGCAACGATGATCAGGGCGGTGACGTAGAATTCGGGTGACATACTGGGCTCCTCTGTCGGGAGCCATCTTGTCGCGCTTCCGCAGCCTCAGGTCTTGAACGGAATTGCAGCAAGCGCTGCGTTCTGGGCCGCGGCCGGCGTCAGACCGTAGCGCGCGCGGAAGGCTCGGGTCATGTGGCTCTGGTCGGCAAAGCCGCTGGCGGCCGCAGCATCGGCCAGCGGATTGCCGGCGAGAATCAGGCGGCGCGCCAGCTGGGTGCGGCGCTCGATCAGGTAGGCATGAGGGGTGAGGCCGGTGGCGCGGGCAAAGGCGCGCAGGGTCTGGAAGCGGCTGAGGCCGGCTTCGGCAGCAAGGCTCTGAAGCGAGTGTTCGCCTAGCACATTGTCATCGATCACGGCGCGGAGCCGCGCGATCCGGTTGGCCGCCAGCGATGTATCGCGGCCGTCGCGTCGGCCGCCCAGAAGTCCGTGAAGGCAGGTCAGCAAAGTCTCCTCCGCGGCCAGAGGAGAAGGGCGCGCCGGGTCGTCGCCGACGATGCCTCGCCATGCGGCGGCAAACCGGCTGGCAGCCTCGCCATCGGCCATCACGGGGTGGTGGAATTCCAGTGCTGTCGCTCTTGCGACATCGAGGCCTGCCGCGATCTCGTCGATCAGGGCGGGGCTGAGATAAAACATATGCCACTGGCGCGGCTCGCCGCGGACGGGCGTCCCATCGTGAACTTCGCCGGGATTGACGGTGATGACATTGCCGGGGCCAGCCTCGACCTGACCGCGCCCGGAGGCGGAAATCTGGCCGCCCGAAACGACGAGGCCGATGCCGAAATCGTCGTGTGTGTGGCGGGGGAAGCAATGGGCGCTTCGCCCCGACACAGCCTGCAGACCTTCAACGCCGGTGGCATGCGCGGCGAAGTCGGCCATTGGGTCAACCCTTCACGAGTGCTGCAATGTCGGCGTCGATCTCTTCCGGCGTGGTGGTCGGTGCGTAGCGCTTCACCGGTTCGCCATCGCGGCCGATGAGGAACTTGGTGAAGTTCCATTTGATCGCCTCGGTGCCGAGCAGGCCGGGCTTCTCATGGACCAGATACTTGTAGAGCGGGTGTGCGCCGTCGCCGTTGACTTCGATCTTCTCGAAGAGCGGAAACTTGATGTTGAAACGGAGGTCGCAGAAGGTCTTGATTTCCTCACTATCGCCCTGTTCCTGCGCGCCGAACTGGTTGCAGGGGAAACCGAGGACGACAAGTTCGCCATTGTATTTCTCATAGAGCGATTGCAGGCCGGCATATTGCGGCGTGAGGCCGCAGGCGCTGGCCGTGTTGACGATGAGGAGCACCTTGCCCCTGAACTCGTCGAGCTTGCGTTCCTTGCCGTTGATGTCATTGGCGGTGAAACCGTAGACGCTCATGATCTTGCCTCTTGCTGGTGCGCCTTTGCGGTGTAAGGGCCGCGCGGCGCGGGTCTGGAGCGTGTTGGCGCCCGGTCAGATGAATTCGATGACGGTTGGCGTGAAGCTGACGACGATCTTGCCATCCTGATTCATGCCCTCGCAATAGACATCATGCAAGAGCCGGTCGGCGTGGTTGGGCGCCTTGACCGTGCGGGTCAGCGTGTTCGAATAGGTGACGACATCGCCGGCGAACACGGGCGAGCGCCAGCGCAGTTCGCGAAAGCCCAGCGCCGGGCCGAGCTTTGGTACGCTGTGGCCTTCCTTCGCCATGCGCTTGAACTCGCCGAACATGTAGGCAACGTTGAGCCCCATCCAGGCGGAGCAGACATGCCAGCCGGAGGCGCATAGTCCGCCGAGCACGGATTCCCTGGCGCGGTCTGCATCGAGATGGAAATATTGCGGATCGAATTTCGAGGCGAATTCGATGATCTTCTCTGCGGTGAAATGGTAGTTGCCAATTTCCGAGGCCGTGTCGCGAGGCCAGACGTCTTCAAATCTCATTGGACTGCCTCCGCTGCCTGTGGCTCGCGCATTCGCAACAGGACCGGGGCCTGCATGCGCATGATCCGCTCAGCCTTCTGGTTCGTCAGAACATGCTCCATCGTGACAAGGCCGATGCCCGGGCGTGAGGCGAGCGGCCGGCGCGTCTTCACCGTCACCGCCAGGCGGATCGTATCGCCGGCGATCAGGGGCCTGCGCCACTCCATGAGGTCGATGCCCGGTCCACCTTCGCCGGCGCTGCGGATGATCACGGTATCGTAGAACAGGCGCATGGCGATCGAACTCATATGCCAGCCGGAACCGGACAATCCGCCGAGAATGCTGGCCTTGCCGGCTGCCTCGTCAAGATGCATGGGTTGCGGGTCGAACTCCGACGCGAATGCCACGATCTCCTCTGCCGACACGGTGCGTTCGGCGCTTGTGAAGGTGCGTCCTTCCTCGAAGTCCTCGTAGTACAATCTCTCATCCGCCATGCGGGTCATTCCTTGACGATTCCGATCAAGGTTGAACAATGGCGGCAGAGCCCGGCGAGTTCAAGGCCAGTGTTGCATTCAGGCGTTCAGTGCGGTGCAATTTCGATCTCGTCAGCCGGAACCATGAGGCCTTTCAGCACCTCGAACAATTCGCCGGGTGTCCTGGTCCCGGCTGCGTTCTCGGCGAAATGGAGTTGACCTTCGTTGTCGATGCCGGTGGCGATCAGCGGTCTGGACCGTGCGGCGTCCGCCGGCGAGGGGGTGAAGCGTGGCTCGAAGAGCTGCAGGTATCGTCCGTCATGCCATGCGGCCAGCGAGGTACGGTAGCGGGCCGAGAGCGTGTCGAAGCTCTCCTTGTCGCGGTAGTTCTCGCAGTTGCGCATGAGGGCTTTGACGAGGTTCTCCTCATAGCCGCTGTGCGGAAAGCCGTATTTCCTACAAAGCCAGTGCTGAACGACAAAAATGGTCGCGGTGACGCCGCGCCCGGCGCGAAAAGGCGTGTCAGCGAGCAGCGGATCGTCGTTGATGTCTCGCCCGAGGTCGAGATTGAAGCGATTTGCAGAGGCGTCCTCCTCCGCAATTGTTCTTGTCGCGGCGGAATTGCTCTCGGGACATACGCCCGGCACGGAAAACGGACGTGAGACGTGGTAGAAAGTCTTTCCAGTCAGAATGACCTTGAAGGCGTTTTCATAGTCGATGGTTGGAAATTCGAAGAATCGACCGCCGAAATGGTGGCGGATCTTCAGAAGTAGCGCCCGCGAGATCGCGCCGTGATAGACGGAGTTGCCGCATATCGGGACATGCGCCGCGCCTTGCCAGCCGAATGCTCGAGCGATGAGGTCGCGCTGGTCGAAACGGGTGACTTTGGCCTCGAGATCGATTTTGAGCGGCAAGGGCGGCGTTCCATCGACCGGCCAGACATAATTGAAGCCGCTCCAGGTGAGGGCGTCGATCTCTCCAACTTTAGCTTCCAGATTGACAAGTAAGGCAGCGAGATCGGGATCGGCATAGTCGTCGTCACCTATGACTGTCACGTAGCGCCCTGTCGTGGCCGCGACGGCACGCTCCCAGTTCTCCATCATGGAATAGGTGCGCGGGCCGGAGGGGAGGTAGGTGATACGGGGATCGCCGATCTTCTCAGCCATGAAGCCGTTCATGATCGAAGGCTCGTCGGAATTGTCGACGAAAACGAACTGCACGTCATCCCGCTCGCTGCGAAGGATCGCATCGATCGTCTGGCGGAAATAGAGCTGCCGGTTGCGCGAGGGCACGCAGATCGAAAGCACCGGTTCGGCCGCCATGGAAATCTCCTTTGGCGGCACGCTAGTGCGGATCGCTTATGCGAAACTGTATCAGGTGTTGAACTTGAACATCAGGACGTCGCCGTCCTGCACGACATATTCCTTGCCTTCGTCGCGGGCCTTGCCGGCTTCCTTGGCGCCGACTTCGCCGCCAAGCGCGATATAGTCGTCATAGGCGATCGTCTGGGCGCGAATGAAGCCGCGTTCGAAATCCGAGTGGATGACGCCGGCAGCGGCAGGCGCCTTGGTGCCGCGCTTGATCGTCCAGGCGCGGGTTTCCTTCGGGCCGACCGTGAAATAGGTGATCAGGTCGAGCAGGTGATAGCCGGCGCGGATGAGGCGGTCGAGACCGGCTTCCTCGAGGCCGAGGGCCGAGAGGAATTCCTTCGACTCGTCTTCTGGCAGCTGGGCGACTTCGGCTTCGATGGCGGCGGAGATGATGACGCATTCCGCGCCCTGTTCCTTCGCCATCTTCTCGACCTGAGCCGTGAAGCTGTTGCCGGTCGCCGCGTCACCCTCGGCGACGTTGCAGACGTAGAGAACCGGATGTGAGGTCAGGAGGTTCAGGCCCTTGAGGATCGCGATCTCTTCCGGGGGAAGCGTCTTGAGCAACAGACGGGCCGGCTTGCCGTCCTGCAGCAGCTTCACGACCTCTTCCATGACGGGAAGAACGGTCAGCGATTCCTTGTCCTTGCTGGCGGCGCGCTTGCGGGTCTGCTCCAGTCGGCGCTCGATGCTTTCGAGGTCGGCGAGCATCAGTTCCGTTTCAATCGTGTCGGCATCGCCGACCGGATCGATGCGGCCTTCGACATGGGTGATGTCGGCATCTTCGAAGCAGCGCAGGACGTGGACGACGGCATCGACTTCGCGGATATTGGCGAGGAACTTGTTGCCGAGGCCTTCGCCCTTGGACGCGCCGCGCACGAGGCCGGCGATGTCGACGAAGGAGATGCGCGTCGGAATGATTTCCTTCGACTTGCCGGCCTGCGCCAGCAGCTTCATGCGCGGATCGGGAACGGCGACTTCACCCGTGTTCGGCTCGATCGTGCAGAACGGATAGTTGGCCGCCTGCGCCGCAGCCGTGCGCGTCAGTGCGTTGAAGAGGGTGGACTTGCCCACATTGGGAAGCCCGACGATGCCGCATTTGAAGCCCATGATGGAAGTCCGATATCTGTCAGAATGTCTGTGCGAGCCTATGGGGCATCCGATGCCTCAAGGTCAAGGGGCAGGCGGCGAAGCGGCTGTCCTTCTTGCAATTTCGCAGTTTCAGCGCCACAATAAGCATGTCCCCGCAAAGATGCGCGGAACAAACCATCCGAAAATTCCCGTCGCTTCCTTGAAGGAGGTCTTCTCATGGCTGAGAACGATGTCGTGCTTGCTCCGCGCGTGAAAACCACGCCGAAGGTCGAGAAGCCGAAGCTCTACAAGGTGCTGCTGTTCAACGATGACTACACGCCACGCGAATTTGTCGTGATGGTGCTGAAATATGTGTTTCGTGCCGATTCTTCTTCCGCCGAGAAGATCATGCTGACGGCGCATATGAAGGGCTCTTCGGTCGTCGCGGTCTATACGAAGGATATCGCCGAGACCAAGGTCAAGGAGGCGATGGATCTGGCAAAGGAGGCGGGCTTCCCGCTGATGTTCACGGCCGAGCCGGAGGAATAATCCGACCTCAATCCTTCTTCGCAAACATCCGCTTGAGCATGTCTGCCATCGGTCCTTTGGTCGGCAGGTCAGGCTTGTGATTGCGGGCCTGATGGATGTGTGACTGCGCTTTGGGCGACGCAGCCTTCGGAGCTCCAGGATCCTTCTTCTCAGTTTTCGGGGGAGGCGGTGCGAGCTTGTTCATGAATTTCGAGCCGTCGCCGTCGAAGAGAAGTTCGGCGTTGATGGCGATGTCGTCCATCAGTTCATCGAGCCAGCCCTGGTCGACCTTGGCGAAATCGCCCAGCACATGGTTGTGAACCAGTTCCTTGGCGCCGGGATGGCCGATGCCGAGGCGCAGGCGCTTGTAGTCGCGGCCGCAATGGGCGTCCAGCGACTTGAGGCCGTTGTGGCCGCCATGGCCACCGCCGACCTTTAGCTTCACCTTGCCAGCCGGCAGGTCCAGTTCGTCGTGGATGGCAACGATGTCGCCGGGGCCCAGCTTGTAGAAGCGCATGGCTTCGCCAACGGCCTCGCCGGACAGGTTCATGAAGGTCTGCGGCTTCATCAGCAGTACCTTCTCGCCGGCGATCTCGCCTTCTGAAATCTGTGCCTTGAACTTCTTGGACCATGGGCCGAACGGGTGCTTGCGATGCAGGGCGTCGACGGCCATGAACCCTATATTGTGGCGGTTGGCCGCATATTGCGGGCCGGGATTGCCGAGGCCGACGATGATCTTCATGGCTCTTGTCCGCGCAAGTGGAAGCAGTTGCCTCGTGAAATGCGAAACGGCGGCCTCTGTCAAGCGCCGAGCAGCCCCTCAGCGCAGAAGTCCGCCTTCAATGAACTTGTAGCGCTGGAAGATGCCGGCGCGTGTTCCGTCGGCGATGAGTTTCCGGAGGCTTTCACGGATACGCGAGAGCGTTGCCGGGTCTGTCTTCCTGTTGCAGGCCAGCGAATCGAGGCTGACATTGAGGATGAGGGCTGGCTCGATCGCCACGCCCTGCTTTTGCAGACTGTTGACCATGGACGCGGCCATCGGCATGAGATCGATGCGGCCGGCTATCAGCTTCTTCACGCTGAGATCGATTTCGGATGTCAGGTCAACGCGCTGAAAGCCGGCCTGCTTGAGCAGGGCTTCGGTGTAATCGCCCAGTTGCGTTCCGACAAGGTAGCGCCTTGCTTCTTCCAGGTTGGCGGGGTGGATGTTCGCTCCCACCCTGCGCACCAGATAGGCCTCTGTGGTGAAGAGGGGCTCCACCCACTCGAAGAGCTGGTCGCGCTCGGGCGTGTGGACGGTGGAGAAGACACAATGCCCGGGCGTGTTCAGCGCCAGTCCATAGGCGCGCGCCCAGGGCTGGACCTTCATGGTGTAATCGACGCCTGCGTCCTCCATGACCGCCTTCAGCAGATCGACGGAAATGCCCTTGAGGACTCCATCTTCCTGGTAGTTGTAAGGCGGGTACGATTCGGTGAGCAGCTGTAGAGGCTCGGCAAGGGCGGGCGTCGCCAAGACGGCCAAGGTGGTCGAAAGACAAAGGCAGCGGGCAAGCTGCGAAGCCTTCGTGGTGGCATTTCGTCCGAGGTGCGCGATCGCCATTGCAATACCTCACAGCCTTCCGATCAAGCGCTTTCGATTATCTGGACGCGCTGTCATCCATGCTGACGCCGTAGGATTCGAGAAGCCGTCTCTGCGTGCCATCGGCGATCAGCTTGTCCAGAGCCTGCTGCATGCGGCCTATCACAGTATCGGGCACGTTTCGGTTGCAGGCAATGGCATAGGTGCTGTCATCCAATGTCAGCACGGATTCGACCGCAACGCCATCACGTTTCAATCTCTCGTAATATTTTTCCGAAATGGGGATCAGGTCTATCCGCCCGCTCATCAGCTTTTTCAGCCCGAGATTGAGATCGGTAGCGAGATCGACCTTCGGAAAATTGTTCTTCCGGAGCAGGTCGTCCGTGAAGTCGCCGCGTTGCGTGCCGATCGTGAAGGCCTTGGCCTCCTCCAGAGTTTTCGGCGCGACGCTTGAGCCACGCCTGCGTATGAGAAGCGTGCGGCTCCTGGCGAGGGGCTCGATCCACTTGAACTTGCCGTCGCGCTCGGTGTTGTGAACCGCCGTGAAAACACAGAAATCGGTCTCGATCTCGGCAAGCGCGAGAGCGCGTGCCCATGGCATGATTTCCATCGTGTAGGAGATGTTGGCGTCCCTCATCAGCGTCCTGATCTGCGCTGCGGACGTCCCGGTGATCTCTCCCTGTTCCAGGTAATTGAAAGGTGGATAGTTCTCCGTCACGAAGCGGATTTCTGCGGCGGTTGCCGTCCCGGCCATGGCGAGGACACCGAAGACAAGCCGCAGAACGGCGCGGGGGAATGTGATTTCAGTCATGCTCACCGGGATCAGGCGCGTCCGGACAGACGTTCGCCTGTCGGATTGTAAAGCTGTTCGATGTCATCGATGCTGAGCGGTCGCGAGAACAGATAGCCCTGGCCGAACTGGATGCCCATATCCTTCAGTATTTCCCGCTGGCTCGGCGTCTCGATGCCTTCGGCCACCACCTTGCAGTTCAGGTGCTGGGCGATCGTGTTGATGCCCTGGATCAGGAGGTAAGGCTTGTCGCGTTCGATGGCGCTGTCCGGATGAAGCGAGGCGACGAAGGAACGATCCACCTTGACGATATTCACCGGGAAACGGTGCAGGTAGCTGAGCGACGAATAACCCGTGCCGAAGTCGTCGAGCGCGATCGACATGCCGCAATCGCGCAGCCCCCGCAGCACCATGTTGATTTCCGGATTATTGCGCATCAACACCGCTTCGGTAATCTCGAGCACGATACGCGATGGCTGGATGCCGGATTTCATGAGGATATCGGACATGCGCGCCAGGAGGTCGGCATTGAGCTGCAGCGGCGAGAAGTTGATCGACATACGAGCACTCTCGAGGCCGGGAATGGTGCTGATGCGCGCCAGATATTCAACGGCCTTCCGGAGAATCACATTGCCGATCGCCTCGATCGTGCCGTTCTCCTCGGCCACCGCGATGATCTTTGCAGGCGGCAGGACGCCGTGCGCTGGGTGGCGCAGCCGCATCAGGGCTTCGAAGTTCGTCGGGCGACCGGTCTCGAGATCGCAGATCGGTTGCAGCCATGCGTCGAACCAGTCGTTTTCAAGCGCTTCGTTGATGTAGCGCTCCAGTTCGGCGCGTTCGCGGGCGCTGTCGGCCATGGAATCGTCGAAGACTTCGGTGCCGTTCTTGCCGTTGCGCTTGCGCGCATACATGGCCAGATCCGACTTTTGCAGGAGTTCGGCGGCGCAGGAGGCATGCCGGGGGTAAAGCGCGATGCCGATGCTGGCGCTGAGGGTGACGCTGGCGCCTTCCGGCGTAAAGGGCGCAGCGAAGATGGACTTGATGCGGCTGGAGACGCCGCGGGCAATGGCTTCGGCGTCCGGGGCCGAGATGAGGATCGCGAATTCGTCGCCGCCCAGGCGGGCGATCACGTCCGAGGGGCGCAGCTGGGCGGTGGCGCGGCTGACCACTTCCTTCAGGACGTCGTCGCCGGCAGCGTGGCCCAGATTGTCGTTGATCCACTTGAAGCGGTCGAGATCGACGAAGAGGCAGGCGAGCTGGTGGCCGCGCCTGTCGGCCTCGATGATCTTGCCATCGAGCGCGGCTTCGAAGCCCTGACGGTTGAGGAGGCCGGTCAGGTGGTCTGTGATCGCCTGGATGTGGTTTCGCGTCTCGGCTTCCTTCAGTTCCGTCACGTCCGTCATCACGCAGAGCGCACTGGTCTGTTCGGCGCCTGCGCCCATCGGCGTCTCGCGGACTAGAACATCGATGATACGGCTGTCGGCGCATTGGAACTTGATCGTGCATGTATTGGCGTCGGGCGCGGTCGCATTCTGCGCATGCAGTCCCGGACGCCACGTTTCTCCACGAGCAAGGAAATCGGTGAAGTGACGGCCGGTTACCTCATCCCGCGTGTAGCCCGTGGCGAACATCCAGTAATCGGACACGGCGGCAATCCGCCCGTCGGCATCGATCATGTAGAGCATGGCGGGCGTCTTGTTATAGACCGCCTGGACCAGGGCGTGTGCGGCCTTCAACGCGCTTTCCTCGTGGGCGAGTTCGCTTTGCATTTCGTTGAAGTTGTCGGCCAGCATGCCCATCTCGTCGCGTGAGTACCAGTCAACGCGCTGGCGATAGCCACTGCGGCGCGTCTGCACCACCGCGTCGATCAGCCGAAGCAGGGGACGGATGACAATCACGCGGTTGGCGATCACGGAGGCGAGGAAGACGATGGCCACCGCGAAGACAAAGATGAACATGAAGCTGATGTCGCGCGGGCCGATCGTGGAAATCAGGCCCCCACCGTCGACTTCCACCTCCAGTGTGCCGACATGCTTCTCGCCGTCGACCGAGGCATAATTGATCGGAGTGGAGAAGCGCCGCGTGGCAACGCCGTGCTTGGTGCCGTTGGTCGGGACGCTGATGGCGATCGATCCGGAGGTGTCGCGGACGTGGACGGCTTCGATCTCGCCGCCTGCGGCAATCGCGGCGGCGACCTTCCTCGCACTGTCGATATCGAAGTCCCAGAGCGGCTTGCCGAGCGCCTGAGCATTGGTCAGCATCGTGAGGTCGATCCTCTCCATGCGTTCGTTCAAGGTTCGCTCAGCAGACAGATAGAAGAACAGCCCGAACAGCGGCATCACGAAGATGAGCACCGCTGCGCAGATGATCAACAAAAATCGTTTTTCCACGGAGTGGGTGTGCATGGGGCCCTGAATGGAATGATGCTTCGACCAGCCGGATAAGGGCGTTAATCTTGCATGCGAGCCTTAACCGACGTTGAATATCGGCGTGAGACTTTTTGCACTGCGCAAAAAGAAAAGGCCCGCTCACACTTTTGTGGAGCGGGCCTTGCTCGTGACTGACGATCAGACGTCGATCGGTAACCGATCAGGCTTCGGCTTCGCCTTCTTCCTGGACGCCGCCGGCCGGGGTCGCGATCGTGGCGATCGTGAAGTCGCGGTCGGTGATGACGGGCGTAACGCCTGCCGGAAGCTTGATGTGCGAGATGTGAACGCCTTCGCCGATCTTGAAGCCGGTCAGGTCAGCCGTGATGGCTTCCGGAATGGCGTTTGCCGGGCAATGGAATTCAACTTCATGGCGAACGACGTTCAGCGTGCCGCCGATCTTGAGGCCCGGGGACTTCTCGTGATTGATGAAGTGAACCGGAACGGCAACCGTGACCTGGGTGTTGCCCGAGACGCGGAGGAAGTCGACATGCATGGTGAAGTCGCGGACCGGGTCGAGCTGGTAATCCTTCGGGAGAACCGAGATCTTCTCGCCGCCGACGTCGATCGTTGCGATGGTGGTCATGAAACCGCCAGCGTGGATCTTCTTCGTGACTTCATTGGTCGACAGAGCGATCGAAATCGGGGCCTGCTTGTCGCCATAGATAACTGCTGGGATAAGACCGTTGCGGCGCAGTTCGCGGGAGGACCCCTTACCAACCCGTTCGCGCTTTTCGGCCTTGAGCTCGTACGAAGCGTGGCTCATGGTATTTCCTTTCAATGTTGCGGAGAGCCGCGCACCCGGCCATCTCTGGTCGATGCGAAGCTGAAGCTTGTTGCTGAATTCGCAGAAAGCCTCATCCGCCTTGCCTCCAAGGGTGTCTAGGCGGACGGCGCTCCATACTCCAAAGGGGCTTCGAATGCAAGCCAGTGCACGCCGGGCGCAAAGAAGTTCTCATTTGACAGCTTGATGAAGATCAATGCGGGCTTGCGTCAAGTGGCGCAATATTGAGACACTGCTGGCTGACGTATGCAAATGTCTTGATGCAATGTCGGCGGAACCGTGCAATCCTGACCGACAGTTTCGTGTAATCGGCACGGACCTGCAGGGCTGCATAGCTTCGATCGGGAGCCGATTGCGCAATGCCTGAGCAGGAGCTTTGGGAGGAGCTGAGCTGATCATGACCCAACATGCAGACAAGGTCTATTCATTGGCGCGCAAGTCTTCGCAGGCTGCGAGTTCGCCGGTTGCCGCCTCGTGGCTTCGATGCATGAATGTGCACAAGCTGAGCCCCGACCAGATCCTTTCCCCCGCACGCCTGACTGATCAGGAGTTTCGTGACGCCACGGAGCGGTCCCGGGTGATGGTCGAAGAGGCGAGGGACGAGCTCGACCGGCTGTTCACCATGGCCGGCCGCTCCGGTCACGCGCTTTTGCTGACGGACGGAAACGGGGTCGTTCTCGACCGGCGTGGAACGGCGGGCGACGAGAAGGATTTTCGCGGTGTCGGCCTCTGGTCCGGAACGGTCTGGAGCGAGGCGAGCGTGGGTACCAACGGTATCGGCACGGCGCTGGCCGACCAGCGTGCCGCAACCGTCAGCCGCGACCAGCATTTCCTTTCTTCCAATACCGGCCTGAGCTGCACCGCTGCCCCGATCCGCGATCACACGGCGCGCATTTCCGGTGTGCTGGATTTCTCGACCTGTCGCGACGATGCCAATGAGCTCACGATGACCATGCTGTCCCATGCCGTGCGCGACGCGGCGCTGCGCATCGAGGGCAATCTCTTCCGCCGCGCTTTCCCGATGGCCCGCATCGTCATGGTTGGCAGCGGCTATGGCGCACTGCTGGCCGTGGATCGCGACGATATCGTCCTTGGTGCAACGCGCGGTGCGCGCCAGGCGCTCGGGCTCGACGATAGCCGGCTTGCGGCCGGCATTCCGGCGGCAGATCTGCTCAACGAAAGCGAACCGACGCGGTCGGCCGATCTGCTGGAGGCCGAGCGTTCGGCCCTTCGCCGAGCGATCAACCGCAATGGCGGCAACATGTCGCGTACCGCCGAAGCGCTCGGCATCAGCCGTGCGACGCTCCATCGCAAGGTCAAGCGGCTGGGCCTGAGCTGATCGGCGACCGCGACGACTGTAAACGAAAACGCCGTGCGTTCTGACTGAGCGCACGGCGTTGCTGCATCTGGATATGGGCCGGATCAGTCGAAGAGGCTCGAGACCGAGGCTTCCATGCTGGTGCGGTTGATCGCTTCGCCGAGGAGCGGCGCCGACGTGATCACACGGATATTGTGCGCGGACTGCACGGCCGTCGTCGGCTGGATCGTGTCGGTGATCACCAGTTCCTTCAGCTTCGAGGAGCTGACGCGGGCAACGGCACCGCCGGAGAGAACGCCGTGTGTGATATAGGCCGTCACGCTGGTCGCGCCGTTCTTCAGGAGGGCTTCCGCTGCGTTGCAGAGCGTGCCGCCCGAGTCCACGATATCGTCGATGAGAATGCAATCCTTGCCGGTGACGTCGCCAATGATGTTCATGACTTCGGATTCGCCCGGACGATCGCGGCGCTTGTCAACAATGGCCAGCAGACAGTCGAGGCGCTTTGCCAGCGCACGGGCGCGCACAACGCCGCCGACGTCAGGGGAGACGACCATGACGTTCTGCAGGTCGTAGTGGTCCTTGATGTCGCGGGCGAGGATCGGGGCGGCGAACAGGTTGTCCGTCGGGATGTCGAAGAAGCCCTGGATCTGGCCGGCATGCAGGTCGAGCGTGAGCACGCGGTCGGCACCGGCTTCGGTGATCAGGTTGGCAACCAGCTTGGCCGAAATCGGCGTGCGGCCAGAGGCGCGACGGTCCTGGCGGGCATAGCCGAAATAGGGGAGCACGGCGGTGATGCGGCGGGCGGAGGAGCGACGGAACGCGTCGATCATGATCAACAGTTCCATCAGGTGGTCGTTGGCCGGGAAGGAGGTGGACTGGACGACAAAAATATCTTCGCCGCGCACGTTTTCCTGAAGTTCAACGAAAATTTCCTGGTCAGCAAAGCGCCGAACCGTGGCCTTTCCCATGGGAACTTTGAGATAGTTGCAGATCGCTTCGGCCAGAAGCCGGTTCGAGTTCCCTGCGAAAACCTTCATGTTGGCCCGCCCTGATAGGGCATGTCGCGCAAAATCATGCAGCGTTTTTGCGGTTACGACATGCGAAAAAACAAAGAGTTAAAACGTCTGCGACTGTTGAAGATCGCGGCCCGCTCTGATGCTCGAATGGCGGCCTTTTAGCGCGCCTACCCGTGAATGCAAGCGGGAAACTCGGATTAGATGGCGTTTTCCCGGAAAATGACAGGTGGGCGATGCACTTGTGCCGCTTCAGCCGCGTCGAGCCGACTTCCAGGCGATATATTGGCTGATCGTGTCGGAGGCGATCTTGGACATGACCCCCGGCGGGACGCTGGCCCAGGGATCGGCAGACTTGCCCGAAAGCTTTTCCTGGCCTTGCAGACGGGTCAGGCGCGCGCCGGAGGCGTCAAGGACGTCCCAGACATATGTGATCGTCGTGCCATTGCCGTCATCGAAGGCCGAGAAGTAGCCCTTGAGCATATGTTCGGCCGAGTTGTCCGACGAAGGCCGGATGGATATGCCGCGCGCCGATGCGTCTGCTGCGAGATCCTTGGAGAGCGGTGTAACGGCGGAGATCGGCGCCCCGATGATCGGCAGGAAGCGGATCGATCCGCCTGCGACCGCACTTTGCCCAGCGGGCAGCGTGCCGAGTACGCCCGGGGCTGCGGGTTGGCCAGAGGCCTGATAGATCGATTTCTGCGTGGCGGACACGCCGCCGGGTGCTCCAAGCATCGGGCTCCGTGGCCCTGTCTGTTCCGGCATCGGTTGCTGGGCATCGCTGGACGCCGTCGCCGTCTGCGGGAATTGCGTCTGCTGCGTGCCGACATTGCGGTTTTCTTCGGCGGCGAGGCTGGTCTCGCCTGCCGCGTCGAGGGCAGGTGGCGTGCCCTTCGAGGTGGTCGCGGTCTTCTGGCCGGGATCGCCGATCGGCGCAGGCGGCGACATCAGGTTCGATGTCGTGCAGGCGGACAGGAATGAAAGCGCACCTGCCGTCAGCACTGACACGAGAAGCTGCCGCATCCTGTTCCGTCCTCCTGTTGGTTCAGGCTGAAAATTCGTCCGCATTAACGGTCGGGGCGAACGTCATGTCAATGACATGGCGGCAATTGCCCCGGAGGAGGGCCGGTTCTGCACCGTTCAGGCGGTCAGCAGCGCCAGCGGATGGCGCGAGAGCGGTTTTGGCGCGTCTTCGGTCGTCAGATAGGTCTGACCCAGGGTCATGGCGAAACCTGATTCGGAATCCATGATGATCATGTGGACGAAGAGCGTCATGGACGGTTCGATCTCCTGCGCATTGCCGGCCTGGAACATCTGCTGCTCCATCCAGGAGGGCGAGAAGCGTGCACCCAGCGAATAGCCGCAGGCATTCAGCCGGTGCCGGGCGAGGCCGCGTTCATCCATCACGCGGGCATGGACATCGAAAACCGTGCCGAATGTGTTGCCCGGGCGCAGGACGAGTTCGATCGCCTCGATCGCCTCGCGGCAGGCGTCGAAGAGTTCGATCTGGCGGGGCTCCGGTTCGCCGATGACGATCGTGCGCATCATGGCGGCATGATAATGGGCCGACACGCCCGCCCATTCGAGGGTAAGCTGGTCGCGTTCCGAAAGTGTGCGGCGGCCGGCCTTGTAGCGGCACAGAAGTGCGTCCGCGCCGGAGCCGATGATGAACTCGTTGGCCGGATAGTCGCCGCCGCCGGCAAGGATCGCGCCCTGCATGGCAGCCAGGATCTCCGCTTCGTCCGTGCCGGCGCGGGTCAGGCGGATCGCCTCGTCGAGCGCAGCATCTGCAAGGCGTGCCGCTTCCGTCGCGCAGGCAACTTCCGCCTCGCTCTTGATCAGCCGGAGTTTGCCGACCAGCAACGAGGCGTCGATGATCTCGCAGAAATTCATCAACTGGCGGTCGACGAGATGGGCCGTGCGGCCTGTCATGCCATGCGTGTCGTATTCGACGCCGACGCGGCAACCCAGCAGATCGAGTTCGTTGAGCAGTTCCTTGAGGTCGACGGACGGATCGGCATTGGCGCGGTCGACCCAGATCCGGATATCGGAAATGTTGGACGTGTGGCGGGCCTGACGGAGATCGGCCGAGCGGGTCAGCAGGACCTTCGACCCATCCGCCTTGACGATGAGCGTCTGGAAGAAGCAATAGCCGAATGTGTCGTAGCCGGTCAGCCAGTACATGCTTTCCTGAGCAAAGAGCAGGATCGCATCGAGATTGTCCTCGCGCATCTGCGCTGTCAGCCGGTCCATCCGCTGCGTATATTCCCGTTCAGAGAAATGCATTGCCATGTCCTTGTCCTCCCGTCACGAAGCGGCGGTTCAGGCCGCTCGATTGAGCATGATCGCGGAAATCTGCCGGCCATAGTCCGGCTCCTTGCGGTGCGTCGTGCGCCGATAGGAGAAAAAACGCTCCTCGTCGGCATAGGTGCAATGCCCAGTCATGGCCGCCTTGACGCCGGAGGCTTTCAGGCGGTCTACGGTCAGGCCCTGAAGATCGAACATGGAATGATCTTCATTGACCGATGGGGTGAAGTATCGTGCGTAATCCTTGTTCACGCCCAGGAAGCGCTCGACGAATTCCGGGCCGACCTCGTAATTGGCGGCGCTGATCGAAGGGCCTAGAACCGCGGTGATCGTCTCGCGTTTCGCACCGAGTGCGATCATGGCCTCTAGGGTGCTTTCCAAAACGCCATAGAGCGCGCCCTTCCATCCGGCATGAGCGGCCCCGATGACGCGATTTTCGGCATCAGCAAAGAGGATGGGGCCGCAATCGGCGGCAAGAACGCCGAGCACGATGCCGGGCGTGGCTGTCACAAGCGCATCGGCCTCGGGTCGTTCGTCGGAATAGGTGTCCGTCACGGTGAAAACGTCGGGGGAGTGGACCTGATGGACTGTCGCGAGCTTTTCAATCGGCGCGCCGAACCAGTTGGCGACGCGGGTGCGGTTTTCGATCACCCGTTGCGGCGTGTCGCGGGAACCGAGGCCGACATTGAGGCCGGCATAGATGCCTTCCGAGACCCCGCCCTGGCGGGTGAAATAGGCATGGCGGATGACGTCGCCGGACGCGTCCTGCAATACATTGCTGATGATCGGGCTCAGGCCTGCGGGGATGTCCATGATCTTGTCTCCCGTTGTCGCGCCCTTGTCCCGGAGACTGCATCGCGATGCAGACCCCTCACGCGAGGCGGATGTTGCTGACTGCGGATGGGTCTGTCAATCGTCTGCCACGTCGCCGGAATGGGCGCGCCGCCCGATGAAGGGTTCGAGTTCCACATGGCTGGAAGAAACGGCAAGAGCCTTGAAGAGTTCCCCCATCTTGCCGGCACCGGCGCCGGCGAGACGGTCGACGGCGGTGGTAATGTCCTCTGCCGCAAGGGGGGGCTTGCCGCGTGAAAGCGCTTCGGCGCGCTCGTAAATGCCCAGCCCCGCGAGGAAATCGCCCTGATGCATGACGCCGTTGACATGCAGGCCGGAGAGATGCGCCGTCTTGGCCAGCGCCTCGAAATCGACATGGCTTGTCAGGTCCGCTTCGCCCGGATGAGCGAGCGGCGGGTCGAACTGGTGGGCGCGGATCGCCTGCAATGTGTCGCCATAACCGGAGGCGACATGGCCGTAGTCGATGATCAGCGCCGAACCGCCGCCTTCGAGGAGCCTCTGGCAGAGCGCCTGCATGACGGCAAGGCGGGCAGGGGCGAACTCGGCGATGGCGCCCATCGGCTGCAGGCCGGGCGGCCCGGGCAGGAGGGCGGGATCGACGCCCGCCATGCCGGCCGCGAAGGTCAGTTCGCCCTCGGCATCGAGACCCACCATGCGCTCCCGAAATCCGGTCGGCGTCTTCACGAACTGGCGGATCGGGATCGCGTCGAAGAGCTCGTTCGCGGCCAGCAGGAGAGGGCCCGGCGGGATGCCGTCAAAGCCGTCATGCCAGCTGATCTTCCACTTGTCGGCCACCAGCGTCTGCGCCTGCACCTTGCGCAGGCGTTCGCTGGTTTCGATCAGGTGGAACTGCGCGGCCTCAAACATATCGGGGGCGAGCTTCTTGATGACCCGGATGATGTCGGCCATCATGGTTCCTCGGCCAGGCCCGATTTCGGCGAGGTGAAACTCCGAAGGCGCGCCATGCGCCTTCCAGGCCTGCACCAGGAAAATCCCGACCATTTCGCCGAACAGCTGGCTGATCTCCGGCGCCGTCGTGAAATCGCCGGCCGCGCCGAAGGGCTCGCGTGTCTTGTAATAGCCGTGTTCCGGATCTGCCAGGCAGAGCGCGAAGTAGTCCGTCACGCTGATCGGTCCGTTGGCCCGGATGAAGGCCTTGATCTTTTCCGCAAGCGGCGTGGTCATGGGATCGCTGCGTCTCCCTGAGGAAGCCTTGCCGCCGCGCGGCGCGCGCGCCAGATGGCCCAGAGGCCGGCGGCGACCATGGGCAGCGAGAGCAGCATGCCCATCGTCAGCCATCCTCCATAGAGATAGCCAAGCTGCGCATCCGGTTCGCGGAAGAATTCGCCGGTGATGCGGCTAAGCCCGTAGCCGCACACGAAGAAGCCGGTGATGAAACCCGGGATCTTCAGGAGCTTGGGACCGTAAGCCAGGAGGCTGAGCACGGAAAGGAGCACGATCCCTTCCAGGCCGGCCTCGTAAAGCTGGCTTGGATGGCGGGGGAATGGGCCTCCGGTCGGAAAGATCACCGCCCAGGGAACGTCGGTCACCCGGCCCCACAGCTCGCCATTGATGAAATTGGCGACGCGCACGATGCCGAGCCCGATGGGGGCGACGATGGAGACGATGTCGAACAGGCTCCAGACGGCGATCTTGTGGACACGGGCAAAGAGGATCATGGCGATCGTCGTGCCGAGAAAGCCGCCGTGGAAGGACATGCCGCCGTCATAGACGCGGAAGAAGCGCATCGGATCGGCGATGACGTTCGGCAGGTCGTAGAAAAGCGCATAGCCGACGCGGCCGCCGACCACGATGCCGATGGCCGCGTAAAGCACGAAGTCATCGAGTTGTTGAGCGTTGATCGGCGCCTGTCCGCCGCGCCACAGATTGCCATTGGCGATCAGGCGGCGGGCATAGAACCAGCCGAGCATGATGGATACGACATAGCCGATGCCGTACCAATGCACCTTGAGCGGCCCCAATTCGAAGGCGATCGGGTTGAAGCCGGGAAAGGCGATGGCCGCCATGGTGATGAGTTCGCTATGCAATCTGGTACAGCCCCACTGTTTCGCGCCGGAAAATGAAGTGTGAAAGGGGCAGGGTCAAGGCGATTTTTCTGACCTTTGGTAAACCTGCCCGCCCTTGTCCGCTCAGCTCTTCCGGTACGCTGCAATTGTGCTTGCATAAGATGGCGCGAGGACCTACCTCAGTCTCAGAATGTTCAAGTCCGAAAGGCAAGGGAGACGATCATGTCCACGGGACCGAACCGCATTTTTGACGATTTCGCCAAGCTGATGACGGATGCAGCCGGCGCTGCGCAGGGCCTGCGTCAGGAAGCCGAAACCGCGTTTCGGGCGCAAGCGGAACGGTTCATGAATTCGATGGACCTCGTCAAGCGCGAGGAGTTTGAAGCCGTGCGCGAGATGGCCGTGAAGGCGCGCGAGGAAAACGATGCGCTGGCGGCGCGCATCGCCGAGCTTGAGGCGAAGCTGGCCGCGAAGAAAAGCTGATTGGCCGCTCGGGCTTTGATCCTGATTCCAAGACTTTGAAGGGGTCTCGCGGCGCGAGGCCCCTTTTCTTTTCGCCTGTCGCGAGTCCGGTGCCTGTGCATGAATCACCGCCATTTCGCAGGTGCATTCATCGGACTTTCGTTCAATCAAATTTTTTCGGAAATTTTGTCCACCTGTGGATTCGACCGAAAAATCATTATCGCAGAGTCGGTTATGCCTTTGCGATCAAGCGGCTCCTAAAGCAGGCAGGCGATTTCAGCTGTCGAAAGCCGTGGTGGCGGGGGTGGCGGGAACGGGTCGTCGCTATAGACTGATTTTCAACGACGATTCGAAGCGGCGCAAGTTTCGGGCAGGACGACGCGCCTAGCCTTTTTACCGCATAGGATCGTTTCATCTTTGTATCTGGCGTGTGGAGCGAGTTTGGCGAGTGTGTGCTTGTCGCCGAACCGTTTGCGGGTCCGATGGAGAACATGCCTAATGAGCCTTATAGACGTGCAGATCGCGCGCCAATCGAACCCGGTCGACATGATCGAGTTTGTCGCCGCCAACAATGACTGGACCTTCGAACGGTCCGGCGAAGACGAGATTTCGATGTCTGTGGGCGGCCGCTGGGCCGACTACAACGTATCCTTCTCCTGGATGGAGGATTTCGAGGCCTTGCATCTCGCCTGCGCCTTCGACCTCAAGGTCCCGCAGAGCCGTGTCAACGAAGTGATCCGCCTGCTGTCCATCGTCAATGGACAGGTGCTGATGGGTCATTTCGACATCTGGCGCCATGAAGATGCGATTATCTTCCGGCAGTCGCTGCTGCTCGCCGGCGGTGCCGAACCGACCGACCGTCAGGTCGAGGTTCTGCTGTCGAATGCGCTCGATAGCTGCGAGGCCTATTTCCAGGCCTTCCAGTTTGTCGTCTGGTCCGGCATGGACGCGCAGGAGGCGGTTGACGCCGTCCTGTTCGAAACGGCCGGGGAAGCCTGAGCATGGCGCCCACGAAGAAGATCGTTCTACTTGGTGCAGGCAATATGGGCGGGGCGATGCTCGCCGGCTGGCTGAAAAGCGGCATTGAAGGCTCATCGGTCCTGATTCTGGATCCGAAAGTCTCCGATGCGATGGCTGCAATGGCTGCCGAGCACGGGATCGATGTTGTTGCAGCGCCGCCGGAAGGCATGACGGCCGAGATCGTTTTCCTCGCCGTCAAGCCGCAGATCATGGACGCGGCGTTGCCGCCCGTCAAAAGCCTTGTGGGGACGGACACGGTCGTCGTGTCGATTGCCGCAGGCAAGACCCTTTCCTTCATCGAAGCTCATCTGGGCGAGGGCGCATTCGTGCGCGCCATGCCGAATACACCGGCCATGGTTGGGCGCGGCGTCACCGGGGCTTTTGCGAACGCGGCCGTGACGGCTGCGCAGAAGGCCGCCGTGCATGATCTCCTCAAGGTCAGCGGTCCGGTCGAATGGGTTTCGTCCGAGGCGGATATCGATTCCGTCACGGCGCTGTCGGGCAGTGGCCCGGCCTATGTCTTCTATCTCGTCGAGTGCATGGCTGAGGCAGGCCGAAAGCTCGGTCTGCCGGCGGACCTCGCCATGCGTCTTGCTCGAGAAACAGTCTCGGGGGCTGGTGAACTCCTACACCAGTCCCCCGAGGATGCTTCGCGGCTGCGCATCAACGTGACGTCTCCGGGCGGCACCACGGCGGCCGCCCTTTCCGTCCTGATGGCCGATGACGGCATGCAGCCGCTCTTCGATGCAGCGATTGCCGCGGCGCGCAAGCGGGCACAGGAACTGGGGAACTGAGCGGGCTGCCATGACCGAACCAACGACTGGCACGATCACCTATGCGGATTTCGAGAAGGTCGATATCCGTATAGGCACTGTTGTCGAAGCGGAGCCGTTTCCGCAGGCGCGCAAGCCGGCGATCAAGCTGGTGATCGACTTCGGACCGGAGATCGGGCGAAAGAAATCCTCGGCACAGATCACCGTGCACTATGCGCCGGAGTCGCTGGTTGGCCGCAGGGTCATGGGCGTCGTCAATTTTCCGCCGCGACAGATCGGTCCCTTTATGTCGGAGGTGCTGACGCTCGGCTTTGCCGATGCGGATGGCGCGATCGTCTTGGCCGGCGTCGAGCTTTCCGTTCCGGATGGCGCTCGGCTCTGCTGAGCGATCACCGCGTGCCCTTTTTTGCCCCATTCGAGGCGTAGGCCTGATTCTCGGTTTCGAGGGGATCAAGATGATGCTGGATCAGAGTTTTCGCGTGAGCTGTTTGCCACGCGCCCGCGAAGTGGCGGAGGAATGGCGGGCGACCCATGTCGTCTCGCTGATCGATCCCGAGCTGCCGGATCATCTCGTGCCGGTGATCGGCCGGGGCGAACATATCGTGGCGCGGCTGCGCGATCAGGAGACCGCCGCCTTCACCGTGCATTTTCCCGATCTCGTGGTCAGCCTGTTCGAAACAGTCCGGCCCGCCGTCGAACTTCCCGATAGTCGCATTCTCGTCCATTGCCATGCCGGGGTCAGCCGCTCGACCGCGTTTGCCTTCTGCCTCATGGCGCATCGGGCAGGGGCGGGACGCGAGGTGGAGGCCTTCGAGGCCTTTCTCAAGATTGTCAACAAGCCGTGGCCGAACCGCCGCATCGTTGAAATCATCGATGGTCATCTGGGGCGGGGCGGCGCCTTGCTGCAGCCACTCGACGCGTTGCGGGCACGTTACCCCAGGCGGATCGATGCTTGGCATCGCTATAATCTCCGCCGGCCCTATCAGGAACTGATGGGCGGATACGGTCGATAGGCCGCCGGTTCAGGCCGGAATTCTGATGATCGCCCGCAGGCCGCCCATGGGACTGTCGTCCAGGGTCACGTTGCCGCCATGCGCGCGGGCGACGTCCCGGGCAATCGAAAGGCCGAGGCCGGTCCCGGAAGCATTGAGATTGCGCGCCTCGTCCAGACGGAAGAAGGGCTTGAACACGTCGTCACGCATGGCGGCGGGGATGCCCGGGCCATCATCGTCGACGGTCACGGTCAGCCATTTCGTACCGTGATCGGCCCTGAAGCGCACATTGTCGGCATGCCGCCATGCATTCGAAATGAGATTCGAGACCAGTCGGTTGAAGGCGTTCGGTCGAACCCGGATTTCGTCCTGTCCTTCGATCGCGGCGCTGAAGCCCTTGTTTTCAAGTTCCGCATGCATTTCCAGGCGGCGCACGACTTCGCTCAGATAGACCGTGCCGACGTCCTCCTCCGCCTCCGAACGAACGAAGGCGAGATAGCCTTCGAGCATGGACTGCATGTCGTTGACGTCCTGGTGAAGCGGCTCCAGTTCCTTGTCGTCTCCCAGCAGCGCCAGCTGCAGCTTGAACCGGGTCAGCACGGTGCGCAGGTCATGGCTGACACCGGAGAGCATGGCGGTGCGCTGTTCGACGTGGCGCTCGATGCGCTCGCGCATCAGAATGAAGGCGAGGCTCGCCTTGCGAATTTCGTCAGCTCCGCGCGGGGCAAAGTTTTCCGGCATTTTCTGGCCCTTGCCGAAACTCTCGGCGGCTTTGGCAAGCGCGGTGATGGGCCGGATCTGACCGCGGATGAAGAGAACCGAGATGCCGATCAGGATGAGCGATGTGACCACCATCCAGATGATGAAGATATGGGTGTTCGAGGCATAGGCAGCGGCGCGGGGCGCGAAGATGCGCAGGACATCCTTGCCCACCAGGATGCGGATTTCGATAATCCGGGAATTGCCGACCGTGTCGATCCAGAAGGGCTTGGCGATGCGCCGTGCGATCTCCTGGCTCAGGAAGTCGTCAAGCAGGGAGAAGAAGGGCTTGGGACGCGGTGGTGGCAGCGTGCCGTTCTTTTCGACGGAGATGTCCAGCTCGAGGCGCTGGCTGGCGATGCGCTTCAGTTGTGCGAAGTCGTCGTTCTGGGGATAGGTCTCCATCATGTCGATGATGGCGGCGATATCGCGGGTGACGGCGCTGGAAAGCCGCTCGGTCACCATGTGCCAGTGTCGCTCCATGAACAGGTAGGTCACGACGCCCTGCAGGATGAACATCGGCAGGATGATGATCAGCAGCGAGCGGGCGAAAAGGCCCGTCGGCAATTGCCGACGCAGCCAGCGCATCGACCGCTTCCAGCCGGACGACGGAACGCGATCCCGTTCCGGACGGATCGAATCGAAGCTGCTCGGCTTTGCGTCCACGTCTGCCATTGAACGGGTCCCGACCCTTTCCTTCATTCCGTGTTGAGACGATAGCCTATGCCGCGGACCGTCTGCAGCCACACCGGATTGGACGGATCGTCTTCGATCTTGCGGCGCAGCCGATTGATCTGAACGTCGATGGTGCGTTCGCCGGTGTCGGCGTCGCTGCCGGCAAGCTCGTGACGAGGAACGGTATCGCCCGGCCGCGTGGCGAAAATGCGCATGATTTCCTGTTCGCGGTCCGTCAGATGCACGAATTCGCCGCTCCGGCGAAGCTCGGCCTTGGTGATCGAGAAGGTGAAGGGCCCGAACATCATCTGTTCAATGGCGGGCGGACGTTCCGCGGCGCTGCGGCGCAGGATGTTGTTGATGCGCAGGACCAGTTCGCGCGGATCGAAGGGCTTGCCGAGATAGTCGTCGGCGCCGGCCTCCAGACCTTCGATGCGCGATTCAGGTTCGCTGAGCGCAGTCAGCACGATGATCGGAAACTTGCGGTCCTTGCGCAGCGATTTCGTCAGTGCGATGCCGTTTTCGCCGGGCATCATGACGTCGGCGATCAGCAGGTCGAAGTCGAGGCCCTCGAGCTTCCGGCGCGCCTCCTGGCTGTCGGCGGCTGCGGTGACACGGAAGCCCTTTTCCTGGAGGAAGCGCTGAAGCAGGTCGCGAATACGCTTGTCGTCGTCCACGATCAGAATATGCGGTGCGTCGTCGGCAATCGTGTCGATCCTGGCGCTGTTGATCATGCCTTGCCTCCTTCTTCCTCGCCGCACATGCGGGTGAGGAACCGCACGACTTGCGCGCGTTCTTCCGGTGTTGCAGTTGCCAGCGCATGCGCGATGCGGTGGTGCTGGGGTGCTGCCAGTTCCAGCGCGAGGTCGCGCCCGGCGCGGGTCGGGTAGAGGCAGCGCTGCCGTCGATCTTCGGGACCGGCGATCTGGCAGATATAGCCCTTGTCGATCAACTGCTTGAGAACGCGCGCCAGCGACTGCTTGGTGATTTTCAGCGTCTCCAGGAGTGCAGCCACCGTCATACCGGGCTCGCGGTTTACGAAGTGCATGACGCGGTGATGGGCGCGGCCCATGTCGCCCATTTCCAGAATGGCATCAGGATCGGAGGTGAAAGCCCGGTAGGCGAAGAAGAACAGTTCGATGATCTCGAAATCAACGCCATCGGCAGCCGTCATCGGCTCCATGATCGGTTCCGGCCGGCCTGTCTTGCCAGCGCGCGGGCGTTGAAGCTGGGGCATGCGCAGTCCTCATATCTTCCTGTTTCAAGGCCACGGCCTGCGGCCCTTGTTTCCCGATAGACCGTAAATGTCCATCCGATCAACAGCAAGATATGAGTTCTGGTCGCCACGCATGGATTGGCCGCAAGCAAGATCGCGACGAAGCCTGGCGAGACGGTCTTAATGTCGATGCCGCAGGATGCCGGTTGTCAGCGCGCCGACGATCGGTGTCAGGATCGCGCCGCCGAAGCCACCCGTGTAGATGTCGACAAGGGCGCCCGACACGGCGCCTTCGCCCCCTGTCAGATGAAAGACGATGCCGCCAAGCAGGCCGCCCACCGCCGCCACCGTCGTTCTGCTCCATGTCGTGAGTGCCGGCTGCTTCATCGCGGCGCAAACCGCGTTTCCCGCGATGATGCCTGCAACGATCTGGATCGCCATGCTTGCATAGTCCATGAAATGCCTCCCGTCAGTCCATGATCTGGATGAAAGCTTCACGCGATTTCCCGATTATGTCAACGACTTAATGACGCAGATTGATCCAGATCAAGGAAGGGAGCACCCGAATGTGCCGGGCGTTTGACAAAAGACAAAACCGTGCCCCGGGCAGGGAACACTTCCCTCTGCAATGACGTTTAAAACCGAATTCTCGGTCGCAGCCAGCGAAGAAACGAAGGGGGAATTTCATGTCTTCGACGCCGATTTCGAATGATGAGTCGCCGCGCATGATGCGGCCGGTCGCCATCCTTTTCTTCACCATCGTGTTGTCCGTGGCTGCGCTGCTCGCAGCGACGGCCTCCTTCGCGGTTTCGCCGCTCGACACGCCTGTGGCGGAAATTTCCGCGCGTTGAATTCTCCCTTCGACGGTTCCCATTGACGCCGACTTCCTCTATCTCGTGACGAGATCGGACAACGGAGTAGCGACATGGCGAAGCTTCAGGCGGGGGTCATCCCGGTAACGGCCTTCCAGCAGAACTGCACGGTTCTCTTTGACAGCGAGACCAAGGAAGGTGTCGTTGTCGACCCCGGCGGCGATGTGGGGACGATCCTGGAGGTCCTGAAGTCGAACGCCATCGACGTGAAGGCGATCTGGCTGACACATGGCCATCTCGATCATGCCGGCGGGGCCATGGAACTCAAGGAAGCGCTTGGTGTCGACATCATCGGTCCGCACAAGAACGACGAGACATTCCTGAAGGGGCTTGAGGCGCAGGCCAAGATGTATGGTCTCGACACGCCCATGCGCAATTGCACCCCGGATCGCTGGCTCGACGATGGCGATACGGTCGGCTTTGGAAACCATGTGTTCGAGGTCTATCACACGCCGGGTCATGCGCCGGGGCATGTGATCTATTTCCATCGCGAGGAGGGGATCGCCCACCTGGGCGACGTGCTCTTCCACGGATCAATCGGGCGCACGGATCTTCCCGGTGGCGATCACGCCACGTTGTTGAATTCCATCAAGACGAAAGTGTTTCCACTCGGCGATCATGTCGGCTTCATCTGCGGGCACGGCCCGGGCAGCCGCATCGGCGACGAGCGGCGGAACAATCCGTTCCTCGTCGGCCTCTAAAGCAATTCCAGCGAACGTGGAAACCGGTTTCGCGTCCGGAATGGCGCAAAAACAAAGAGATGGATCGTTTCAGCGTTTCGAAGAAATATTGAAACGATCTAAGCCGCGACAGACAAACAAAAATGCCGGGCGCCAAGCCCGGCATTTCTTGTTCTGATATCAACCTGCCGTGCAGAAATGCTCACGGCCGTCATAGCCGACGAATGTGCCGCTCTGCGGATCGAAGGAGCGGTACCGGTTCGAGCAATAGCGATACCAGCTGCGCGACCACGGGGCGAGACCCGGACGATAGACCTCGACCGGCCGCTCATAGACATAGGCCGGACGGTAATAGACCCGACGCGGCGGCTCGTCGTAATAATAGCGGCGTGGCGGCGGCGGGGGGCTGGCAAGGGCTGCGCCGGCAATCACGCCGACGGCGAGACCGGCAACGCCGGCGGCAAGGGCATCACCGCCACCATGGTGGTAGTGTCGGCGATGCCATTCCTGGGCAGAAGCGCTGCCGGCTACAGCAAAAGCTGCCACCGTTGCGGCGCACGAAATCGCTACAAATTTCGAAAGCTTGTTCATGGCCTTTCCTTTCGTCCATGCGCGCGATCAGATCGCGTCGTTATGACGAAAATTAGGTCGTCGAAGCTGAACGCAGTCTGAACAAGGTTAAAATTCCGCGAAGCCAGCAAAGTTCCATGACAAAATACAAAACCGCGACCCGAGGCGCCAAGGACGCCTGCAGATCGCGGTTTCAAATAGGTTCAGCCGATCAGTCTGAAAGGGTCAGCCCGTAACCGTCAGGTTGACAGCCTTGGGGCCCTTGCCGCGACGATCCGGCTCGGTATCGAAGGAAACCTTCTGGTTTTCGGTCAGCCCGTTGAGGCCGGATGCCTGGACGGCGGAGATGTGGACGAAGATGTCCGCGCCGCCCTTGTCGGGCTTGATGAAGCCGAAGCCCTTGTCGGTATTGAAGAATTTTACAGTGCCAGTCTCGGCCATGTGTCTCAGGTCCTTTTCTCACGCCCGTGCCGCTACGGGCTCATGCTGCGCCTCAACTCGAGGCTTTCGGCAGGCAGTCGAGGTCATGCAGAGGAAAGGTCCTGTTTTGTTACCGCGGTACATATGGAAATCGGACCTGCCTTGCCCAATCCCCAAACTGACCGCCCGGAACTTGTCGCGTCTCCGGAGCGCAGAATTTATGAGGTCTTCCCGTGTGTTCACAGAAACCTGTGAACGGAGCGCAGAGTGATGTAGTTCTGAAAAATTGGCAAGCGAAACTTTTACGCGCTTTTCAAAACTTCTTGCGGCAACTTTAGAGAAATTCAAAAATTTAATTGCCCGGTATCTGGGCAGTATTTGCAAGTGCTTGAAAATCAAGCAGGAACAAACTCAAGCAAAACAGCGCGCTCAGGCGTGGGATTGTGATCGCCGGGAGAGGATTTCCGGAACGATTTCAACGAGCATCATGGCGAGGAAGATGATGCCGCAGCCGAGATAGCCAAGGGGCGTGATCGTCTCGCCCAGAATAAGAGCGCCGAAGGTTGCTGCAAAAAGCGCTTCCGACGACAGGAAGATCGCTGCCTGCGGTGCTGTGGTGTAGCGCTGCCCGATGACCTGGAGGCTGAAGGCGAGACCGGAGGAGAAGACGCCGGCATAGGCGATTTCGAAACCCGCGTTGCGGATGGCTTCCCACGAGATGGGCTCAAGAAAGATCGCTACCAGCGTCGCGCAAAGACCGGTGACGCCGAACTGCCAGGCGGAGAGCATGAGCGGGCGTCCGCTCTGGCTGGCGAAAATGCCGATCAGGAAGACCTGCACGGACCAGAAGAAGGCACAAACGATCGTCATGACGTCGCCATAGGAGAGGCTCGTCAGGGAGCCGCCGCTCAGCAGGAAGATGCCCGTGAGCGCGAGGGTCGCCGCCGGCCAGATGATCCAGTGCGGGGCACGGCGCAGGATTACGACGGTCAGGATCGGGACCATGATCACATAGAGGCCGGTGAGGAAGCCGGAATTGGTGACGGTGGTTGTCAGGAGACCGATCTGCTGCGTCAGCGCGCCGGCAAACAGCGCAAGCCCTATGGCGGTGAAAGCGAAGTAGGTGCGCGGGGCGACAGGCTTTGCCGCCCGCCCTGCCTCGCGCCAGGCAAAGGGCGCGACCGCGATTGTGGCGACCAGAAACCGCAGGCCGATGAACCAAAGCGGGCCCAGCGACTTCATCGCACTCGACTGCACCACGAAACCGCCGCCCCAGATCGCTCCGGCCAGAAGAAGGCAAAGATTGGCTTGAAGGCGGGACATGAAACGGCCTTGTGCGGGGGAGGGGGCGATGGGCGACGGCCGGGCTTCTAGCAGCGACTTACCTTTGGCTCAAGGGCAGGCCGGCAGAAAAAGGGACCGTGACGATCAGCCGTTGAAGGCCAGCACCGGTTGCCTGATATCGATCAGTTCGGCGTCGATGATGTAGCGCAGGGGACCGAGTTCCTGTTCGTCGAGAGGCCAGCATGTGGTCAATGCCAGGTGCTTGCCCATGGCCGAGACGTCGATCCCGTTGTCATCCCACCGCGCAACCCGGCTGTCGGTGGTGCGGAAGTCGAGTTCTCGTCCATCGGCCATTTCGACGTGGATCGTGTCGCCCGGCTTCAGCTCGCGGAGCCACGCCGATTGCGTGCGGCGATGCGCGGTAATGACGGCCGTGCCAGCGTCGCCCGGCAGCGGGGAGGCTTCAAGCCATGCGGGGCCGAGATCCGTGGCCTTGCCCGTCGCACCGGCGATCACGATCTCGCTCATGCCGAGACGCGGGACCGAGATGCGGGCCATGACTCGAAAGTCGGCCCAGGGCCAGGGGCGACCGTCGCCAAGACCTTCGACGCGGCGGTCGAAGCTGCGGTTGAGGAGTATGTGCGCCAGACCCGCCTTGGCCTTAATGTAGAGCCCGTCGCCGATCAGCACGATACCCGCGAGCGCCACCACGATCAGGAGCGTGATGGCGGTGCGGATGGCAAGCGGCTGGCGGTGTTCGTCCTTCCTAGAGGACATCAAGGCGATCCTCGTCCTCATGACGTCCACGCGGGCCGCCAAAGGCAAGCAGGATGAAACTGCCGCCGATCACGGCCGAGGAGATCAGCAGCAGACCACTGATAATGTCGTGATCCGCCAGCGCCGTCTGGTGGGGCGGGTTCAGGTTGGACGAAGGGTTCGACATGAGGGGCGTGAGGCCCCGATGAACTTCGAACACGGCATCAACCATGCGGGCGCCGGAGTCATGCTGGAAAACGGCATTCTGGAGCAGGGCGGCCGGAGCCGTAACCTCCGCTGCCGGCAGGGGACGTATCTCCGAGAGCACGCCATCGGTCCGAGCGGCTGCCTGCGCGTTATCGAGCTGGACGAGGACCATCTGGCGGTCGCCGATGGACGATGGTGCGGAAAACAGACCGGGTTGCTGCAGATCGAGCGTTGCCGTGTGGGGCATGTCCGCTGCCGAGGCGCCTGCGCCGGTCGCCGAGGCGGAATTCATCAGGCCGGCAAACATGCACACGAGGACGGCCACGAAGACAATCGCGAGCCAACCCATGATGTTGTCGTTGCGCTTCAGCCGTACATATTCCAGTTCGTCTTCCAGAAACATGATCTTCCCCAATCGTTCTGCCGGCCGTTGGACTGGCCCGCAATGTCCCTATCGATCGTGTCTTCCGGAGGCTGTTTCCTCAGTGACAGGCGGTACGTGATCGATGTCTTATTTTAAAACGGGTCATCATGGCCTCAGACGGGTCAAATTGTGACGCCAGGGGAGATTTATCGTGACGAATTCAAGGCACGCGCGAAACTTGCAGGAGGACATCGTGCCTGACGTGCCCGCGAGCGAGACGCGTGTTAAGTTTTGTGTCTGGAACGTGAAGCGATGTTATCCGCATGAAAATAATTTTAATGTGATTTTACAATGACTTCTATCAGGTTTAAGCCGGTACTTGCGGAGGATTTATGGCCTGAAGGAGACCGGAGATGAAAGACACATTGCTGCGCTACGCAACGCCTGCGCTGACCTCACTTTTTGTTGTATCGCTGATATCTGGCGTGATCATTTTCTTCCATCTGGGACCTGCCTGGTTGCACGGTGTGCATGAATGGCTCAGCATGGTTCTGATCCTCCCATTCGTGCTTCACATGTGGCGAAACTGGCGACCTTTCGTTAACTATTTTAAACGGACGGCCATGCCTGTCAGCCTGGCAGCTGGCGTTGCGGCCGTCGCCGCCTTCGGTCTCGTGCCGGCTGGAGCCGAAGGGGAAAGGAGCGGCCCGCCGCAATTCGCGCTGGCCGCCACGATGGTGGCCGCCACGCCTGCGGCCGTGGCGCCTGTGTTGGGTGTTTCACCGGAGGTGCTGGTCGACAGTCTGAAGGCGGCCGGTTTTGACGCCGCCGATGCCGCAACGTCAATGAAGTCCATGGCCGAGGCGAATGGCAAGAGCTCGACGGATGTCTACAAGGTTCTGAATTCGGTCGGGAAATGACGAGAGTCAGGCGGGGAGGGGCGCTCAGGCCCCTCTCTTGCCGAAGGACGACGCCTTTCGGCCTGCGCCGAAAGACGGCATAGAGGCGCGGGCGGGTGCTGCCTGCGCACGGACATGCTGGAAGGGCTCCGGATAGGTGCGGTTGAAGCTTGTCGGCGCGATTTCAGGGCGAGCAAGGACATAACCCTGCATGAGCGGCACGCCCAGTTCCTGGCAGAGCTCGACCTGCGAAAGCTCTTCAAGCCCTTCGAAGATTGGCTGGATGCCGCGTTCCATGAACTGCTCGACCATGACCTTCAGAAGCGCGAAGCCGGTCGGGTCCTGCATGAATTCGAGAACCCAGGTGGTTTCGAACTTCACGAATTCGGGCTTCAGGATGGCGACACGCTCGGCATCGCTGTCCTGCGCGCCATATTCGTCGACGGCGGTCTTGAAGCCCAGTTCGCGCAGGCTGTTGGCGAAATGGGTGATCGCCTTCAGGTCTTCGTTCTGCTTGCGGGTGATTTCACAGACGATCTGCTCCGGTTTCATGCCCGCTTCGCGCGTGGCCAACGCAATGCGATCGACCTCATGGCGGATCGCCTGCAGCGTCAGGAACATGCCCGGATGGAAGTTCACGAAAAGCTTGACGGATCGACGGTTCAAGAGACCGGTGTTCAGAATGTGCAACGTGCGCAGCAGGCTGTCGACCTCCGGGAGGTCTGCCGGGCTGATCTGCGGGAAGAATTGCGACGGGGCGACCGGCTCGCTGCCACGCCTGGCGCGCACAAGGCCTTCAAATGCGGCCAGCAGCAGGTCCCCATTGGCGTCTTCACCAAAGATCGGCTGGAGCGCGGTCTGGAGCACGAAGGCGCCATAGGTGGCGACATAGGTGCCGTCCTCCAGGCGCTGCAAGCGTGAAAACAAGCTGGTCGAAGTCATCAAGTGAATCCGGTGGCAGAGTGATACATTGAACCCCCGAAATACCAGCAATTTGTTACTTTCGAATTAACCTGTGGCGAATTGCCCGTGATACGATCGCCAAAATTGAAGCGTGCATTGCCCGAATTGACTTGAAATGCGGGGCTTGTTTCGACATAACCCAACGCGGCTCAAGGCCGGGTGCTCAAGGGTTCGGCCAGCCTTTTTCGTCAGTTCTCAAAGGTTCGAAGATCATGGCTTTTATCGCCGACGCGCTTTCCCGAGTGAAGCCCTCCGCCACCATCGCAATGGCTCAGAAGGCCCGCGAATTGAAAGGCAAGGGCGTTGACGTCATCAGCCTCAGCGCAGGCGAGCCCGATTTCGACACGCCGGACAATATCAAGAAAGCCGCGATCGACGCGATCAACCGCGGTGAGACCAAGTACACCGCCGTTGCCGGTATCCAGGAATTGCGTGAGGCGATCGCCAAGAAGTACAAGCGAGAAAACGGTCTCGACTACACCGCTGCCCAGGTCATCGTCGGCACAGGCGGAAAGCAGATCCTGTTCAACGCGCTGATGGCGACGCTGAACCCGGGTGATGAAGTCATCATTCCCGCGCCGTACTGGGTCTCCTATCCGGAAATGGTCGCGATCTGCGGCGGCACGTCCGTGTTCGTCAACGCCACGATCGAGAACGGCTTCAAGCTGCAGCCGGAAGATCTGGAAAAGGCGATCACGCCGAAGACCAAGTGGTTCATCTTCAACTCGCCGTCCAACCCGTCGGGTGCTGCCTATACGCATGACGAGTTGAAGAAGCTGACGGACGTTCTCATCCGCCATCCGCATGTCTGGGTTCTCACCGACGACATGTATGAGCACCTGACCTTCGACGGCTTCAAGTTTGCCACGCCGGCTCAGGTCGAGCCTGGCCTTTACAACCGCACGCTGACCATGAACGGTGTCTCCAAGGCCTATGCGATGACCGGCTGGCGTATCGGCTATGCGGCAGGCCCTGTCGAACTCATCAAGGCCATGGACATGATCCAGGGGCAGCAGACGTCCGGCACCAACACGATCGCCCAGTGGGCAGCCGTCGAGGCGCTGAACGGTCCGCAGGACTTCATCGAGAAGAACAAGGCGATCTTCCAGTCGCGCCGCGATCTGGTCGTCTCGATGCTCAACCAGGCCAAGGGCATTTCCTGCCCGGTTCCGGAGGGCGCGTTCTACGTCTATCCGTCCTGCGCCGGCCTGATCGGCAAGACGGCGCCTTCGGGCCGTGTCATCAACACGGACCAGGATTTCGTGATGGAACTGCTCGAATCGGAAGGTGTTGCCGTGGTTCACGGTACGGCCTTCGGCATGGGCCCGAACTTCCGCATCTCCTACGCGACTTCGGAAGCCATGCTGGAAGAAGCCTGCCGCCGCATCCAACGCTTCTGCGGCGCCTGCAAGTAAGCTTCAAGCGCATTTTTCGCGTGTTTTAAAGCCGCCGGGTGCAAGCTCGGCGGCTTTTGCTATGCGCGCCTTATGAAACGCAATGCTGGCTCAAGGTTGCGGGAGCCTAGTACTGCCGCTTCTCACGCTTGGGGACGGCGACGAGTGGTGACTTCAACTGCAATCTCACAAGGAGATGAGCATGACCTCAATTATGTCATCACCAGGCGGCACTGCCGTCTACCCCAATACATTGTCGCAATTGCTGGCTGCGAACCAGTCTGTCGACAGTGATGATTCTTCCAGCCCAAGCATGCCTGTTTCCACAGCCCAGACCGTGCCATCGCTCGCCAGCGTGCTGAGCACCGACGACACGACGGGCGTCGGGGCGCAGGCGACCTCCACCATCAATTCGCTGATGATGGAAATTCAGGCGCTGAAGGCCGGAGGCACGACGGATCCCTCTTCGACCACAAGTTCAACCTCCACGACCGATGGCACACAGCCCGTCGACCAGCAGCAAGCTGGTGCGGTCCACGGTCATCACCATCGCCATGGGGGTGGCGGCGCCGAGGCGGCGGAAAAGGCCTTTTCGAAAATTGACACCGATCAGAGCGGTTCCGTTTCCCTTTCCGAATTCGTCGCGGGTCGCCCGAAAAGCATGTCGGAAAGCGATGCGACACAAATCTTCGACTCGATCGACACCGCCGGGACCGGATCGATCAGCGAGGATCAGTTCGCCGCGAACCTGAAGGCCGAGCATGAAAAGGCTGGCGGGGCGCATCACGCGAAGGGCGCCGATGGAGCAGAGTCGAAACCCGACATGCAGGGACTTGCTCAGGACATCATGACGCAGTTGAAGCAGGTCATCCAGACCTTCAACAACGGCTACGTCGAAAGCAGCGACGCGAATACGCCTGCTGACACGACCGCCATCGGTTAAGGCTGTCGATTGCGCCGGAGCGCGTTTTGCCGCCGCGCTCCGTTTCCTCTGGCCCGCATCCGGACCCGAGGCTGTTCGTGCCTTTTCGCGTTGGCAGATTTCTCGCCGCCAAGCATCTTTTCAAGCAAAAAAAAGGGCCTCAAGATCTCTCTCGGGCCCGTATAGTTGTGAAGGTAAAAACCTCCAGAGGGGAACAGTTGTTGCAGCGGCACTGGGAGGAAAACCGCTAAGCTCAACAACTGAGCGTGATATGGTGCCAAATTGTGCAGTATTCAATGACGCATACTGCATGTCAGGCATGCGATGATTGCATGGCTTTCCGAGTTTAAGATTCAAGCAGTTGAAATTGCATAATAAATTTATTGATCCGAAGGTCAAAATCTCGCGAAGATATCAATTGGAATTTTGGACGGCTTTCCGGACTTCACGAAAAACGATCAACGTCTGCCCGAAATATGGGCAGTAATCCGATATGCCTGCAATCTGGGCGGCTCGATTCCCGTCGTTTTGCAGGGCTTAGAAGTTCCAATTGCGGGCCTTGGCGACGATGAAGTCGCGGAAGACTTTCAGCTTCGCGGCGTTTTTCATCTCGTCCGGATAGCAGAAATACGTATCGAAGGAAGGAACGTCGGCATTTGTTACCAGCTGCACGAGTCCCGGGTCGCGTCCGACAATGTAGTCGGGCAGCATGGCGATGCCGATGCCCTTCAGCGCCGCCTGCTTGATCGCGCTCAGCGAATTGATCTGCAGATGCGGCGTGCGCGGATTGTCCGACGAGCGGCCGGCGATTTCCAGCCAGTTCACGTCGAGCAGGTAGCCGGGCGCCGGTTCGCCGAACGAAATGATGCGATGCTTGTCGAGGTCTTCGATCGACTGCGGCTCGCCATGGCGGGAAAGATAGGCGGGTGCAGCATAGACATGCATATGCACGGTGAAGAGCTTGCGCTGGATGAGGTCGGACTGCTGCGGCTGGCGGAGCCGAATGGCGCAGTCGGCATGACGCATGTTCACATCCAGCTCCTCGTTGTCGAGGATGAGCTGGACCTGCATGTCGGGATAAAGGTTCAGGAATTCCTGGATCTTGTCGGTCAGCCAGCCCTGGCCAAGGCCGACGGTCGTCGTGACCTTCAGCTTGCCGCTCGGCTTTTCGGTCGTCTCGGTGAGCTGGATCTTCACCGTTTCCAGCTTCATCAGCACGTCATGGGCGGTGCGATAGAGCAGTTCGCCCTGTTCGGTGAGGATCAGACCGCGGGCATGGCGGTGGAAGAGCTTGCAGCCGACATCGCTCTCCAGCGCGCTGACCTGCCGGCTGATCGCGGATTGCGACAGATGCAGGCTCTCTGCGGCATGCGTGAACGAGCCTGCCTCCGCAGCGGCATGGAAAATTCTCAGCTTGTCCCAGTCGAGCGGTCCGCCCATGCCGTTCCCCTTGAAGTCAAGAACTTCTAGTTATTCTGCGGCGACAGCAGGCACTGCGAGATGACCGGCCAGATAGCGCTCGGCTTCGAGCGCCGCCATGCAGCCCATGCCGGCGGCCGTGATGGCCTGCCGGAATGTGTCATCCGTCACGTCGCCTGCTGCGAATACCCCCTCGACATTTGTGGCAGTCGAATCAGGGGCTGTCCACAGGTAACCGTTCGGCTTCTGGCGCAACTGGCCTTCGAACAGTTCAACCGCCGGAGCATGGCCGATGGCGACGAAGACGCCGTTGGTCGCATGCTCGGTGATCTCGCCGGTCTTGGTGTTGCGCAGCTTCACGCCCGTGACGGACACGGGGGAGGCGTCGCCGACGATCTCAGCGATCTCGGCATTCCAGACGAT